>JBGOTL010000213.1:0-2595 GCA_041476465.1 Candidatus Acidiferrum sp. | reverse complement strand
GCAATCAAAAACATGCGGCGGGTAAATTCCGCCAATTCGGGATCGTCCGCGGCGAGAATGAACAGGATGGGCACACCCGCCATGGTTTTCAATTTCCGCGAAAGCGGCGGTTCGCTGCGATACGCGTGGTTCAGCCATTCGAAACTGGTCTGCGCCGAACGCACCATCAAGGGAAAACCGCCGACTCCGGTGCGCTCCACGCCGATTTTCACCATTTGACTCGGGACGTCGTAGACGGAATCGAGAACCAGGGCGCGGATGCGGCGGTCCTTTTGCGCTTCGCGCAAGGCAGCGTAGGCGCCTAAGTTGTATCCCCACAAACCAAAACTATTGGGATCCACGTCATTCCGCTTGGCCAGAACATCAATGGCCGCGCGCACTTCATCGGCTTCGCGGTACCCAAAGGTAGTGATGCCGGCGTTGCCGCCATGCGCGGCAAAATCAAAAACAAACACGTTGTACTGGTGGTCTTGCAGCGCGGAAACCAGGGTGAGCAGCTCGCCGCGGCTCGATCCATAGCCGTGGCAAAGCACAATGGTCGGGGCTCCCCGTAAACCCGGGAAAAACCAGCCCGCGCGATTTCCCAGACCCGGCACCATGAAATCCACGGCATCGGGCCTCCCAGGAAAACTCTCCATATTGATTTCAGAGCTGGTGCGCTGCGGCTTGACGATGCGATAGAGGAGAAAACCGGCAATCGCGGCGGTGGCCAGCACGGCGAAGAACAGCAGCGCCAGAAGAGCGGTCAGAAGCTTCATGTACCAGCGCGTGGGATAGCGGAGATCGAAAAGGATGGACATTCGTGGTCTGCGTCACTGGGCAGGAGCCCTTTGATAAACCTCACTCTAAGAGTGCAAGCCGATCGCTGCGCGATGGCCGCAACGTCTAACGCAGAGTAGCACAGGATTCATTTTCTCGTTCCGAGGAGCGCACAGCCATGTGTCTCATTTGTATCGGTTTGGCGGGCCTAGCTCCGAATCGGCTATGATGGATTTGCGCGACACGGGCCGCGCCGGGCTCCAAGCACTCATGAACATTGTCGATTTGCGCCAAACCACGGTCCGCCAGTTGGAGCCGCTTCTTGAGGAAGAAGCACGCCACTGGCGCGATGAACTCCACTGGGACTACCGCAGCGCTCTGGAACTGATCAAACGCTTCCTGGACGCCCACGCGCTGAATGGCTGCGTTTCGTTCGAAAATGGCGCGGCGGCCGGGTACTGTTTCTACGTCCTGGAAGACCACAAAGGCCTGATCGGCGGGCTGTACGTCTCGCCGCGCTTTCAGCAAGGCATGATCGGCCGGCAATTGCTGGAAGAGATGCTTTTCACCATGCGGGCTTCGCCGCAGCTTTGTCGCATCGAGGCGCAACTCATGCCCTTCGGGGGTCCCGTGGATGAAGCGCTGCGCGACCAGGGCTTTCACCTTTACACGCGGCAGTTCATGCTCCTGGATTTGCAGAAAACCGAGGCAGGGCGCCCGGGTGGCGCCCCGGGCATGCGGTTGGATCGCTGGAACGACCGCTACTTCGAAACCTGCGCGAAGTTGATCTATCTCGGGTATGCCAATCATGTGGATGGCGAGATCAACGACCAGTACTGCAGTATCTCCGGCGCGCTGAAATTCCTGAAGAATATTATTCTACTGCCGGGATGCGGACAGTTTGTGCCCGGGGCATCCTTTGTGCTGCGCCAAGCGGGCAGCGATGAACTGGTGGCGGCGGTCTTGACGAGTGAAGTTTCGCCGGGAGTGGGTCATACCACGCAGATCTGCGTGCTGCCCGGCTATCAGGGCCATGGCCTGGGGCGCATGTTGATGCAAACTTCAGCCGATGCCCTGCGAGCGCAGAAATTTCGCGAACTGACGCTAACGGTCACGTCCGAGAATCATACCGCCGTGAAGCTCTATGAAAACCTGCGGTTCAAGACCATCAAGACTTTTACCGCCGGTGTTTGGCCGCGTTAAAGTTTACCTGGCAAATTTACACGCTTCTTACTTGATGGCTTGGCTTTCTTTCCGCGCAGGCTCAAACTCATCGCCCGCCAGCCAACCGGCCAAGCTCGGCGATTCTGCCGCCTTCCATCCCAACATGAAACCGAATCGCGCGATCACTGCGTCTCCGGTGAAGTCCATCTCCGGCTTGTATTCATCGCTCGGTTGATGGTAACGGTTCTCCTCGTAGTCTTTGTGTTGTGCCATGCCCCACTCCAAAGTGTGGCCTTTGAATTTTTCGCCTTCATTCACGGAGAATGCCGGGATTCCAACGCGCGCGAGGCTGAAATGGTCGGATCGGTAGTAGTATCCCGCTTGCGGAAATGCATCGGGACGAATCGTCAATGCAAACTCTTTCGCCACCGACTCCACCATCGGGTAAAACGTCGTCCGTTCCGCGCCGCTGACTTCCACTTCTTCCGGATCGCCGAGCGGAGGCACACCGTCAAAATTCAGGCCGAGCGCGATTTTTCCCGCCGCAACGGGCGAATGCTTGCCCAGAAATTCCGACCCGAGCAATCCTTGCTCTTCGCCCGTTACTGCCGCAAACAGTATCGACCGGGGCGGCGCCGCGCCCAGAAAGCCAAACACACGCGCCATCTCCAG
>JBGOTL010000212.1:0-2659 GCA_041476465.1 Candidatus Acidiferrum sp. | reverse complement strand
TGATCATCGGTACATCCGGGAGTCTCACGCATTCGTCGCCCGTCACCTTAACCGTGCAATGAAGCCGCAAGTAGGGGGTCCGAGCCACATCGGGCCAGCTCGGACCCCCGTCCCCGCTCCATGCCCGCGCTGAATCAAGAGCTATCTACAAAATTCCGGCCGTTGTCCCATCCGGATCGGCAAGCACCAAGCTTTCGGATCACGCGGAGTGAAAGGACTGTGCGAATCCGAATGAACAGAAAAAAGAAAGAGGAGGAACAGCCAGATGAATAGGGATGGGGAATTTCCAAAGTCTCGCAGCAACCGTCGATCGTTTCTAAAACACGGCGTCGTGGCAGCCGGCGCGGCAACCGCGGGCGCCGGTTTGCTCTCCGCCGGTCTTCCTGCATTCGCCGGCGAAGAAGAGAATTCCGGCAGGCTCACGCGAGGGGACGCCTCAATTCTTCGCTTCCTGGCTGCAGCGGAGATTATCGAAACCGATCTGTGGCAGCAGTACGCGGAACTCGCCGGGACCCAAGGCGACACAGAACTTCCGGGACTCAGCGGAGGAATTCCGCTCTATACCGTCGCGCTACAGCAACTTGACGAAGACATGGACCAATATATCCACGACAACACCGAGGACGAGCTTACCCACGAGCAGTTCATCAACGCTTATCTGATTTCGAAAGGCGCTGATCCCGTCAATCTGGACGCGTTTCGCACGCTTCCAGGCAGCAAGGCCACCGGAGCGGCGCAAATCGGACGTCTTACCAATCTCATGCAGCTCAGCGTGGACACCAGTTGGTGGACGCGCTACCGCAGCCGCACGATGAACCCCGATCTCCACGGTAAGTTCAAAAATGCAGTCCCTTCGCTGGCTGTTGGACAGCATACCGCCATTCCCAGAAGTGACGACGACGTGACTTCCGACCCGCAAGACTCCACGCAACCCTCCCAATTCCTTCAGGCCATCGCCAACACCGCCGGTTTCCACTTTGCGTTTATCGAGCAGGGCGGCTCCAGTCTTTACCCGATGCTGGCGCAGCGCGTGAGCAACGTGGAAGTGTTGCGTATCGTGCTGAGCATTGGTGGCGTGGAGATTGCGCATTTTCAGACCTGGCACGACAAGGCCGGCAACGCACCGACGCTGACCAATGTCGTGGACCCCAAGACCGGAGTAACCGTTAGTTTTCCGGACCTTAACAACGACGCTGGTTTCGGCGGGGAAGATTTCCAGACCAACCTCGTCATGCCGGAGCCAACCATTTTCCTGAGCAAGAATTTCCCGGCGTGCTCAATCATCCGGCCCACCCAGACCAAAGGCGCTGCCATGGGCGCCGTCAGCGGCCTCACCGCGGACGGGCTGTTCATCGGGCACGCATCGAAGAGCGGCAAGTCGGACGGGTTCATGGAACTCCTGCGCGACCTAGCCGAGGATGCGGACGAGGCACGCCGCGAATTAGACTAGAAGGGCAACACGCCAGATTTTTCTATCGGTTGGTGACCAAAGAGAGTGTTGTGAAGCTGAAGGCCCAAGGCGTCCCCGCTTGGACCTTCTCCTTTTGTGATTGCTGGCCAAAGGCCATATGCCGTTCGAACAACAGTGACTTTGTTTCGCATAGCAAGGCCAGCAGCCGGGTGAATACGCCCAGCACCTTTTTTTTGTGGGTTGCAATGGGGCGCGGCTTGGGGCAACATGCCGGTCCATGGCACTTTCTTTCCGCGTGATCCGTCAAATTACCTTTTGCTTTTCTTTTCTGTTCCTGCTAACCGTGTTTTCTTCGCTTGCCTCAGGCCAGGGCGCCAAGCTTGCCGCTGAGCAAGCCATCATCCAGGAGCGCATACAGAAAAGCGGCGCGGACGTGGCCATTGCCTTTCGCACGCTGGACGGCAAGTCCGAGTGGTTTCTCCGCGCCGACGATTCTTTCCACGCCGCCAGCACCATGAAGCTCCCCGTAATGATCGAACTATTTCATCAGGCGCGGGAAGGGAAGCTGAAGCTCGATGACACCCTCCTCGTCAAGAACGAATTTCACAGTCTCGTGGACGGCTCGGTGTATACCCTCGATGCGGCGGATGATTCCGAGCCCAACATCTACAAGGCGGAAGGCCAGACACGGACTCTCGCTCAGCTTTGCGAGATCATGATCACCGCCAGCAGCAACCTGGCTACCAACCTGCTCATCGAGAAACTCGGCGTTGCAAACATTCGCGCCACCGTTCAGGCGCTTCACGCGGATGGCATGAACGTCCTGCGCGGCGTCGAGGACGGCAAGGCTTACGCCAAGGGCTTGAATAACACCACCACCGCCCGCGGCCTGCTGCTCTTGCTGCAAGCCATCGCCAAAGGCCAAGCCGTGGATGCAGAAGCTTCCCGGCAGATGGTTGAAATCCTCAAGCGGCAAACGTTTAACGAGGCTATTCCCGCCGGCTTGCCGCCAAACACCATCGTGGCGCACAAGACCGGCGACCTTACCAAGATCCACCACGACGCCGCCATCGTCTACGCGCCGCGGCCATTTATCCTGGTCATCCTGGTGCGCGGAATGGAAGATATCAAGGTAAGCGGGGCGCTCATGGCGGACATCACTCGCGACCTCTACCCCGCGACACAATAGTGGCGCTTTACCTCCCCTCTTCTTTTGTCATCCGCGCGTTTTGCGTCCCGGATGGGGTT
>JBGOTL010000211.1:0-2692 GCA_041476465.1 Candidatus Acidiferrum sp. | reverse complement strand
TTCCTTGGCCACAACTTCTTTGGGAAGCTTAGCGTAGGACAAGCCTTCCGCGTAACCCTGTCCGTCGGTCAAGGCCCAGTGCAGAAAGCCCTTCATGGCATCACGCTTTGCCGCATCCGCAAACTTCTGGGGAATCAGCAGCCAGGTGAAGCTGGAGATGGGATAAGCCGTCTTGCCCGGAGCATTGGTGATGGAGACGCGGAAATCGTCAGGGATGTCTTTCGCTGTGGCCGCTGCCGCCGCACTGACGCCGGCGAAATCCGCCTTCACGAAGGCTCCTGACAAATTTTTAACAGAACCGTAAGGAATGTTGTTCGCCGCGGCGTATATCAGCTCCACATACCCGACGGTGTTAGGCGTCTGTTTGATCAAGCCGGTCACGCCTTCGTTGCCTTTGCCGCCGAGGCCCACGGGCCAGTTGACTGAGGTGCCCTTGCCGACTTTGTTCTTCCAATCATCGCTGACCTTGGAGAGATAGTCTGTCCAGATGTAGGTGGTGCCGCTGCCGTCGGAACGGTGCACCACAACGATGTCATTCGCAGGCAGCTTTACGCCCTTATTTGCACCAGCAATAGACGGATCATCCCACTTTGTGATGCGCCCGAGAAAGATTCCCGCCAAGACCTCCGGTGTAAAGTTCAGCGCAGAGGTTACGCCAGGAATATTGTAGGTGGGAACAGCGGCGCCCAGAACAGTTGGGAAATGCAGAATGGCGGAACCGTGCTTGTCCAGGTAGGCTTTGAGCTGATCCTCGTTCATCGGGCCGTCGGAAGCGCCGAAGTCCACGGTGCCTTCCGTAGTTTGTTTGATGCCCGCGCCGGAACCTACCGACTGGTAGTTGATCTGAATGTCGCCGAATTTCTTGTGGTATTCATCGAACCATTTGGAATAGATGGGGTACGGGAAGGTTGCGCCAGCTCCGTTGATGAGCAGGGGAGTCTGAGCCCAGGCCAGGAGGCCCAAGGCGGAGATGGCGAGCAACATTAGAGCGATTCGCTTCATGTGTTTTCTCCAAAGGAATGATTGTCATTGTCCCAGAACAGTGTCCTTGTTTCGTGTTACAGGATTGTTACAAATGGGACAGAGTTTGTTGAATGCGTGAGTTCGCTGGCGTATCGAGCGCGTTTAACAAGGTGAATGAACAGGGGTTGTGAACACAATGGGTTGCGGGGGAGAAAATAGTTCTGGCCGGAGGGGTGACGCCCGCTCCGGCCAGATTTCAGCAGTTAGATTGAGGTTAGAACTTGTAGAGGACGTCAAACTGTAGACGCTTCAGCAAGGGCTCCGGCGCTGTGCCAGATGCAACGTGCCAATTGAGTGGCCGGCCAAAAAAACCGGTGAAGTTGAGCTGAACATTCTTGTTCCACTGGTAGAAAACTTCCAGGCGATGCTGGCTAACGTTGCTGCCCTGCCGCACGTCGCTGTAGTTGAACGCGGTCATCACCGCTTCGCGTTCAATCATCATGCGCGTGTAGGCGACTTGGACGTCTCCGGGGCTGGAGAGACGGCCGGCGCGGCCTTCGAGCCAGTAGCCACGGCGCTCACGAGCGAAGCAAGGTGAATTGCTCGCCTGGGAGAACGTGGCTGTCGCCGTGCTTGCCGGCAACGCAATAAAGTTGCCAACGTTGGCGCAGGCACGAGTGTTCTGCACGAAATCTCCCAGAACGACGATGGGCAAACGCGGGTACGGCGTTTTGATGTCAAACCGCGCGATGCCATCGAACAGACCGAATTTGGAGGCGAACTGCGCGTTGGTAATGGTCTTTACTCCGGTGGACACCACGGTCGGTACGCCGTTTTGCTCGATGGTGATCGCCGAGGTCGAGGCGGTCGTGGTCATGGAGTTCTGTAAGTTGTTCTGCGAAACGTTGCCACCTAGTGGCAGCGCGCCGACAAGTGGCGTGGTGGGATTGCTCAGGCCGGCCCGCGCAACCGCCAACGCGATCGGGTCGGCGTTGTGGTAGTTGTAGAAAGCGCCGTAAGTGCTCAACTTCAGCCAAGGGGCGAGCTCCCAAACAGCCTGCAACTGGCCGCCGTAAACAACACTCTGCACGATGCCTTTGTTGGCAAACTGACCCGCAACTTCGGAGAAAGGTAATTCAAACCCAACGAGCGCGATTCGCTTGAGCACCGGGGTCTCTTTGAGGTCCCATTGCAGCGTCTGCGCCACGCCCTCGGGGTTGAGGTCGTTATCCCAGGTGATTTCGGTGTGGTAGTAAGGATAGGCGAACTTACCTCCGGTCAAAACGAGCGGCTTGAACTGGTGCGGATTATAGGTGATGAACGCGCGGTCAATGCCAAGCACCTTGCGGGTATAGAACTGGTTGGTGTTCTGGTTCGTGGAAATGGGATCGTTGATATCTCCGGAAGCCACCGCGAACCCGCCACTGAAGTCGTCATTGAATTTCGCGTTGACGTTAAAACGCAGGCGGAGGCGCTCACGGTTGCGGACCTGGGAATGATTTGTGGGACCGCCGATGAAGGGCTCATCGCGCACGCGCATATCACCGCTGAAGCTGAACGGCCCGAAACCCTTGATTTTTTCGCCGAAATCCTTCTTCGACGCGGTGAGGTCCTTCTCCACCTTATCAACACGCGTGGAGATTGGCGCGGTGGCAGCACCGACGGCGGCTGCGGCTACCGCGGGCTCCGCGTTGATAGCCTCGGTGGCCTTGGCGCTGGCTTCCGTGGC
>JBGOTL010000210.1:0-2854 GCA_041476465.1 Candidatus Acidiferrum sp. | reverse complement strand
TGCGTGGGATGCCGTTCTTTTCCGCCGATGCGCCAAAGCCGAATTTCATAGCAGGCCAAAGTGTAACGCGAGTCGCAGGAAAATTGCAGCGTAGATGCCCGCCATCCAGTCGTCCGCCATGATCCCCCAGCCGCCGGGAAGCTTTTCAAGGCGGCGAATGGGAAAGGGCTTCCAAATATCGAACACCCGGAAAAGTATAAAGCCGAGCAGCAGGTATTTCCAGTTAAGCAAACTAAGCGCGGAGTAGAGTGCGAAGACGGAGGTCTCGTCCGCTGGGATAAGGTGCGTCGGCAGGCCAAGCGGCACGATCGCAAGCACCAGCGTCAAGTGCATGCCGGAAACTTCGTCGATGACAACGTATTGAGGGTCTTTCACGCCCGCGTGGTTCGCAACCAGCGACGCACTCCAAACCCCGAATGCCGCCACTACGACAATGGCTATTAGCGACGGAACGAGCAACAAAAATGGAACGGAATGCCCATTGACCATAGGCGCCTCGAATCCCCAGCCCGCAAACCCGCTTAGGAGCACGAAAAGGCTTATCGGGTGCGTAACGATCGCCACGACAACGCCAGCGATCGACCCAAACGTCCCTGGCGCTTTGGGCGCGTAGCCGACGCCGAGCACCGTGGCAATCGCCAACGCAAGACGCGGCTTCTTGCGCGGGGAAGCAGGTGTAGCCGCGGCGTCAGTGTTCGGATTCATTTGGATTGTCGAGGTCCAGCGTAAACGTCTTCGCGTCGCTGTCCACCAGGTCATCTTCATTGAAGACGGATTCGGAGACCACATATTTTTCCGCGGCCCAGTTGCCGAGGTCTCGTTCCCGGCAGCGCTCGCTGCAAAAAGGGAAGTCCGCGTTTACGGAAGAGTCCGTCGGCGTTTTGCAAATGGGGCATTTGTGCTTCATTTGGTGGTTTCTTCTTCTCTGCGAACTCTGTGTCCTCTGTGCGCTCCGTGTTGAAAGATTTTACGCGGAGATCGCAGAGGCCAAGGAAACGTTATCTTCGAAAGAAGAGTATAGCTCAGGCCAGGATGCGCAGCGGCGCCCCGGTCGCGATGCGATGAAGTTTTCCAACCGGCGGCATACTCGTAGTGGCGGAGATCGGGCTGGGAGTAGCGCGGGGCAAAATCTCTACGACGCGCCCTATCACGTCATACGCATCCGTATTGGTGATTTCTACGCGTGCCACGTCGCCTGTTGTGGCGGTTTCCCCGGACGGCAGCTCGATGTCCGTGAGGTACAGCTTTCCATCGATCTCCGGCGCCATGCCTTCCAGGCGCGCTTCCCAGATCAGCGGATTGTCCTTCGACGGGCCTTCGACGAGCGCCGTAGCGGTGCGGCCTCTGCGGGCCTTGAGCTTTTCGCGTGAATTTTTTTTCTGAATAGCCATCAATCGGTTGCGGCGATCGGTGATGGTCTCGGCGTCAACCTTTTCATCCAGCGCATAGCTGGCGGCGGTGTCCACGTCGGAATATTCGAACACGCCCATCCAGTCCAGATGCGCGGCTTTCACGAAATCGCAAAGTTCCTCGAAATCGCCTTCGGTTTCACCAGGAAAGCCCACAATGAACGAAGTGCGCAGCGCCACGCCGGGAATCGTCGCGCGGATGCGCTCGAGCAATTTCAGGAAAGCGTCGCCGTTGGACCCGCGCTTCATGCGCGCAAGAACCTTGCGGCTGGCGTGTTGCAGCGGCATATCCATGTAGCGTGCGATACGCGGGTGCGATGCCAGCGTATCCAATAATTTCTGCGTGACGCGATTCGGATACGCGTACAGAAAGCGCACCCACAAAAGATCTTCGACTTGCGCGAGGCGCTCCAGCAAGAGTGCCAGGCCATCGCGCAGGCCGAGGTCTTCCCCGTAGGATGTGGTGTCCTGGCCGATTAGGGTGATTTCCCGCGCGCCCGCAGCCGTGAGATTCTGCGCTTCGCGAACCACGGACTCGAAGCGGCGGCTGCGGAATGCGCCGCGCAACTGCGGAATAATGCAGAAGCTGCAAGGATGGTCGCAGCCCTCGGCAATCTTGATGTAAGCGGCGTGGCGCGGCGTGGTGATGATGCGCGGCGTCAGATCGTGATAGAGAAATGCAGGCGGCTGCGCGGGAAGCACGCGCAAGTCGCCCTCCACGGCTTCCATGATGCGCTCTACTTCACCAGTGCCGATGACGGCGTCAACTTCCGGCACCTGTTCAAGGATTTGCGCGCGAAAACGTTCCACCAGGCAGCCCGCAACGATCAGTTTCTTCGCGGCGCCGAATTTTTTGTGCTCCGCCATTTCCAGAATGGCGTCCACCGACTCTTTCTGCGCCGCCTCGATGAAACTGCAGGTGTTGACGACCAGGATTTCCGCTTCGTCCGCGCGTGGCGTGAGCTCATAGCCTTCACGCGCGAGAATGCCCATCATCACCTCGCTGTCCACGAGGTTCTTCGGGCATCCCAGGCTGACGAATCCGACCTTAGTCATAGGCAATGAAATTGCGGCTTTCCGCAAACTTTGATTATAACACGCCGCCGCGGTGGCCTAGGCTTTCCGCCCGGGTGAGCTGGTATTTTTGGATTGAGCGGGCAAAACACACTTTCAACAGCGCGGCGCTGGAAGCGCACCTGCCGGCGTGATCAGCCTTCGCCGCCTTCTTCGCCTGGTTGCAGCACGCAGCCGTGCCACGCATCATCCTGAGCGTGCGCCGCGCAGAACCAGCGCCCGCACTTCTCGCACAGAACCGTCGCAGTGGAATTGCACGGCTCATCGCCGCGAGAAATGCCTTCGCACAAAGGCTTGGGTTCTACGCTTGGTTTTTCCCTGGCCTGTTGAGCTCTCATGACTGCACCTTGTGCCGCCATTCTACTCCCGCT
>JBGOTL010000209.1:0-2887 GCA_041476465.1 Candidatus Acidiferrum sp. | reverse complement strand
TTGTCACCGCCTCATAACTCTTCGCCGCTTCAAACAGTTTGTTGTAGTCGCCAAAGAACACTTCGTATGTTCCAATGGTGTTCGCCCGCCCGCTGATCGTCCGCATCCGATCGTAAAATTCCACCAGGCGGATATTCTTTGCTTTCTCCAGTTCGCGGTCGCTGATCGGAGACGTCTTCGATCTCTCCAACTCTTCGTAAATCGCCTTCTCACATGCCTGTGGGTCCATGCCTTGCTTGGGCTGTGCCACGATGATGGCCAGCGTCGCATCAAACGACGGCTCGGTAGAAACGGAAACATCCAGCGCGATTTGATCCTTGTCCACCAGCCGCTGGTACATCCGTGAGCTTTCACCCTGAAACAGCACCGTGCTCAAAATGTTCAGCGCGTAAAAATCAGGATTGTTCGTCTTCGGCACGTGGTACGCGATCATCAGCAGCGGCAACTCCGCCGCCTTGTGCACCACCAGCCGCCGCTCGCCGAGCTGCTCCGGCTCGTCCGTCGTCACCGCCGGTGGCGGTGCATGCGATGCAATCGGTTCAATGGTTTTCTCGCAGATCTGAAATATCTCGTCCGCGGAAACATCGCCCACCACCACCATCGTCGCGTTGCTCGGCGAATACCCCATCGCAAAATGGTGTTTCAAATCGTCCATCGTCCAGTGTTCGATGTCGCTCATCCATCCCACCACGGGCCACTGATACGGGTGGGCAATGTACGCCGTAGCCCATAATTGTTCGTCCAGCAGGCCATCGTTTGAATTGTCCGTGCGCAGCCTCCGTTCGGACGCTACTACGCCTCGCTCCGACTTTATTTTCTCCGGATCAAAATTCAAGTCGCGGATGCGGTCCGCTTCGATGTCAAAAATCACCGGCAGCGCCGACCGCGGAAACCAATCCTGGTAAACCGTGGTATCGCGGTTCGTGTACGCGTTGTTCGCTCCGCCGTTCGCTTCCATCACATTATCCAATTCGCCCGGCCCGTATTTCTTCGCCCCGTTGAACATCATGTGCTCGAAAAAATGCGATAGCCCGGTGGTGCCCGGCCTCTCATTCCGCGAACCAATACGATAGAAGATGTACAGCGCCACATTCGGTATGCTGCGGTCCGTTTGCACCAGCACCTTCATTCCATTCTTCAGCGTGCGCGAAGCCACGCGATACTCCTGCGCCCGCGCCGGCAGCGACGCCATGCTCACCACCCACACCAGCGCCACCGCAATGTTTCGAAAACAGCTTGTTTTCATGAATCCGCCCCCACCCGCTACTCACCTCTTAAGACGTACAAAACCTGCAAAATGTTTGCTGTTTCTCTCTCACCATGCATGGATTCGCTTTCAGGGGAGGGCTAGCGCTGGCGACCATCCTTCAATCGAGCCAATTTCCCGCGCCTGAAGACACGCGTAATACGCTTGTGGGCTGCCGCTTCAGGGCAGCGGTAGGCCCGGCATGGCCACAATCCCGGCCATGCGCAGAATTTCGTGATATTCCGCCTCGCTGATGGATGTGACGATCAACCGGACGTTCTTCAGCAATTTCACTTTCCTGATGGCGTGATTCCCGCGCATTTCCGCCAACGTCACTTGTCTCGGAAGTTTTTCAAACGCGCGCAGGTCCGCCACAAGATTCTTTCCCTTGCGATCGTGCGGATCGGGGTAGGGGTCGCGCGTCACCTCGGCAATCGAATAGAGCGCGCGCTCCGGGGTGCCGTGGTAGCACAGCACGCGGTCGCCCTTGCGCACCTGTTTGAGCGCGCGAATCGCGTCTGGCTTCGACCCCGCCCCGTGCCACATCTCCTTGCCCTTAACGAACAGGGTATCCCAGTGATAATGGTGCGGGTCGGCGCTGAAAATCCAGTAGTGTCGTTGATGAGGAGTCGAAGTGGCCATCGGCACGAAAAGTCGCGTGAAATATACACGCTGCCGCGCTGAAAGCCAAACAAAATGTTGAAGATAGGAGGTATTTCAGGGCAGATCCGGCTAAATTCAGAGCGCGCTGCAATCTAGAATATACAATAACTTGCTTAGTTTCAATATCTTAATGTGGTTCTCACCCCGCGTTCACAAAAATCTCTTCCCCGCGCACTTCCACTGCGTAGCAGTCCACCCCGGCTGCTGGGTTCTGCGTAATCTTCCCTGTCGTCACGTCATACTCCCAGCCATGCCAAGGGCAAGTCACCACGTTTCCAGAGAGCACTCCCCCAGCCAGGGGCCCGCCTCGGTGCAGGCAGGAATTATTGATCGCGTAAAACTTTCCCTCCACATTCGCAAGCGCAATCGCTTTGCCCTCCACCTGAACCTCCCGTAGTGTGCCCGCCGGTATCTCCGCCACCTTCGCAGCTCGCGCAAATCCCATCTCTTCTTTCCCCTCTTCTTCCTTCTCTGTGCCCTTTGCGTTGAGTTCTTCGTTTCTCCGGCACGTGCCTCTGCCCGCGGCAGCTCTAGGTTCTGCCGCGGAGTATATCGTTCACCTGCTCGTCAGTCAAAAGGGAGATCTCGCTGGACCACTAAAGAATTTCGATGCTCACCCGGTTCCGCCCCGCTCGCTTCGCAATATACAGCGCCTTATCAGCTCCCCGCACGAACGCGCTGAAATCAGGCGCCTCCGTTCCGGCAAATCCCGCCACCCCAAAACTCGCGGTCGCGTTCACGCTCTTTCCCGCAAACGGGAAGGACAGCGCGGCAAACTGTTCGCGGAATCGGTCCACCGTCTGCTCGATCCTTTCTTTCTCCACATGACTAAGCACCAGGACAAATTCATCCCCGCCCAGTCGCCCGCATATATCCGACGCACGCGTATTTCGCTTCAAAATCTCGGCAAACGTCTGCAGCACCGCATCGCCCGCGTCGTGGCCGTAATTATCATTGATGGCTTTAAAGGTATCGATA
>JBGOTL010000208.1:0-2919 GCA_041476465.1 Candidatus Acidiferrum sp. | reverse complement strand
TGGTCACTAACGTGGCAATGGAACATCCAGATGCCCGGATCGTCGGGGACCATGTCCACGGTGACCATCTGCGCGGGTGAAAGCGCGATGACGTCCGTGCGCTTGCCGTCTTGAAGAACAACGTTTCCGTGCCAGTGCGGCGTGTGGAAGTTAAAACCAAACCCGATGGTGACGAGGTACCAGCGGACGCGGTCGCCCTTTTTCATGGTCATCATGGGGAGGTTTGCGTACTGCATGCCATTCATGGTGGAACGTATATTGACACCGGCAAATCCAGTCGGGCCGACGAAGTTGAAGCGGTCCTCCGCATCGATGGGAACAAACTCGTACTTCTTGGTGCCCGCGGGGTCGTCGGTGTGTTTCTTGATATTTTCGTCGAGGAACCAGCTCATGTTTTCGTCGTAGATGATGAAGGAGGCCACGAACTCCTTGTCCACGTCCTTGGGCCGGCCATCAGGGAGGGCCATGCCACGGCGGGTGACAATCAAACCGCCGACCAGACCGGAGTGAACATCAACCTCTTCGTTTACGTGCGAATGATAAAGCCAGACAAGCGAGCTGGGATCGCTGGGGCCAGGCCCGGCGCGTTCGGGGACTTCCCAAATGTAGGTGTGAGTCTCGCCCGGCGGAACGCTACCGCCATGCTTCGCTGTTGCGTCGCTACTATCGTTATACGCGGTGCCCTCCGAAGCCTTTTCATAGAAAACGCCATGGGGATGCATGCTGTAGGGATGCGTGCCGTTGTTCTTGAACAAAATCTTGATGGTGTCACCGACCTCGGCGCGAAGGATGGGGCCGAGAATCCCGGCGTGCGCCCACTCCGCGGGGCGCGGCTTCAGGTTAGTGAATGTGGCGTCTGTGTATTCGCGGAAGAGCGCTTTTTTGTAGATGTGGCCGATGCGGTGCGGCCCATGTTCCATGTATGACTTGGCGACGCTTTCAAACGGCATGTTCATCATTTGGTCGATGCCGCTCGGGGCGTAGTCCCAGTCCAACTCGTCGGCGGCGATACAGTATTGCCGGATTTTACCTTTCGTGGCGGCGTCGGTTTTCTGCTGCGCCGCAAGCGGCAGCACACAGAAAGCACAAACAGCCAGGGCGAGAACGAATAGCATAGACAGAGGAATTCTTCGGATCCAATTCATTGTTGGCCCCCCTCTCAATTGGAATGCCCGTTTTAGCCCTCAAAGCCCCACACTATACACCCCTTGAAGGGATTCCAGCGCACCATGTGCAGTTTGGCTGGGCCGGGGTAAACGCTATCGGCATGGGAGCCACCAAGATTCGGAGTTACCGCGGATGCCACCCTCTGATTATTTTGGCGGTGTTTTGGGCGGGGTGGATTCACTCAGCAGAAGCTCATAGAGATGCGCCACCGGCTGCGCGTCCGCGCGCTGGCGGGCAACGGCTTTTTCTTTCGCCGCGGCAAGTTGCTTGATGGTTTCCGGCAAGACAGGATCGTTCGAGACGCCTAGGTCAAAAAGCTGTGTTTCGAGAGTGTTCTTGACTTGCGTGTCCATGGCGACGCGGCGGGATTGTTCCAGCATGGGAGTCTCGAACAGCGCGAGATTAATTCCCGCCGTCAGTTGTTCCGCTGAGAAAGCGCCAATTTCCCGCTCGTCAATGCGCAACTTATAAGTCCCGGCTGGCAGCGACGCGACCTGCAAGAATTCCAAATCGAGCGCCTGGATTAAGTCGGATGAAGAGAGCGCGAGTTGCAGCAACGGGTCGGTATCGAGAGCGCCGATGGGAAGCGGCAAAGCTTTATCCATTTGGGTCCAGCGCAGGCGACCCGCACTTTTCGTAATGCCGCTCACTTCCGTATTGGAAACCTGCGCGGCAGGTATTGCGCCCGCGTCCATGTGGACGGAGGTTACTTCCGGCGTTGCGCCCCACGTTTTCAAAACGCTTTCCGCCATCACCCAGTGAATTGCGGGGCCGGGATGTACGCGGTCGGGGATTAACAGCGTGCCGAGCGAAGCATTTTTCGCTTTGGCTTTCTCGAGCGCGTCGACCACGGGCGCGTTCAAATCGGCCGTGCCGGCGTGCTTTTCCGCGGCAAGCTTGCCGAGGTACACGCCAAATTGCTGCAAAGTCTTGTTATAGCCCCCGGGGAAATTTTCGGGGTGGGTGACATCATCGAACGCTGAAGGCTTAAGAAGGGTCAGGCGAGCCTTGGGCATTTCTTTCTGGATTGCTTCCACGATGTAACGATAGCCGTTCTTGTAGCTTGCAAAAATGCCCTGCTCCAAAGCGCGGTCGTAGCCATCGTTCATGCCTAGCATGATGGTGACTACCGTCGGCTGGTGATCGAAGACGTCACGACGAAGCCGCTGGTCGATGGGGCCGCCGGAGCCGCCACTCACCCTGTCACCGCCGACTCCGGATTGAAAAAATGAAATTTTACGATCAGGAAAGCGGGTGAGTATGAAAAGCTCGATGTCCGTGGTGTACAGGCGCTGCTCGGTGATGCTGTCCCCGTAGAAAACCACGCGGTCGCCGCCGACAATCGCAAAATCGCCAGCCTTTGCGGGTTGCTGCGCTTTTGCCGCGGCGGCGGTCAAAAATACACATGCTAGAAGAAAAACGCGCTTAGTCATTTGTGCTCCAAGAGCGACGAGTTTACCAGAAAAAAGCACAACGGATTAACTCTCGCCGAAAGGGGATGGCAGAATGCGCCGTGGGGGTTTTGGGGTTATTCCATCGATTCCGGAGTATCGCACCTACGGCGCTGCCAATACTCTTGACTGCGTTCCCAGCGCTTACGCGCTGGGCTAACTGTGGAGTCTCAACAGGTTGTTCTGTTCTAATCCAGAGCGGCTGATAGGTGGAGCGTGGTTGAGACTACCATGAGGGCGATGCCAGTTGTAGTGATGAAGCCAAGGAGACATCTGTGCGTTACGTTGCTCGGAGTCTTGA
>JBGOTL010000207.1:0-2982 GCA_041476465.1 Candidatus Acidiferrum sp. | reverse complement strand
AACGGCAGCGATTACTCCTGACCAGCGAGCGGAAACGGTCGGGAAGATCGTGTCACTTGCCAAGAAGCACAAGCTTACGACCGCAGGCATCTTTTCGACTTCGGAATACGTCGAGGGAATCTTCAACTCGCGCGGACTGAGCGACTGGCACACGCAGACGTCATCGGAAGTTTCTGTCACCATGCTGGCGGGCGATTCATCGGGGTGGCAAAAGGCCAACTCGCCAGACGTCGGTCAGCTGGATGCCGTCGCCCTGGCGGAAACCGCCGCCCGCAAGGCTTTGGAGTCGGCCGGCCCGCGCGAGATTCCGGCGGGGAAGTACACCGTCATCCTGGAACCGGCGGCGGTGCTCGACATGGTGGGATTCATGTTCTTCGATTTCAGCGGACTGGCCATCCTCGACCAGCGGTCTTTCTTGAATGACCGGGTGGGCACGCAGCTCTTCGGAGAAAACATCAACATTTGGGATGACGTTGCACATCCGCTACAGTCAGGCGCACCGTTCGATGGTGAAGGGACGCGCCGTCGGCGCTTGCAACTGGTGGAGAATGGCGTGGTGAAGCGGCTGGTGTATGCCCGTGCCACCGCCGAAAGAATGAGGAAGTCGGAGTACAAAGACAAAGTCGGCCTGATCGAACCCACCGGGCACGGATTTCCCATTCCCAACGAAATGGGCGAAGCGCCGATGAACATCGTGTTCAACCCGCCACGGGAACCGAAGACGGTCGAGAAGATGATTGCTTCCACCGAGCGTGGGGTGTTGGTCACGCGGCTGTGGTATATCCGTGAGGTTGATCCCTACGAGAAGATTCTGACTGGCATGACGCGCGACGGGACTTTCTACGTCGAGGATGGCAAGGTCCAGTGCGGGGTCCGCAATTTTCGCTTCAATGAAAGCCTGATTCACATGCTTTCAAACGTTGAAGAGATGGGGACGCCGGTGCGGGCGAGCGGGGAGGAATCGTTTGATATGGTGGCACCGGCGATGAAGGTGAGGGAGTTTAATTTCACGGAAGTGACGAAGTTCTAGGAGCAGCACTTAGCAATTGGCACTTGGCAATTAGCCCGCGAGAGGTTGCGCTTCGACTTCTCTGAAGTGGCCACTTTGGAAAGGAAGCAGGCAAAGGGTGGACGCGTTGCGTCCGGCTGATTAAGTTACCTGTTGGATAGTTACGGGGTGAGCTCGAACACCGTTCCGGCGCCGGAAGCGCCACCGGCTGACGTTGTGCCAAAAAGGTTGCCCTTCCCGTCGATAATCAGTCCCGCGTTAGGCTTGGCCCCGTCGGTTGAGAACTTAAAGCTATGCAGGACGGTTTCGTTGCCTTTCCCGCTTACCTTAAACACGGTTCCACTCTTGCGTGAACCGCCGGTGACGGTGGTGCCATAGAGGTTGCCGCTCGCGTCCCGGACCAAACCCGCACCGGGAGTGGCGCCGTCCGGCCAACCGGCGAAGCTGTACAGCAAGGTGTAGTTGCCGCCCGCGTCCACCGCAAACACCGTCCCTCTATCATGGGCGCCGCCTATCACAGTCGTGCCATAGAAATTGCCCTTGTTGTCCATGATCACACCTGAGAAGGGAAATCCACCGTCCGGCCCACCGAAACTGTGCAAAACGGTCTCGGCGCCAGTCTGATCCACTTTAAACACGGTCCCAAGGTTTGCAGTGCCGCCTTTATAGGTCGTGCCGTAGAGATTGCCCACCGAATCCATCACCAAACCGGAAGAGTATGGGTATGCTCCATCCGCTCCCCCGGTGAAGCTGTACAGAACGGTTTCCGTGTTGCTCGTATCTACCTTGAACACCGTCCCAGCGTTGGAGGCGCCGCCGTACGAAGTGGTGCCGTAGAGATTGCCCGCCGAGTCCATGACCAAGCCTGCATCGGGACGGGCCCCGTCCGGCTTTCCGGCGAAGCTGTACAGTACTGTCTCAGCGCCAGTCGTATCCATCTTGAACACCGTTCCAAAGTTGGAAGTGCCGCCGTAGGAAGTAGTGCCGTAGAAGTTGCCTGCCGAGTCCACAACCAAAGCTGAGAGGGGATATCCTCCCCGAAAACTGTGCAGCACAATTTCCCCGCCTTTGCTATTGACCTTGAACATCGTTCCCTTATCAGAAATGCCTCCGAAGCGGGTGGTGCCGTATAAATTGCCGTTCACGTTGATCAAAGCCGCGTCGGATTCTCGCCCGTCCGGCGAGCCTGCGAACGCGTGCAGCACGGTGAAAGTCTGCGCTTTCGCCAATGGAGTCGCAATAACCGCGATCACAAACACGGCCGCTAATACGAGCGCGGACGCACAGCATCGCGCCTCAATCATCTTCGTCCAACGTGCCGAATTGGCAACCTGAGTTGTGGTGGCTGGGAGCGATTCAATTTTCATCATGGCCTAGCCTTCCCTGCGGAATTCATTGAGGGGTCAGTGCCGGGGGGAGCACAGCCGGAGAGTAAGTGTTCTCCACTGGCGAGCGGATGTCAAGAATGCAGAGTCTTGCATGTAAAATCGTTCCCGGAATGCGCTGGCTGAATCTCACTGGCCGGGTGAGTCCACGTCGATTGCTCGCGGCGCAGAGCTGCTAATGGTTCAGCGACGGAGGTCACAAGACCCCCGACGATCTGCCCGCAACTGCATGACTGAGAAGGCTTTATCCCTACTAGTTCAATGACTTCGGTAACTTTCCACTGCTGATTCCGGGGTGTACGCTGCAGGACGTAATGTCGAATAATTCTCGATCCACGGAGAACGGGAATTCCGGTACGTCTCCGGAGGTTCGGAAAGAGCAATCGGTGCCAGACGAATCAGCCAAAACCGAAACGGTCAAGAGAAAAGGTGGACGCGGGCGCTATCCGGACATGCAGAGCGCGGTGCGCTTTCCCATCAAGCTGCCCGCTTCCGTGAAGTCGAAATCGGGAGAGAGCTCGGCCGAGACGCAGAACATCTCAGCCAACGGCGTGCTTTTCCAGGTGGACGCGGAAATGCCGGTGGGTT
>JBGOTL010000206.1:0-2996 GCA_041476465.1 Candidatus Acidiferrum sp. | reverse complement strand
TTCGCTGCGTTGACAGTCCCCGACTGCAGACCTATACTCCGCGCGGTGCCGGCATTTCTTGAACCCTGTCGAAGGGAGCTTCCCATGCAGATTTCTGGAATTCGGCCGAGGGTCACTGCACTCCTGGTTGGTCTGGTGATTGGAACTGGTTTGTTCGTCCCCTGCTCCAGTGGAGCAGCCACCACGCCAGAATTGCCGAAGTATAAGGTCGAGCCTTCCTGGCCGAAAGAATTGCCGAATAACTGGATCATGGGGCAAGTGGGCGGCATGGCAGTGGATCGCCACGACCACATCTGGGTCTTGCAACGCCCGGGATCGGACACGGCCGATGAGTTGGGTGCTTCGCAGACGCCGCAGCGGTCGCAATGCTGCTTCGCCGCGCCGCCGGTACTCGAATTCGATACGCAAGGAAACCTGCTGAAGTCCTGGGGCGGTCCTGGCGAAGGATTCGATTGGCCGAAGAGCGAGCACGGTATCTACGTCGATAAGGATGAGAATGTGTGGATCGGAGGAAGCGGCGCTACCGATCGCCACATTCTCAAATTCAAGAACAACGGGCATTTCCTCATGCAAATCGGGCATCCCTCCGGCGATCCGCCAAACAGCTTGCGCACCGACATACTTGGGCGGCCCGCCGGCTTCGAAGTGGATTCCGAGGCCCGTGAGGTTTACATCGCCGACGGTTATCTGAACAGGCGGGTAGTCGTCTACGACTCGGACACTGGCGCATTCAAGCACTTGTGGGGTGCATACGGCAACCCGCCGAATGATGCGGATCCGGGCGCGTATAGTCCGGCGGCGCCCGCGGATCAGCAGTTCCGCACTCCGGTGCACTGCGTGCACATCTCACGAGATGGTCTGGTCTACGTTTGCGATCGGGCCAACGACAGGATGCAAGTGTTCACCAAAACGGGAAAATTCGTGAAGGAGTTTTCTCTGCGCCCGCAAACGCTGGGTATCGGCTCCGTTTGGCAGTTCGCGTTTTCGATTGACGATAAGCAGGAATTTCTCCTGGTCGCCGATGGCGAGGACAACGTGATTTGGACGGTGCGCCGCGAGGATGGCGCGATTCGGGGCCAGACGGGACACAACGGCCGCAACGCGGGGCAATTTCACTGGGTCCATCAGATTGTGTCTGACTCGCAGGGCAATCTCTATACGGGAGAAGTCGATACCGGCAAACGAATTCAAAAATTTATTTTGTCGCACGAGGAGCGAAATCGTCATTGATACTACGAGGTTTGAGGTTGTTAAAGTAATGTCCTTCGCAGGCGCAGGGCGTTGGCAATCACCGAAACGGAGCTGAAGCTCATGGCCGCGCTGGCGAGCATGGGGCTCAAAAGCCAGCCAAAGATGGGGTAGAAAACGCCCGCGGCGATGGGGATGCCGAGGACATTGTAGAGAAACGCAAAGGCCAAATTTTGTTTGATGTTACGAATCGTGGCGCGGCTCAACTTGCGAGCGCGCACGATGCCCCGCAAGTCGCCCTTAACTAATATGATCCCGGCGTTCTCGATGGCCACGTCCGTTCCAGTGCCCATGGCAATTCCTACATGGGCCGCGGCCAACGCTGGAGCGTCGTTGATCCCATCTCCCGCCATGGCTACGATGCGTCCCTGCTCGCGCAGCTTCTTGATGAGCTCGCCCTTTTCCTGCGGTTGGACCTCGGCTATGACCTCTGCAATGCCGAGTTCGCGGGCCACTCTTTCCGCGGAGGCTCTGCGGTCTCCCGTGAGCATTACCACCCGCATGCCGTCCGCACGCAGCGCACGAATGGCTTCCGGCGTGGATGCTTTGATCTGATCGCTCAAGAAAAATACACCTGCCGCCTGGCCATCGATGGCAACGCATATCGGCGTGACCGCTGACTCCGCCTTTTCTGATGTCTCTAACCGCGGAAGCCCGGAAGATTCGATTCCCTTTTCACGCAGAAACTTCGCCGAACCTGCCAAAACCTGTTTCCCGAGGACGCGGCCTTCCACGCCGGCACCGGGCACGGCGCGAAATTCTGTAACCGGCGCCAGGGGCAGATTCTTCTCCTCCGCGGCACGGACCATGGCGCGCGCTAACGGGTGCTCGCTTAAAAGTTCGAGGCTTGCCGCGAGCGAGAGCAGGGCTTCTTCTGAATAAGTGGTTCCTTTGAAAAGCTCGCAGCCCGCAACCTGCGGTTTCCCTTCCGTCAGCGTGCCCGTTTTGTCGACAATGAGCGTGTCAACTTTGGCGAGCGTTTCGAGCGCCTCCGCGTTACGAACGAGCACGCCTGCGGCCGCTCCGCGTCCCACAGCAACCATGATGGACATCGGTGTTGCCAAGCCGAGCGCGCAGGGACACGCGATGATGAGTACCGCTACGGCGCTGACCAGGGCGTGCGCCAGGCGCGGCTCTGGCCCGAATAGCGCCCATCCTAAGAACGCGAGCACCGCTGCCGCCACCACACCGGGCACAAAATAGCCCGCCACTTGGTCCGCCAGCCGCTGCATCGGGGCACGGCTGCGCTGCGCTTCGCTGACCAGCTTTACGATTTGCGCCAGCAGCGTTTCGCTGCCCACGCGCTGCGCTTCCATCAAAAAGCTTCCGTGCGAATTCAGCGTGCCCCCGGTGACTTTATCGCCTGCGGCCTTTTCCACCGGCATCGGCTCGCCAGTAACCATGGATTCATCCACGGCGCTGGCGCCTTCGCGCACTACGCCATCCGCCGGCACGCGCTCGCCGGGACGCACGCGCAAGAGATCGCCGTGTTTCACCTGATCCAGCGAAATGTCCTGCTCGACGCGGTCTGGTCGAACCAGGTGCGCTTGCTGCGGCGCAAGATTCAGCAACGCGCGAATTGCGCCGCTGGTTCTCTGGCGCGCGCCCAACTCCAAAACCTGCCCCAGCAAAACGAGCGTGGTGATTACCGCCGCCGCCTCGAAATAGACGGGCACGACTCCGTGCATGTCGCGAAATGAATCCGGAAACAACTGCGGGAAGAGCGTCGCGGCCACGCTGTCGAGATA
>JBGOTL010000205.1:0-3011 GCA_041476465.1 Candidatus Acidiferrum sp. | reverse complement strand
CGCCAAAATCTCCTCTTCGCTCGCGACGCTGAACATGCGAAGCGGTTTCCTGAAATACTTGTTCATATTCGCCAGCTCGAGGAAACGCAGAGAGCCGTTGCGCTCTTCCGCTCACACCCGGAATATGCAGTCCCAAACTTCACCAGCGCGGTACGAGATCTACTGAATTCCAAAGAAGGACATCCAACCAACCGAGTTGTATAGCACCCAAACGGACTATCGGAAGTCAGCCAGTTCTCGCTTACTTTCTAACGCCCAGCTGCGGCTTTGGTTCTTGCTCCATAAGAAAGAACAGACTCTCTCGCGCTACTCATAGCGCAGCGCTTCCACTGGATCCAACTTCGCCGCCTTCATCGCCGGCCACACGCCGAAAACCAGCCCCACGCAGATGCTCACGATGAGTCCGGCGGCAACGGCCCACGCCGGCACGCTACCCGGCCACTCCAGTGTGAGGCGCACCAGCAGCACCAAGCCGTTCACCACTACCAGCGCGATCACGCCGCCCGCTCCGGTCAGCGCCACATCGCGCTTCAGCTTCGCGTCGCTGGCGCGATACACCTCGCCCATTCCGCCCGCGCCCAGCGCAGATCGAATCTCGTAAGAACCTAGCTTGGTGCCAGAGGGAAGTGTCATCCGTGGGCGGGATTATACCGTTAGATCGCAAACCATGCGATAACTCTCCATCCGTGCACATCACATCTCGCGGTAATTCAGCAGGACCAGGCCGATCAGCAGGACACACAATGGCCAAAGCCGGGCCATCGCAGGTCGCGCTCGATCCTCGGAAGGGAGACGCAGTTCCAGCCATCGCGACCAAGCCGCCGTGATTCCAAGGATGGCCAGCGGCGTATGGCTCAACTCCGCCAACACCTCTTCCTTGATGTTCCCCAGGCTATGGGAGTGCATGAGTAGCAGCGCGCTGGCGACACCAACTAGAATCGGAAAAACCAGACGGACTCCTTCGGATGCCACACGGCCCGTTTGCACTCTCCATTCAAATATCGCCAAACCAATGATCAACAACGCGAACACGCGATGAAGCATTACTTCCGGATCCGTCATGCTCACCCAAAAGCCGTTGGGACCCAGGGGCCAGGTTTCCGGATCGCTTCTTAGAAACAGAAAAGCGGAAAGCCCCAGGAAAATGAGCGGCCAGTTTCGGGCCCATGCGGCGCGCCCAGTTTGCGCGAGAAGAGCAAACAGTCCAATCGCTAGGACCATCAGGCCGGCCCAGTGATGGTTGTACTCCGACCAGGACTTTTCCGCGGGAGTGTTCGGACGGGTGCCCGCCTGACCGGGAACGAAAGATTCGGTGGAAAGAGTGCCAGGCTCGAACCCTCTTTGCTGAGCAGCATAGATGTCTTCGGGAAGGTCCTGAACCTTTGGACTGCTGAACCGCGGAACGTGTGGAACCATTCGTGCAAAAATCTCGGAAGCGGACACCCGGCCCTGGGCTAAATCCGCCGCGGGCGGAAGCGAGGTTAACGAAGCCGCCGTGAGGATGACGGTGATGCCGATTCCAATTTCTGCTTCTCCAAAACGCCGCAGGCATTCCAGCATCCTGCTGGATGCGCCGTGGACAATTTGATAATTCATCGCACCGATAAGTAGGAGAATCCCGAACAGAATTGCTTTCGTGGCCACCATGGCGCCGTATGACGTGCCATACACAGCGCCCAAGGAGCCAACGTAGGCGAAACTCAAAACAAGGCCCGCGGTGGCGAGGACGCCAACGCTGAGTAGCGCGAGGCGAGAGAACCGGGCGCTCAACTGGCGCGCGAACTCCGCATCTGGGGCCTGCACAAGTCCTATCAGCAGATAGGGCAGACCACCGAGCCATACGGCCGTGGCCCCCTGGTGAAGGGCCGTGAAGGCGACCAGCGGCAGCCGGTGCTCCAGGCGAGACATCGCATGGCTGGTCATCACGGTTGCTGCCAGGATCCCCGCGGCCGGAAACAGCATGTCCGCATACCCGTTCTTTCGTCGCGTGCCCGCCAGAACCACAATGGTCAGCGACGAGACAATAGCCAGCCCGCCGGCCAGGACAAAATTCGCTCCGCTGACTTCACCGAGAGTCATGTCCGCGGATTGCATCAAAATGAGAGAATTTGCGATTAGGCCGGCTATTTGTGTTATCGCCAGCGCAATCGCTGCATATCGAATCCAGCGCAGGACTGCCTGCTGGAGTCCGCCGGAGGGCGTTCTCATGCGGCCCACAATTAAAACTAGAAAAACGATTCCGCCGATGGTCAGGGACTGGAAACTCAGCGTCGCGCCCCGCAACAAGACGGACAGGAAACCAAAGATCTGGAGTAATCGGGCCATGTGGGATGCTCAGGATCTGTTCACAACGAAAGGAATTTCGCCCCGCGTAAGGTGCCCGTCGGAAGCCAGCACCTGCCATCGCAAGCGGTATTCACCAGCTGCCAAGCCTTTGGCCTGTGACGTCAAGGTGTCCGCCGATGCCTGCTTGCTGAGTGCGAGCGTTTGCGCGGAACCATCCGGCCGCAGCAGGATTAACCGGGAACGGTTCGCGTCGATACGCACATTGAATCGCAGCTTGATCGCCACGTCGGGCCCCGCGACCTGCCCCTTCAATGCTGGGTGCGATTCCAGCAGCACCGCATGGGCTTCCGCCGTTTGCACCATTGAGAAAATCACAACCATCACAGAAAGACTAAGTGCTGCGAGAACTCGCCGATTTGGCCGCATCATCCCTGCTTCGCTCCAGAGAGCGGAAAACTAATTTCCTGCACACCAAGGAGAAGATTCCCCAAGGCCCCTGCATTTTATGCTATTTCCACGGCCGGGGGTGCCCGCCCTGGAATTTTGAAGAGTGGCGTCTATTTCGGGAAAGGCTCAGGAATTTCGGAAAGTTCGCAGGACTACTCGTAGCGCAGCGCTTCCACCGGATCCAGCTTCGCGGCCTTCATGGCTGGCCACACGCCGAAGAACAATCCGACTCCGATGCTCACGATGAGTCCGGCGGCAATGGCCCAGGCCGGCACGCT
>JBGOTL010000204.1:0-3018 GCA_041476465.1 Candidatus Acidiferrum sp. | reverse complement strand
TGCGCGGCTGGAAACTAATTGACCGCGTTGCGCTCGCTTTTCTTTTGCTCTGCGCCATCGCTCTCGGCGCCGGCTGCGGCCTGATCTTCGTTTATGCCAGCGACCTGCCGGAAATTCGCGCGCTGGAAACGTATCGCCCGGACGTGGTCACCGAGGTCTATGCCGATGACGGCCAGCTCGCCGGCAGCTTCGCTATCCAACGCCGCACCCTGATGACTTACGAGCAGACGCCCAAGAATCTCTATAGCGCCGTCATCGCCATCGAGGACCAGCACTTTGAAGAGCATTGGGGCATCGACTTTCCGCGCATCGCCGGCGCCGCCTTCCACAATATAGTGAAGCGCCGCATCACCGGCGGCGCCAGCACCATCACCATGCAGCTCGCCGGCAATCTCTTCCTCGACCGCAGCGACCGCACCTTCCGCCGCAAGATGCAGGAAATTCTCCTGGCGCTGCAGATCGAGCGCCGCTACACCAAGCCGCAAATCTTCACCATGTATTCCAACCAGGTGTATCTGGCCCACGGCAACTATGGCTTCGCCGCCGCCGCGCAATTTTATTTCGGCAAACCGGTCACCGACCTGAAGCTGCAGGAAGCCGCCCTCCTTGCCGGAATGGTCAACGGCCCAAAATTTTCGCCGCTGACCAATCCAGAAGCCGCACTCGCCCGCCGCAATCTGGTTCTGCATCGCATGGAAGAAGAAGGCAAGATCACGCCCGCGGAAGAAGTTGCCGCGCGGAAAACGCCGCTCGGCCTGCACGTCCAATACCCGCGCAATGACCTCGCTCCGTATTTTTTTGAAGAAGTTCGCAAGTATCTGGAATCCGCCTACGGCACGGAAGCCGTCCACGAACGCGGCTTGCGCGTCTACACCACGCTGAATATCAGCATGCAGCGCGTCGCCAACCAGTCCGTTCGCGACGGCCTGCACACCTATGAACGACGTCACGGCTGGCGTGGCGGCCTGCCAAATATCTTGAAAGACAATCTCGGCAAGGTGGACAACTACGAAGACGACGACTGGCGTCACGCCATTGAAAAGGGAACCTACGTTACCGGCCTGGTCCTCAATGTTGACGATAAGAACGCCACCATAAAAATTGGGCCGTATCGCGGTGTTCTCTCACCCGGCGACTTTGCCTGGACCGGCCGCAAGAAACCGTCCGAATTGCTGAAAGTTGGCGACCTCGCGCAATTCTCCGTGCAGGAGTTGCGCGAATCCACGGTCCGCGTGCAACTCGAACAGCAACCCGGCCCGCAAGGCGCGATGATTGCCATGGATAACTCCACCGGCGAAGTCAAAGCCATGGTTGGCGGCTACAGCTTTGAAGATTCCAAGTTCAATCGCGCCACGCAGTCCGTCCGCCAGGTTGGCAGTTCCTTCAAGATTTATGTCTACACGGACGCCATCGAAAAAGGCGCGACGCCCTTTGACACTATCCTTGACGCGCCTTTCACCACCATCAGCGGCGGCCAGCCCTACTCCCCGCGCAATTACGACGAAAAATTTGAAGGCAACATTACGCTACGCCGCGCCCTGGCCGGCTCGAGAAACGTCCCCGCCGTAAAACTCGCCGAGAAGATCGGTATCTCCACGGTCGTGGACGAAGCGCGGCGTTTTGGCATTACCACGCCGCTTCCGCCTTATCTTCCGCTTGCGCTCGGCGCCGCAGACATGAGGCTCATCGAGCATGTCTCCGCCTTTACGGTTTTTCCCAACGACGGCATTCGCATTGATCCGCACTTGATCCGCCGCGTCACCAGCTACGATGGCGCGCTACTTGAAGAGGCGCATCCCGAAGTGCACGACGTCACTTCGCCGGATGTCGCGCGAACCATGACTGCTATGCTGGAAGAGGTCATCCAGTTCGGCACCGGCATACAAGCGAAGTCCATGGGGCGTCCCGCGGCCGGAAAAACCGGCACCACGCAGGACTACACGGACGCTTGGTTCATCGGCTTCACGCCGCAAATCACCGCCGGTGTGTGGGTCGGCTTCGACGATAAACAGATTTCGCTGGGGAAAAAAGAGACCGGAGCGCGTGCCGCGCTGCCCATTTGGATTGAGTTCATGCAGAACGGGTTGGCGGGCATGCCGCCCCTGGAATTCAGTAATGTCATCCCGCTCGAGCAGCAGGCTGGCGAACATCAGGTTCGCGTGGATACCCCGGACACCGCGCCCACCGAAGACGAACCCGCCGCGCCTAAAGAAAAACCGCCGCGCTAGTCCTGCGCTGGTAGGCAGCGTTCTAGGCGGGCATCTTCATTCTGAAGTGCGGAAGGGGTCCCAGCCGCCCGCCCGCAGCGTTCGCTTGCGGCCGCTCGCCTCGACAAGAAGCAACTTGTGCTCCCGGGTTATTTCGCCGATGGCCGTGAGCGGCAAACCATGAAAAGAACGCGGCACCTGGTGCGCTTTGCGGCGCGAAATCGTAAAAAGCAGCTCGTAATCATCGCCCCCGTGCAACGCTAGTTGCAGCGGATGGATTCCACGCGAACTTGGCAAAGTGGATGGATTCACCCCGGGGATTTTGGCAGCGTGAACAGAGGCGCCAACGCCGCTTGCGGCGCAAAGCCGCGGCAGATCGCTGGAAAGGCCGTCGGAGATATCCATCATGGCTGTTGCCAGCCTGTTTTCGGCCAGCCAGCGCCCCAACGCGAGGCGTGGTACTGGATAGAGGTGTCTCCGCAAGAGAGGATCTCGCCGGTAGGCCAGACCTTTCCTGCGGCGCAGTAGCCGCAAACCCAATTCTGCTTCGCCGAGGTGGCCACTTACGTAAATAAGGTCCCCCGGGCGCGCGCCCGAGCGCAGCACACCTCGCCCCGTGCGCACTTCTCCGATCACCGTCACGCTGATGAGAACGTCTTTCCGCCGCGTCGTATCGCCGCCCGCCAAGGCACACCCCAGTTGCTTCGCCGCCCGCCGCAGTCCGCCAAGAAACTCTCGCAGCCACTTGCCGGTGTGTGTTTCCGGCAGCGCCAAGCTCAGCAGAAAACATTTCGGCACGCCGCCCATAGCC
>JBGOTL010000203.1:0-3070 GCA_041476465.1 Candidatus Acidiferrum sp. | reverse complement strand
TCGGGGACTTCTGACGCCGCGCAACGGTATCCCACGGGCCGTGCGATGGAAGCGAACTGCCCGACGCTTCCGCCCACGCAAAAGTAATAGGCATCCACCATTTGGCCATTCGACTTGATCTTCTTGCCTTCGATGCCGATGTCGGCGATCCAGTGCTGCCCGCAGCTATTGGGGCAGCCGGTGATGTGCAGCTTCACCTGCTCATGGAATCCGGGGAGCCGCTCGTCCAATTCCTCAGCGAGCCAGCGCGCGAAGCCTTTGGTCTCCGTGAGCGCGAGCTTGCAGAATTCCGAGCCGGTGCAAGCCACAGTGCCGCGCGCGAATGTGGATGCATGAACCGGAAGCCCGGAAGATGTGAGCTCGCCGGCTACCATCGCCGCGTACTGCTGCGGGACATCTGCAATTAAAAGATTCTGCATGGTGGTAAGACGAATGCGCCCGCTGGCGTAGCGATCAGCGAGTGTGGCCGTCGTGCGGAGTTGCTGCGGGGTAATGCGGCCGCGCAAGACGGATGCGCCAACATAGAAGAGGCCGTCCTGTTTTTGCGGGTGGATACCCAGGTGGTCGCGGTGAATATCGATGGGGATTTCCTCCGGTTCGGAGGGATCGAGCGTGAACCCCAGCCTTTCCTGAAGGGCGGCGAGAAACGATTCGGCGGTCCAGCCATGCTGCAGGAATAAATATTTCAGACGGGCCTTATCCCTGCTCTGGCGCAAAACCTCGCTGCCGCGGAACAACTCGGCAATACCGCGCGCCACGGCAACCACCTGCTCCCATTGGACGAAAGCGTCCAGACGAACGGCAAGGAATGGTTCCGTGGAGAGGCCGCCCCCGACGCGGACGGAGAAACCGATTTCGGTCTGCCCGTTGCGCTCCCGGGTGGTCGCTGTGAACCCGATATCATTAATTTCCGGATACGAGCACCACGACCGGCAGCCGGTGATGGAGATCTTAAACTTGCGAGGCAGGTTATAGAATTCCGGATTGCCACCCAGTTCGCGATCGATGGCCATGGCCAGCGAGGAAGCGTCCACAATTTCGTGGCCATCTAGCCCGGCGAGCGGGCAGCCTGTAACGTTGCGCGCCACGTCGCCGCACGCGCCCGTTGTGGTCAGCCCAGCGGCCCACAAGCGTTCCAGGACATCGGGCAGCGCTTCAATGGTGACCCAGTGCAACTGAAAATTCTGCCGCACGGTGATATCGACAACGCCGCGGCCGTGCTCTTCCGCCAGCCAGGCAACGACTCTCGCCTGGGCGCTGGTGAGCAACCCATTAGGGACGCGGATACGCACCATGAAGAAAGGTGTCGCCTTGCCTTCGCCATTCGCGCCACCCACCACTCCCGCCCCATCTCCCTGGGTATAAACGCCCCAGGCGCGGAAATAGGTGCCGGTCCACTCCGGAGGAATCGAGGAGTGCCCTTGCCGCGCGAATTCGCGGATTTCGTCGAGGTGTTCCCAGGCATTTTTCTCGCGCTTCAAACGCTCGACACGTTGCGCTTTTGTTTCCTTGACGACGGTCATTTCGTATAGCTCCTGGTCCAAAAAGAAAAAACCCACGTGGCCAAAATCTCTGGCACGTGGGCTTCGGAACTTTTGTTTAGTCTACCGCTAAGTTCGGATGCTCCTCTGGCCAGAGATGTGGGCAGGACAACACATCGTGCCCTTACCGCAGCAGCACATCGCTTGGCGAGAGTCGCTCATCGAAAGTTAAGGTTAATAGTGGCGCGCAGGGATGTCAACGCATTCGGAGAAGCAAAATTTGCGTTGTGTGCATCAATTATTTGCATGCACCCTGCTTCTTGGTCTCTTTGCTACTAAGGGTTCTTCGCCGGAGGAGCGGCCGTTTTAGGTGCCGCGCGTTTTGTGACAGCCGGCTTGGCCGCCGCCGGGGCCGCGGTAGCAGCACCCACAAGAGTCGCTGATTTAATGCTGTCCAGTTTTGGCCAGCCCTTGTCGAGATACGCCTTGCCCTGCTTTTCGAGGGCGTCCTGGTCCGGGCCAGCACTGTCGCCGTACTGGTCATACAGCATATTGACGACTTTCATGCCATCGCCATCAACCACACCGAAGGGCGCGAAGCCCTGGCGATCGAGGCTGGTATTGTCCTTGAGGTTGATAAAAATCTGGGTGGTGCGCGTACTGGGCCCAGCCGTCGCGAATGTCAGATAACCCTTCTTGTTGCTCTGCGTGACCGGATCGTCCTTGATATTCGTGTTATGCCAGGCCGCAGCGACCGGTGGATACGCGCTGATGCCAAACTGCACGACGAAATTCGGCACCACGCGGAAGAAGCTGGCGTTGTTGTAGTAGCCGTGCTTCACTAGGTTATAGAAGCGGTCCGCGCCGAGCGGCGCCCAGGCGCGCGTCACCGTGACCGTGAAATCCCCCCGTGTGGTGGTGAATTGCACCTGATAGCTCGCGGGCGCCTGCGCCTTCAGCAAGGAAGGCCGCAGCAAGGTCCGATCATAAGCGGAGCGTGTTACAGCAGGCTTGGCCGGCGTCCCGGCTCTCGGTGCCATCGCTGTCTTCGGTTTTGCAGCGGCCTGCGGAGCCGCCGCCGGCTGGCTCTGCGCCCGCAAAAAAGTGCAAGATACGGCCATGAGAAGCGCCGCGACAGTCAGCACTCCTGTGATTGTCTTCGTTTCGTTCGGTTTCATGCTCGGTGTCCTCTGTGATCTCTTTGTTTAATTTTTTCCAACAGCGCTAAGGTCCCGGCTCACGCGTTCGACCTCCGCCATCACCCGGAGCGTATTTTCGCCGAGAATCTTCTTTACGTCATCCTCGGAATAGCCTTTGCGGAGGAGGGCTTCGGTGATGGCGGGAATTTTGGTCGCATCTTCCATGCCGAACGGCATGTTGGCGCCATCAAAGTCCGAGCCCAGGCCGACGTGCTCCGCTCCAACGAGCTTTACGGCGTGGTCGATGTGCTCGATGATTTTTGTGTAATCCACGCGCGGGAGTCTCCCGTTTGCGACGTATTCGCGGGTGATCTGTTCGCCCGTGATCAACTGGCAGGCCTCGTTGTCGCCACACCGCTTGTTGACTTCCGCGCCTATTTCCTCGCCGAT
>JBGOTL010000202.1:0-3088 GCA_041476465.1 Candidatus Acidiferrum sp. | reverse complement strand
GAGACCGCTGCTATTTCACGTAGGTTGCCAGCCAATCGAGAGATGTCTTGTACCAGAACTGGCTGTTTTGCGGCTTGAGCACCCAATGTCCTTCGTCCGGGAAGACCACCAGCTTCGAGGGCACTCCTTGGCGCTGCAAGGCGTTAAATAATTCGAGCGACTGCGTGTACGGCACGCGATAATCCATCTCTCCGGCAATCACCAGCATGGGCGTCTTGAATTTTCCGAGTTCCGCCGCGTAGGTCGACGGCGCCCACTTCTTGTAGCTTTCCGGATTGGTCCACGGCATGCCTTGCAGGTCGTGCTCTTCAAACCACAGCTCCTCCGTGGCGTACATCGACACTTGGTCATACACGCTTGCGTGACTGATGATGGCCTTGAAGCGATCCGTGTGCGTGGCGATCCAATCCGCCATGAAGCCGCCATACGAGCCGCCGGCCGCGGCCATGCGCGTCTTGTCCACGTAAGAATATTTGGCGATGGCGTGATCCACGCCTTTCATCACATCCACATAGGCCTTGCCACCCCAATCGTCGGTGAATTTCTGTCCATATCCGGTCGAGCCGCGCCGGTTGATCATCAGCGTCACATAACCTGGCGCGGAAAATACTTGCACGTTCCAGCGGTAGCCCCAGGCATTCGACCACATGGTCTGCGGCCCGCCGTGCAGCAACACCAGCAGCGGGTATTTCTTCGTCGCGTCGAATTTCGGCGGCCGGATCAGCATGGCCTGCACTTTTCTGCCTTCCGCGCCATCGAACCAGAAGGTTTCCGGCGCGTTCATTTCCAGCGCCGCAAGAAAAGCGTCGTTGTGATGTGTAATCTGGCGCACAGCTGATCCGTCGCTGGCAGCCGCAAAAAGTTCCCTAGGCATGGCCAAGCTGGTTCGCTCGAAAACCAGGGTCTTGCCGTCCGCACTGAAAGAAATCCCTCCGTTGAATCCTTCCGCGACGATTTTTTTCGGTTCGGCCCCAGCGCGCGCCGCCATGGCATAGACTTGCTGCAGCGTTTCGTTCTCCGCGGTGAAATAGATGGTCTTGCTGTCCGGCGACCACGCCAATTCGTTGGCGTTGCGGTCAAATCCTTCCGAAAGGTTTTCGCTCTTCCCCGTGTGCCGGTCGTAAAGCATTACCTGCCAGCGGTCGGATTCATATCCCGCGGTGAGCTGCGCGTGATAAGCGATGGTTCGTCCATCCGGCGAATAAACCGGGTTGCCATCGAAACCGGGATTCGTGGTAATGCGCTTGGCCTCGCCGCCCGCTGTGGCCACGATAAAAAGATCTCCATTCGTGCTAATCGCTTCCATTTTGTCGGTAACCGCCGTGAAACAAATCTCTTTTCCGTCCGGGGAAAAATTGATGTCGCCCGGCCCGCTGCGCTCATCCGGAGGAACGTCATAATTCGCGCCCGCGGTCAGGTCGCGCGCCGCCGCGCCGGCGTCCACCGGCACAACGAAAAGATGGCTGCGCTTGCCCTCAAACCAGTGCGTCCAGTGCCGGTAAAGAAGCTGTTCGTAAACGTGCGCCTTCACCTGGCTCTTTTCTTTTTCCGTGTCACGTTTGCTGTTGCAATCGTCATCGTTGTTGAGGGCAGCCGCGGAGCGGCTGACGCAATCCGGATAAACCGAAGACGTAAATGCAATCGTCTTTCCATCCGGCGACCACTTGAAAATATCCGCGCCGCCCGAAAGCGTGGTCAGTTTGCGAGCTTCGCCGCCTTCCATCGGCAGCAAATAGACTTGGGAATTTCCATCGCGTGAGGAAATGAATCCCAGCGTCTTTCCATCCGGCGACCAGGAAGGAGAAGAATCGTGACCGCTCTGCGTGAGTTGCAGGGCTTCGCCGCCCGCCGTCGGCGCCACCCAGATATTGCTGGCACTGCGGTTGGCATCCATATCCGGCGTAGAAACGGCATAGGCCACCCACTTGCCGTCTGGAGAAACCTCCGGGGCGGAGACACGGTGCATGCGGATCAAGTCATCAAAGGTGATGGGATGTTTGGCGGTGGTTTGCGCCTGCGCGGCTGCCGCTACTGACAGCAGAATCGTCACCAGAAAACCGTAATGCAAGCATGCGCGTTTCATCGATATTTCTCCTGGTCATCCCGTGGAAATTTCAAGTGATGCACTCGAATGGTGGATGATGTCACGAAACGCGCGTGAAACCAAGATGGGGCGTAGGTGGTCATGATGGCTGGTGGCGCTAGTCGCGGCTGGGACGCGGGATATCGATGACGATTTGCTGAGGTTCATCGGCGGCCGGTTTGAGTTCGCGCTCGATCGCGGGCATAGTGCGGAGGATTTGGGCGCAGATGTAAGTAAGCACGGCGGCACGCTTGGTGGCGATACGGTTTTTCGTAAGGACCTCGAGAAGTCTGGAGAGGAAGAGGTTGACCTGCTGGGCGGATTGGAGGTTGTCGAGTTCAGCGAGGAGGTCGGCGGAAAGATCGCCGGAGTCGGCTTCTTGAGCGTGGAGGCCGGCATGGCGGAAGCAGAGGCCGCGATTTGCGTCGAGGGCAGGGAGACGGCAGCGTTTACCCTGCTGGGTGCGATGCGAGCAATGCGGTAAGTGATTGGAGGCGATGGAATTAGTGGTTGAACCGGGCATGATGGGGACCTCGAAATGAAAAGTGGAGGGGTATACCCCCTCGTTGTGACATAAAGTGTGCGCAACGGATTGAAAGGAAAAGGGTTAGAGGGCGTTGTGTTGAGCCAGGATGGGAGTGGATGGCGAGGGAGGGAAGGAGAGCGAGTGGGAGGATGAGAGAGGAGAATCCGAGACGTCACGAGGCATGGTAGCACGGCTGAGTTATGATGTCAATACATTATATTCATTGATGAGTATCCGTTCGAATGAGTTGTGGAAAACAATCGAAAGCCGCAAAGTCAAAATCCCCACTCATGCTGCGCATGAATGGGGCACCCGCATCCTGCACACTCACGAAGCCCGGGCCACCTTCTATGATGGCGTCGGCTCTGTCAAGAGACACCTAGAGTTTACGAGCCGCGAGGGGCTCGTTTTTTCTTCACCTAAAGGGAACTCTCCTCTTTCTTTCATTTCGACCAAGGTTCGCTTCGTGAATCCAGCGG
>JBGOTL010000201.1:0-3115 GCA_041476465.1 Candidatus Acidiferrum sp. | reverse complement strand
TGCCAAGTGCCAGCGCGAGGATCGAACCACTGCGCGCGGTAGGCGCTTGAAGGACGCGCGCCGCGAACCTGGCTGCGCGGACAACCCTTCTCGAAATAAGCCAAGAAAATATTTTTGTCCGGGGTGCGCGCGGCGAATGCCCAGCCCTCGTAGCCCAGAATCGTGTGCGTCTTATTAGGAGAGACCAGATTGGCGTCCGGCACTAACTCTTGGAAGCGCCGCCCAATCGAAAACGCAAATACTTTCAGGTATTGCATCTCCGCGCCGGAGCGCCACTGAAACGCATCCCACATTTTCACGGGAGAAGCGGGTTCCGTATCCGCGCCCCAGATGCCCTCTGCTCCGTAGATGTGCCCGGCCAGACCCCCAGAAAGAAAACTCCCGTACATCGTGGAGCGCACATATTGGTTATCTTTCTCCGAGCCGCCATCCGCGCCATATTTGTATCCGCCTTCGCCCAGGCCAAATTCGTCTTTGTACCCCGCATAGTATGGCTCGCCGTTCAGCGCCGGCTTGGGGTCCTGCGACTGAAAAATCTCCGTCAGGTACCAATACCAGTCATGCTCCCGCTCGTTTCCCATCTGGTGCAGGGTCACCCAGGAATTCTCGCCAAAATTTACAAGCGTCGAAGGATTGGCATTAGCCGTAAGCAGCGTTCCGTAGGGTGGCGACCCGAACTTTGTCAGCACCACTTGAATCGCGGCATTGTAATCGCTGGCAGGAATGGTGTCGTCATCGATATCGAAATGAATCGGGCTGAACACCGTGTTGTTGGCTTGATAGCGAGCCCACACATACTGAATGTATCGTGCGTAGGAATCCGGCCACGAATAGAACTTTTTCCAAGATTGGCCGGTATCTCGCCGCGCCACTTCGATGAATGGAATGAAGCCATGGTCGTTTAGATAATCGATCTTGCGATCCATGTAGTGGAAGTACGCCGGATTGAGGCGATCGACATCGGGAAACACTTTTTCGTAGCCAGGCACTTTGCCAGGGAACAAGAAGGCACGGCCGCCTTCGTTTTCCATGTTTTTGGCGCTCTTCGTGCCGTATTCGGTCCACGCCGAGCGCACACAGGTGCGCGCGGCGTCGTTCAGGAACAGATCCACGGGGTATTCATCCGTGGCCCAGGCCGGAAACGCCGCGATGATCGCAACCGCGTTGTAACCTTCCGCTTGCCGGTAGCGAAGATAGTCCTTGAATCCGGCCGCTGGTCCCAGGGGCCGCTCTTTGTCATCGTCGAACCAGCGGAAGCGATTCGTCGTCGCGGAGTACCAGGTGTCTCCAGTCACGAAAAACGGTGTGCCATCCGCGTGCTCGATGGCGTGATGGTTGGCGGTGGCTCGCAGAAAACCACGCCGGAGCATGTCTTTTTCTTTTTCCGCCTCGCTCCACGCCACGGCGTGAAATCCACCGTGTTTATCCTGCAAACCGGCATCGGGAGGATTCGAGCCACTCTGCCAGGTCCACTCGCCTGGCGTTGTGGCAAGGAGGCGTACGCGAAACGTTTGGTCACCGTCCCAGAATCCATAAATCCTTTTCCGGAAGCCGGGGCCGGCTAAATCCACCCACACGGTAACTTCGGTGTATGGATTTGCCCAAGAATGAACAGAGGTAAAGGTTAGCTCTTGCTTTTCCCATACATGGACAATCGGCGTGTCCGCGGCCGCAGCGGCGCCCGCAAATAGCGCGACGAGCACGAAGGAATAGATGACGGTGGCACGGCAAGCCCGAAGAATGCAGCCTAAGCTGGCGAATGAAACCAACAGATTCGCTTTCGTGGCAACTCCCATCGTGACCTCCTCGAAGCGCGCGCCGGCCGGGAATCAATCGCTTCTACACGCGAATGAGTTTTGCTTGGCCGCCGGGCCGCCACGTTCATTCTTGCAAATTGAAGCGGAGCCGGGCACCATATTTCCCTGTTTCATTCTCCATTGCATAAAAAGCCGCGCTAATGGCTCCTAGCGGCTTGATCGCTATCCCCAGGGTTTTTCCATCCATCATGCGCTGCAACACCGTTTTCGAAATCGTCAAATAAGTCTTCCCACCGTCTCCCTCGGTAATGGGCCAGTCGATAATCATCTGCGTGTTAAGGACGCGATTAAGGGGCTGGTAGTGGCAGAAGCTATCGGTGGTTACCGTCTCTTGATTCCAATTTGCATCCCCGCCGAGAATCTCAACCACCCGTACGATCCCGAAATCTTTCAGCCGGCGAGCCTTTTCCTGAACAGAATAAGCCGTCAACTCCAGCAGGCCATGGTCCGCCACCTTCCTCCCGGCAAGAGCCTTCAAATCCCACCGCAGAATTACGTAGTGAGTTCCATCGACCATCAACAGATTAATCTTCTTCTTTTTTGCTTGGTCTTGAACGTACCAATCGTTGAGGTTCACATCCGTATTCTCAATATCGATGGTGCTGTCCTGCGCAACTGCAACTTCGTGACGAAAGATTTTGGGGTCCGCTATCGGCGGATGATACGGAATGGGATCCCCTTTGTCGGGTCCAGCGGTAGCCGCATTGACGATGTCCACTTTGATGTAGTCCACGTCGAGGCGGTATTTCTCCAGACCCCAGTCCATCAACGCCATGTGCCCAAACACCGTATCCCCGGGCTTGGCGTCAAAATGATGCGTGGTCAAGGTGAAGGTGTGCCACGAGTCCGTATCCGGAATGTCGTATTCCATAAGATTGGCATCGTCATCAGTGCTCCGCTGGGTTGCGACTTGCAGATTGATGCGGCGTGGCGCGTGGCTCGATCGGACTCGCGCTTCAATGCGAAACTCGTAACCGGGTTCCCGGAGCAGGCTCAAATCCATATTGTCGGAGACCTTGCGCTCAACCAGCGCCCACCAGATGCCCCGCTTGTCGGTAGTTCCGTCGACAAAGATAGAGGCGTAGCCTTCTCCCCCCTGGCGAAGGTCCATGGTGGCGGTGCCGTCGCCTGGCAGGACGCGCCAGCCGGTGATCCCCTCGGGATCGAGCTTCACGGAACTACCGTTAAAGTCCTCCATGAACTGAGCGGAAGCCTGCCCGCAAAACAAAAAAGTAGCAGCAAGGACCCAGAAACATGGTTTTGGAAGGGAGCATTTCATGAGAAGAAACCTCCAGGCT
>JBGOTL010000200.1:0-3192 GCA_041476465.1 Candidatus Acidiferrum sp. | reverse complement strand
TCCTCCTACTGCCATGCCCATTGCGAATCTCCTGTAAGCCCGCCCTGAGGAATCCGGCGCGGTCTTTCTAAATCAGCAAACGAATGGTCCGATCACAGCTACGATGGCCTCATACCAAGTCCAGTTTCAATCACCCGGGGGAGGCGGTGGTGTCCCCGCTTTCTGGCTTTTTTCGGTTAAAAGACCGAGTTGGTCGACGCCAGCGGAACGGATCTCGTCAACGGCAGCTACGACGACTCCGTACTTTGCCCGTGCATCGCTCTTCAGATAAACCGTCTTGTCCAGGCGGGTGGCGATGCGGTCCTTGACCTGTCCGCTGAGATCTTCCTTTTGGATTTCGGTATTGCCGAGGAAGATGTGGCCGTCATGGGTGATGGCCACCACGATGGCATCATCCTTGTCCGCGTTCTGCATTACCGTGGCGCTATCCGTCGTCGCCATATCTACCGGATGGTTCTTCTGCAACATCGGCGTGACGACCATGAAGATGATCAGCAGGACGAGCATGATGTCAGCCATGGGGATGACGTTTGGCGACGCCATCTGATCGCCGACTTTTGGCTTGTAGCTCATGTCTGGTTACTTCTTCGCGCCGCGGCGCAGGATGAAATAGTTGATGAGTTCCATCGACGAGTTGTCCATCTCCACGTCGAAGGATTCCACTTTGTTGGTGAAGTAGTTGTAGGCCCACACGGCGGGAACGGCGACGACCAAACCGAGTGCGGTGGTCACCAGCGCTTCCGCGATACCGCCGGCGACGGCGGAGAGGCCGGTGGCGTGGCTGGTCTCAATGCCCTTGAAGGCGTTCAAGATGCCGATGACCGTGCCGAACAACCCAACGAAGGGAGCGGTCGAGCCGATGGTGGCGAGAGCGGAAAGGCCGCGTTTCATTTCCGCGTGGACGATGGCGACGGAGCGCTCCAGACCGCGCTTCGCGGCTTCGATTACGTCCGCTTCCGAAACCTGCTGGGAAGCAGACTGGAACTCGGAGAGCCCTGTCGCCACAACTTTGGCGATGTGGCTCTTCTTGTTTCGTTCGGCGATGGCGATGGCCTCGTCCAGCTTGCCGTCCTTGAGGGCTCCGGCAACTTGCTGCACGAACACGCGGGATTGCTTGCGTGCCGCGCTATACATCAGCGCGCGGTCAATCATTACGCCGAAAGAATAGATAGAGAGGACAAAGAGAATGACCACGACGGAACGGGGCAGGAAGCTCATCGATTTCCACATCGACATCAGGTCCCAGGTCGAGGCGCCCGTGCCCTGGAAAAGGACCGCGTATACGTAAAGGGTTGCTACCATTCGTTTGCTCCTTATTTTCTAGGTGGCCGCCGGGCGGCCAGCGAGATTTTTGTCAAATTTTTCACTGGAACGGCGCGCATGTCCCACGACCCGCGTGCCGGCCCTTTTGCTACTGGTTAAGAGTAAAAATCACATCCACGGTGGTCTCTACTTCAACCGGCTCACCGTTGAGCAGAGTCGGCTGGTAGCGCCACTGGCGAACCGCGTCCAGCGCGGCGCCCTGCAGCAGCGGCGGGCCGCTGATCACGTCCAGAGACTGAATCGAGCCGTCCTTGGCAATGATCGCGTGCAGACGGACCGTGCCGGATTGCCGGGTTTGCCGCGCCAATGGAGGAAAGATCGGCGTAATCTTGTTGACCAGCCTGGCAGCCTGCACTTGTCCGCCCTGGCGGATGCGCGATGGGGCCTTCGGTGGAGCAGGTGCGCCCAAGCCACCAATGACGCCACCAATTACTCCGCCCATCGACCCGCCGGCCACACCGCCAGGAACACCACCGGCCATGCCGACGGCGCCCATGTCAGGGGGTTCTTCTTCCTTGATAATCTTTATATCCTTCGGGATGACTTTTGGCGCGGTAAGTTTCCCCGCATCCATCAAGTGCTGGATCGGCTTGATTTTGACGACCGCGGCGGCCGGCGGCGGTGGCGGCGGTGGCGGTGGAGGCGGCGCCACAAGCAAGGTCGCCATCATGGTTCTGGGGAGAGCCTCGGTGTAAATCAGCGGAATCAGAATGACGATGGTGAGAATGAACATCTGCGCGATCATGGAAACCATGACCGTCCAGGGCTTGTTCGTTTTTTTCGGATTCGGACTAGAAAGCACGAGATCTTCAAACATGGTGTTACTACCTCCTCCCGGCGGGAGCGAGACGTCCGGAGACGCCATCATTTCCGCGGGCTTTGTTGCCGGCTGCGGGTCCGGTGCCTGCCGCCACGCCCTGGCCTCTCCAGCGGTTCCAGAAGACCACGAGCGGAGCGGCGATACCAAAACTAGAGTACGTTCCTACCACAATCCCCACCACCAGAGCAAAAGAGAAAGCACGAAGCACCTGGCCGCCCATCAGAAATAAAACGAGCACGGTGAGGAAAGTCAAACCGCTGGTCAAAATTGTTCGCGAAAGCGTTTGATTGATGGACTTGTTGACCACGTCAGCAAACGGCTCCTTGCGCAATAAACGGTTATTTTCGCGAATGCGGTCGAAGATGACGATCGTATCGTTCATCGAATATCCGACAAGAGTCAAGAGCGCCGCGATAACCGTAAGCGAAATCTCGAAGTGCAGCAGCGAGAAAAAGCCCAAAGTGATGAGCACGTCGTGAAAAACGGCCAGCACCGCCGCAGCCCCGTAAACCCATTCGAACCGGAAAGCAATATATACCAGCATGCCCGCCAAAGCATAGAGGGTAACGTAAATTGCCTGCTGGCGGAGCTCGCCGCCGATTTTAGGGCCGACGATCTCCACGTTGCGGATCGCGAATGGCCCCAGTATGAAATTGTCCCTAATCGCAGAAACAATGGCGGCGGTGGCGCCATCGGCCTTGGCAAGATCATCATAATTCGTCAGGACGCCATTCTTGTCCTTATCGCGGTATTCAAGAAGCTTCTTAGCCAGTTGCTGATACTTGTCGCCCGCAGTGATCGTGAGCGCAAGCGGATCCCTCTGGTTTAGAAACATGGTCAGCGAAGCGGGCGTGGCCGAATTGAAGTCCGGCTTCGTTGAATTCGGCGAGCCGTACGTTGCGTTCAAGGCCTTGAGAATCTGCGATCTGCCAACATCCAGAGCCTGGTCTCCCTGGCCTTTTTGTTCCAGACCGATGACGACTTCGTTTGCGCTAGGGTTTGCGGGATCACTGATAGGCTGAATTTCGCTGGTTCCGAGACCTTGGGCG
>JBGOTL010000199.1:0-3219 GCA_041476465.1 Candidatus Acidiferrum sp. | reverse complement strand
GCCGGGCGCAGCGCCTGCATCAACTGCGGCTTTTGTCTGGGCTTCGGGTGCGAAGTTGGCGCAAAATCCAGCGCGCTGGCCAGCGTCATACGCATGGCGGAACGCACCGGCCGCTGCGAGATTCGCCCCAACTGTTACGTTCATCGCATCGAAACGAATGCGGCAGGCCGCGCCACCGGCGCTCTCTATTTTGATGCGCAGCGCAACACCCATCTGCAAAAAGCCAAGGCGGTCATCGTCTGCGCCAATGGCGCGGAGACTCCGCGCTTGTTGCTACTTTCCGCCTCCAATTCATTTCCGAACGGCCTAGCCAATTCTAGCGGGCTGGTCGGCAAATACCTGATGCTCAATAGCGGCGCAATCGCTCTCGGTTTATTCGATCACCCCTTGAATGATTACAAGGGTTTCGCCGTCAGCCGCATCCTCCACGATTTCTACGAGATCGATGCACAAAAAGTCGGCTTCTACGGCGGAGGGGGACTCGACGCGCGTTTCGACATGACGCCGATCGCTTTCGCCATGAATGGGCTTCCCCCGGACACGCCCCGCTGGGGCGCGGCGTTCAAGGGGGCGTTAAGAGACGATTTCACGCGCACGATGCAAGTTTTTTCCCACGGCACATCGCTCGCCATTGAAAACAACAGCTTCTCGCTCGATCCGGAGCTGAAGGACGCCTGGGGTTTGCCCGCTCTTCGCTTGACTTACAAGGATCATCCTGACGATTTGAAGCTGGCCAACTGGCTGAACGCCCGCGCCCTGGAGTTGCTGGACGCCGCTGGCGCGCAGAACAAATGGTACCAGCCTATTAACGAGCAGCAATTTGCCTTCCACCTTCTCGGCACCTGCCGCATGGGCTTGGATCCCAAGTCTTCGGTGATCAATCCCGATCACCGCACACACGACGTCAAGAATCTTTTTCTTTGCGACGGCAGCAGCCTGGTCACCTCCGGCCGCGGCCAGCCCACCATGACCATCCAGGCGCTCGCGTATCGCGCCGCCGACCGCATCACCGCTCTGGCCAGGCGCGGCGAACTCCGCGCGTGATGTTTTTGCATGCGAGGGGATGGCTCCAACTTCAGAATCGGAAAATAAGTCCGCCGCCGAAATTTCCGCGATTCAGGTAGTGTGAAACTCTCGCGGTATAGCAGCCAAAAATTGGGTCGCAAAATGTGGCGTTCGAGGAGTTTGCATAGCTCGGCAGCAAGCGCGCGTCTCCGCGAAACCCGAAGTGCCGGCTGGCGTAATACTTCACACCGCCTCCAAAGCTGTAGGCAAATGCGGTGCGGTCCGGCGTTCCAATGCTGTTGGAGTCATGCGTAAAGCCGAGGCTCGCGGCCAAGTACGGCCGCAGTTTTCTCTCGCTGTTGCGAAACATGTACAGCCCGCCAAACTGAAACTGGTTGATGTCGGAATTAAACGCCTTGGAGTAGGTGTTATTGATGATGCTGCGCTCGCTGTAGGACGTGTTGTTGCGGTCCCACATGAATTCCAACTGGGTATTCTCCTTCAGCGAATAATCCAGAAATGTGCCATAACTCAGCGCGTCATTGGCGCGCAGCCGGTTGATCGGATTGAGAGTCCCCCCGTTATTGGAGAAAACACTTACCGGATAGGACCCGCTGGTTTCGTATCCCACAAACGGCGTGGCTTCGAATTTACTTGCAAACGTGCCCTGCGCGTTTACCGCGGTGCTCCCTGCCAGGAACAGCACTGCGGCAAACAGCAAAATGGTTCGGTTTTTCATGACTCTTTCTGGCCTCCTTTTGGACTAACGGCTTTACATTTGGATGCCCGCGGGACGCACGGAAGTTGCGTCGACAGGCCCGCGCGCCTCGCACACAAGGCATTCAAATCGAAAGTATCGGAATGGAATTGTGAAAATGGTGGGCCTGGGTGGACTTGAACCACCGACCTTCCCGATCTTATCGGGACGCTCTAGCCAGTGACTCGAAGTAGGCGCGACTTTTCATACTCTTGATCTCTCGCTCTCGCCGTGCCGCTTCACTTCGGGTATTAAACACTTCCGAATAGAAGAATTCCCAGGGTCCCCGGTTCTTGATTGAGAGTGTTCGATTGTTGTTGTGCTCGAAGATACGTTTTGTGAGTTTTCCTGTGTGACCGATGTAAAAGCGTCTAGTAGACAGGCTCTTCAAAACGTAGGTGTGAAACGGCATAAGCAGATATTGGTGGGCCTGGGTGGACTTGAACCACCGACCTCGCCCTTATCAGGGGCGCGCTCTAGCCACCTGAGCTACAGGCCCCAACAGCGCGGCGGAACCGCTCACAAGTATTTAATCCTACAGTAGTTTAGCTTATTTCGCAATTGTGCGGAATCTGCGCTTTGGTACAAGGCAGCAATTTCTCCCCCTCGGTCGCTGTGCAAAGTGTGCGGATGACCTATACGTCAGTGAAGCAAAGTCTACCTCCCGGGCAGCGGCAAGATGCACTAGGTAAGCTGGCAAGTCCAATGTTTAGACCATTTCCGATCAAGAAGCAGAGAGCACAACGGTGGTCGAAAGAAGAAAAACTCATGGAACGAGGAACCCTACCGTTAGGAAACTAGGCTTGACACGGCCCATAGCTCTCCGCCACCTGAGCTTATAACTCACAGCAACGCCCGACTTGGCTCTTCATCATCGACATTTCGTTGAATGGTTTGATTTTCAGGTGTTCACTTGCAGTTAGATGGCTGACGCGAAGTTTTTTGGCAATCAAACAGCTATACCGACGTTTCAGTACTTGGCTTCGAGGGAACCCGAATTGAGGGTTCACGTCGATATCAGTTCATCGGCGAAGTGAAGGTAGATGAGGCTATGGATCTGGTCTGGGGTTCTCGTGAGGCAAAGGCAACAGACTCAACAGGACTTTTGGTAAGGGCGGTGGGGATTGAACCGACGACCTCTTCCATGCCATGGAAGCGCGCTCCCAGTTGCGCCACAGGCCCACGATTGAAGACAAAAAGCCGAAGCCCGCCAAATCGGGATCGAGGCAAGTACTGAAATCATTTTCGCCGCTGGTATTCCACGCCGACGCGCCACTTTACATCCCAGGTGCCAAGACTAGGATTCCAGCAGCGCCCGTAACTTGTGAGCATATCTGCGACTCGACGTGACCACCGTTCCTTCTGCCAGTATGATGTCGTATACCCCATCGAACATCGGACGAATCTCGCTAATGCGGGCACTGTTCACGATGGCCGATTTCCGCACTCGGATGAAG
>JBGOTL010000198.1:0-3232 GCA_041476465.1 Candidatus Acidiferrum sp. | reverse complement strand
TTTTTCCGTGAGATCGAACCATGCGCCGTCGTTGAAGATGTTGCAATTCTGCAAGATTTCAACGAACGCGGAGCCCCTGTGCGCGGCGGCGTGCTTTAACGTTTCTTTCAAGTGCGCCTGCATCACGTCCACGGACCGCGCCACAAAAGTGGCTTCCGCGCCAATCGCCAGCGAAACCGGATTGAAGGGCCGGTCCACGGAGCCGAACGGCGTGGACTTGGTCTTCTTGTTGAATTCGGACGTCGGCGAATACTGGCCTTTCGTAAGGCCATAGATTTTATTGTTGAAGAGGAGGACTTTGATGCCCACGTTGCGCCGGAGCATGTGAATGGTGTGATTGCCGCCGATGGAGAGGGCGTCCCCATCTCCGGTGGCGACCCAAACCTCCAAGTCCGGGCGAATGGCTTTGATCCCCGTGGCTACCGCGGGCGCGCGGCCGTGGATGGTGTGGAAGCCGTAGGTGTTCATGTAATAAGGAAAGCGGCTGGAGCAGCCGATGCCGGAGACCACAACGAAATTTTCGCGCGGAATGCCCAGCTCCGGAAAGACGGACTGCACTGCGGCGAGTATGGCGTAGTCGCCGCAGCCGGGGCACCAGCGCACTTCCTGATCGGTCTGGAAATCTTTGCGCGTAAGCGGCGGTGGCAGTGTAGCGGTGGTCATTTTCAATACTCCAAATTTCTAGGAGGCGTCCAGCATCTCTTCGATTTTTTGTTCCAATTCGCTTTGCTTGAACGGGCGGCCCTGAATCTTGTTCAGACCGACGGCATCCACCAGAAATTTTGCGCGCAAAACCCAGAGGAGCTGGCCCATGTTGAGCTCGGGAACGAGAATTTTTTTGTAGCGCTTAAGGATTTCGCCGAGATTGGACGGCAAAGGATTCAGATGGCGCAGATGCACATGACCGATCTTGCGGCCCAGCGCGCGCTGAGTTTTTACAGCGGCGGTAATAGAGCCGGCGGTGGAACCCCAGGCGACGATGAGGAGATCTCCTTCCCGATCGCCTTCCGGCAGAATATCGGGAATATCTTGCGCGATCCCCGCGACCTTCGCGGCGCGGATGCGCACCATGTTTTCGTGGTTCAGTGGTTCGTAGTTGATGTTGCCGGTGACGTCCTGTTTTTCCAGGCCGCCGATGCGGTGCTCGAGACCTGGCGTGCCGGGGACAGCCCAGGGTCGCGCCAGAGTTTGCGGGTCGCGCTTGTAGGGCAGAAAACCGTTGGGATCTTTTGCGAAGTGCACGGGGAAAGCGGGGATTTCGTCGACGCTGGGAATGCGCCAAGGCTCCGCGCCGTTGGCCAGGTAACCGTCGGAGAGAATGATGACCGGCACCATATATTTTATGGCGATGCGGCAGGCTTCAATGGCCACCCAAAAGCAGTCGGACGGGGTGGACGCGGCGAGAACCGGAATGGGCGCTTCGGAGTTGCGGCCGAAGAGCGCTTGCAACAAATCCGCTTGCTCGGTTTTCGTGGGAAGGCCTGTGGAGGGGCCACCGCGTTGAATATCGCAGATGACCAGGGGAATTTCGATGGCCACGGCGAGGCCGAGGGCTTCGGTCTTCAGGGCCATGCCCGGCCCGGAAGTTGTGGTGATGGCCAGCGCGCCTGCGTAGGCGGCGCCGATGGAGGAAGTGATGGCCGCGATTTCATCCTCGGCCTGGAAAGTCATGACGCCGAAATCTTTGTACTGAGAAAGCTCGTGAAGAATGTCCGACGCCGGTGTGATCGGGTAGCTGCCCTGAAAAAGGGTTAGGCCGGATTTTTGGGCGGCGGTGACGAAACCCAGGGCCAGCGCCTGATTGCCGCTCATGCTGCGATACAGGCCGGGGCTAAGCTGCGCCGGAGGAATTTCGTAGCTGATCTGAAAGGCTTCGGTGGCTTCACAGTAGGAATACCCGGCTTTCATGGCCAGCTTGTTAGCTTCCATGAGCAAGGGCTTGCTCTTGAACTTCCCTTCGATCCAGCGCACGGTCGGCTCGGTGGATCGGTTGTAAAGCCAGTAACACATGCCCAGGGCGAAGAAATTCTTGCAGCGGTCCATGGACTTGGCGTCCAGACCCAGATGTTCCAGGGCGCGGCGCGTGAGGCGTTCCAGTTCGACGGAGAACAGGCGGAACTTATCCAGGGAGTGGTCTTCCAGCGGATTGACCGTCATCTGCGCCTTGCGCAGATCGGTTTCCTTGAAGCTGTCATTGTTGACGATCAGGATGCCGTTGGGCTTGAGGTCGGCAATGTTGACCTTGAGCGCGGCAGGATTCATGGCGATCAAAACGTCGATGGCGTCGCCCGGAGTGTAGATTTCGTTCGATGAAAAATGCAGCTGGAAACCGCTGACGCCGGGAATGGTGCCGGCCGGAGCGCGAATTTCCGCGGGATAATCCGGGAAGGTGGCGATGTCGTTGCCGTAGAGCGCGGCGGTGTTGGTGAACTGGCTGCCGGTAATCTGCATGCCGTCGCCGGAATCTCCGGCGAAGCGGATGACGGATTGGTCCAGGACCTCGCGCTTGGCCTTGGACAACGGAATTTCCGAAACAATAGACATGTGGCCCTTAACCCCTGTCTTGCCTGAACTCACACTCCCCGCGCGATCGCAGAGCGGGCAGCTTATCTGTGGCCGCTAGCGGCCAGCCCTTATCGGCACTGTTTTCAGCGCTGGACGCTGGCCTAAGCGCAACCGCCAAGAGCCGATAGGGAAAGAATACCACAGCGTTAGCCGCGGGGCGGGGTTGCTAGGCATCGGGATTTCTAGTACGTCAATTCAACTCTTCAAGAGGAAACACCGGAGTTGGACGCTGCGGGCTGTGCGAACTGGGCTTTGACGCTCTTGCGAGTGAAAAGGGCCAGCCACCAGATGCTGGTGGGGAAGAGAAGGATGAGCATGGATTGCACGAGGAATTGCTGCATGATGGCGAAATCGGGAATGAAATGTTGATTGTCGATCGCGAAAATTTCATACGGGTAGCGGACCAGCAGGACGCCGCAGAAAAGGAGGGAAACCAAGGCCCAAACAAGCGCGGACTTGCGGGACCATGGATGCAGGCGAAGCAGCCCGATTCCAGTTTGAAAACCCAGCAACGCCAGGACCGGAGGGATCACCGCAATGGAAAGGATAAAGACAGAAAGGGACGCGAGCATCGATTCTCCATTGGATCGAACGATCTTGCTCAAGCTGTAGAGAAACCATCCCCAGACGATAATGGTGGAAGCGCTGCCGATGATAGCGACGATGG
>JBGOTL010000197.1:0-3347 GCA_041476465.1 Candidatus Acidiferrum sp. | reverse complement strand
CCTTGCAGCGCCAAGGAGTGCCCTCGAAGCTGGTGGTCTTCCCGGACGAAGGACATTGGGTGCTCAAGCCGCAAAACAGCCAGTTCTGGTACAAGACATCTCTCGATTGGCTGGCAACCTACGTGAAATAGCAGCGGTCTCGGGCCATGGAGTTCATGGCACTGCGTTCTTGCAGGGCTTTAGCTGCTCAGTCCATTGGGAACCAGCGGCAATGAGCGGAGTCGCACCGCCGTTGCGTTGAAAATGGCGTTACCGATCGCGGGTGCCAGCCCCACGATGGGAGCTTCGCCGGCGCCGGCGGAAGGAAGGTCCTTGCGATCGAGCATGACCGTTTCGATGGGCGGAATATCGCTAAACCGCGGCACACGATACTTTGAAAAGCGCCCGTTCAGCAGGCGCCCATTTGCGAATTCGATGGCCTCGAACAATGCGCCGCCCAGTCCCATGATGTTTGCGCCTTCGATCTGATTCCGCAAACCATCGGGATTAACGATGGCGCCGCATTCAAACGCGGTCACCACGCGAAGCACTTTAACGTTTCCCGATTCGCGGTCGGCGGCGACCTCCACGAAAGTGGCGACGTTTCCCAATTTCTCAAATCCGCCGCCCATGCCAAAACCGCGGCCCGGCCCTGCTTTTTCTCTTCCCCAGCCGAATTTTTTTGCGCCAGCCACAAAGACCGCGCGCAACCGTTCGTTATCCAGATTTTTCAAGCGAAATTCCAGCGGGTCCATCGCAATCGCATGAGCCAGCTCATCCATGTGCGATTCGCGAGCGAAGTGATTTGCCGTGGCCGCTAATCCTCGGTAAGAACCCTGCCGCAGCGGCGAGTTTGCCGGATGAAACTCGATACGCTGGTTGGGAATATTGTAGTAGGAGCGAATACCCGCCGAGCCGGAATTGTAGTTGTGAAATTCCCAGGCGGTGATCTTGCCGTCTTTGCTGACACCGCTCGATACTTCGATGACGCCCGCGGGCCGCAAATACGCCCAGGTGAATTCTTCCTCGCGCGTCCACACGACCTTGACCGGGCGCTTGGTGGCTCGGGCCAATCGCGCGGCCTCGATCGCGGTTTCGCCCGTGTGTTTTCCGCCATAGCCTGAGCCGGTGTCCGGCATGATCACGCGCACATGCTCTTCGGGAATTCGAAAAGCCTCGGCGAGTTCGCCGCTTACTCCGAAAGGACGCTGCGTGCCCGTCCAAACCGTCAAATTGTCGCCGGACCATTGCGCCAAGGCCGCGCGAGGTTCCAGCGGCGCATGCGCGATGTAGGCGACCGTGTAGGATTCGTGCAGGCGATGATGAGCCGCGGCCAATGCCGCATCCACGGATCCGGTCTCGTGCCGTGAAGAGTCTCCCGCATCTTTTTTTGGCGCAGGATTTTTCTTCAGGTATTCGAACAGCTCCTTGCTCGATGGTTGCGGCTCGGACTTCCACTCCGCCTTGATGGCATCGGCGCCGCGAGCCGCGATGGCCTGGCTCGGCGCCGCGACACCAATGAAATTGGCGTCGCGTACGACGGTGACCCCGGTGATTTGTTCCGCTTCGCGAGCATCCACTGAGACGAGCGTCGCGTTGAACGAACTGGGGCGCACAATCTTGCCGTACAACATATCCGGAAGTTTTTGGTCGGATGGATAGCGGTGCTTGCCGGTAACGAAGTCGCGCCCATTGATTTTTGGCAATGACCTGCCAGCCACGATCCATTGCGAAGCGGGAACGATCGAATCTTCGACGGGCAAGGTTTGCGTGAGTTGCCGGCCCTTTACCAGCGAAGCGTACTCAATCGAGCGCTTCGTTTCCGGATCTGTAATTCTTCCGGCGGAAGCGACAAGACGCCCGCGATTTACTTTCCACTGCGTGGCCGCCAAATCCAGCAGCACACCCCGAGCAGCTGAGGCCACTTTCCGAAGTTGCAGATTCATAGTGGGAGTGGTGCGGCTCCCGAAAGTGCCCATGTCGAAGGGCGTTAGCTGCGTGTCTCCCATCACCATGCGAATCGCACTTACAGGAACATGCAACTCTTCGGCGACGGCCTGGGTGAGAGAAGTTCGAATGTTCTGGCCCATCTCGGCCTTGCCGGTAAAAACAGTTACATTGCCGTTCTCACCGAGGTGCAGCCAGGCCCCAATCTCGTTCGGTGCGGAGTCGTCCGCTTTTCTTTTTGCGGCACCGGATTCCTGAGCGGCTTGCGCACTCCGCAGCGCGCAGACGACCAGCAGTCCAGCGCCGAGAACTTTGAAAAATTCGCGGCGGTCGGCCTCGAAGTGGTACGCCGGCGGAGCAGTCAGCTCGTAGCGTTCGGGTTCCAATGAATTCCGCAGATTCAGATTCTTGCTCATGGGCGTGACTCGTGCATGGCCTTCGCTGCCCTGCGTATTGCAGCAACAATCCGCGGGTAGGTTCCGCAGCGGCAGATGTTACCTTGCATGTATTCGACAACCTCGCTCTCCGATGGGTTGGCTTTGGTATTCAGAAGAGCAACGGCGTTCATGATCATCCCTGACGTGCAGTAGGCGCATTGCATGGCGTCTTCTTCCAGAAACGCTTCTTGCAGCGGGTGCAGGCGATCGCCGGCAGCCAGGCCTTCAATGGTGGTGACCTGTTTTTCCCCAACGGCCGCGAGCGGTGTAATGCAGGACCGGCGGGCAACTCCGTCGATCAAAACGGTGCAAGCGCCGCATTGCCCTTCACCGCACCCGTATTTGCTACCCGTCAGGTCGAGTTGTTCGCGCAAGACACTTAGCAGGCTGGCCTGCGCGTCCGCCTCGATTGCATGGACGCTGCCGTTCACCTTCAATTGTCGAATGATAGCCATGTGAGAAATCCCGGTGGCAACTTTTCTAACCCCGGAAACCCTATGGCGGTTCTAACACCGCAATGCTGGGCCGTCAATAAAGTTGTTGCAGGGTCCGGGTGCAAGCATGCGAACAGCTTACAGAGTTTGCGAAGCAGCAAGGCCAAGAAATCCTGTGGGCCAACTTCCCGTGCGGTCCGCAATTTTTGTTGATTGCCTGGTTTCTCCTTCGGAGATACTTTCACATCCAGATTGCGCCATTCCGAGGAGCCGCAGACGACGAGGAATCTGGTTTTTTCGAAAAAAGCAGATCCCTGTAAGTTCACAAACGAAGTGCAACAGGCTGATAAGGTCGTGTTGCCATGGGAACCTACGGACAACTGTCACTGGAAGAGCGTTGTACAATTGCCCGGCTTCAGGAAGCCGGGCAATCGTGTCGGCAAATCGCTGCAGCTGTGGATCGCTCGGCATCGACGATCTGCCGGGAACTAAAGCGCAACAGTGGTGCCCAGGTCGGCTACCGGCCGGCCTACGCGGAGGATCAGGCTTG
>JBGOTL010000196.1:0-3370 GCA_041476465.1 Candidatus Acidiferrum sp. | reverse complement strand
GAAGCTATGGCGCAAGCTGTCGATTCGATCAAGGAAAAGCCCGTGGGGTACCGGATCAATATTTTTATCGCCCGAATGTGTTTCCGGGGAATCTATTTCCCCCAAATGGGTCCTTTGTCGTGGCTGAAATTGATATATCAAAATCGCCGCACTATTTTCAGTCTTACAAAAGAGGCTTTCGCTGCTTGGCATGGCCGGCCTGTTCCTGCCGCGGCCAACCTGACTCTGGAAAGCAGAGTTGACGGGGACTGATCCCGTCGCTAGAATTTGATGGAGCGAGTACTCGTGACACTACGAGGGCTACTCATTTTAATCTTGGAGGCGCCTGTGCAAACGAACACCAAAGTTCTCGCGGGCGGGTGTGCCTCTACGGTGAATTTGCGATAACAAGGTAACGCCCTCCCGGTTTTCCAACCCACTTAGCCAATGCTGTTTTGTTCCGGCGCTAGCGGCAGCCGTGTGTTGCGTCATGGTTGCGGGAGGGTTTTCCAGTGTCTCTTTATCCTCTTCAAGTAGAGGCTCTTCAAAAATGGGGATGGAATTCATATTTTGAAGCGTTGTGGAATGAAGGCCAACAGGGAAGTGTGGTGCCGGCGCGAGTGATCGCGCAGCAGCGGAGATTTTGGCGCATCGCGGGGGAGTTCGGTGAATGCTGGGCGGAAGCTGCGGGCAAGCTCCGATTGTACGCTGAGGAGAGTGTAGAATGGCCGGCGGTTGGTGATTGGGTGGCGATCGAACTCCTGAATACAAATAGCAACGCGATAATTTACGAGGTTTTGCCGAGGCGCAGCCGGTTTGTCCGCAAGACACCAGGAAAAAAGATTGCGCAGCAAGTAATCGCGGCGAACGTAGACACGGCTCTGCTGGTGTGCGCGTTGGATGGCGATTTCAATCCGCGCCGGGTGGAACGATATCTGGCGCAGTGCCGGGAATCAGGAGCAAGGCCGGTCGTCGTGTTGAATAAGGCTGATGCCTGCGGCGATGCGAACGTCAAGGCCGCAGCGATACAACGAATTGCGCTGGGGACGGATGTGTGCGTGGTCAGTGCGAGGACGGGACACGGCATAGAAGGACTGGAGACGTTTCTCAGGCCGGGGCAAACCGTTGTGCTGCTGGGGTCTTCCGGAGTCGGCAAGTCGACGATTGCGAACTGGCTGCTGGGAGAAATGCGACAGGAGGTTCAGCCGGTTCGCGAAGGAGACAGCCGCGGGAGGCACACGACGACGGCGCGGGAACTTTTTGTTTTGCCCGGAGGGGCGCTGCTGATGGACACGCCGGGCCTGCGAGAATTGCAACTGTGGGATGCGGCCGAGGGCGTCTCGCAGGCGTTTGCGGATATCGATGCGCTGGCGGCGGAATGCCGATTCGGCGATTGCAAGCATGAAGGCGAGCCGGGATGCGCGGTGCAGGCCGCGCTGAGCTCGGGAACGCTGGACGAGGCGCGACTCGAAAACCGGCGGAAGCTGCTGCGCGAACAGGAGTTTCTGCGGCGGAAAATGGATACGGGAGCGCGGCAGGAAGAAAAGCAGCGCGTCAAGCGCTTGCACCAAGAACAGAAACACATGTACCGGCACAGAAAAACAGAAGGGAAGAATTGATGATCGCACCTCTTCTGAACATAGAACTCGCGCGCCGGATCGAGCTGGCGGAAACGCAAGCGGCCGTGGAAGGCGCGGAGACACTGGGGCGTCTTCGGCCAGGGAGCGGCGCGGCGGTCGAGCGGATTGCCGGAGGCTTCGCTGTTTATTGCGGGGCGAATTCGCCGATCACGCAGGCTGCGGGCCTGGGTCTTGCCGGTCCGGTCAGCGAGGAAGAATTCGATCGCTTGGAACACTTTTATCGCAGCCGCAAAGAAACTGTGCGAGTCGAGACTTGCCCGCTGGCGGATCAAACCTTCATCGAGCAGTTTGGCAAGCGTGGGTATCGTGTTACTGAATTTACCAACGTGATGGCGCTTCCGCTGGATGGTACGAGCGGCGCGCAAAGCCGGCCCGGGCCGCCCGACGGTATGACCATCGAAACGATCGGCCACGATCAGATCGATCTGTGGACGCTTACGGTTGGGCAAGGATTCGCGGAACATTTTCCGGTGACGCAGGAAATTCTCGAGGTGATGAAAATGTTTGCATTGGGCCCGAGTGCGGAATGTTATCTGGCACGCGTTGACGGGAAAGTGGCCGGGGGAGCGACGCTGGCGATTCGCGAGGGGGTGGCCGGGCTCTTCGGAGCGAGCACGCTGCCGGCGTTTCGCAATCGCGGGGTGCAGACAGCGCTTTTGCACACGCGCCTTTCGCGAGCCAGTGGGGCGGGCTGCGACCTCGCTGTTTGCCTGGCGCGGCCGGGCAGCACATCACAGCGCAACATCGCGCGGCAGGGATTTGCAGTGCTTTATACGCGCGTGAAATTCGAGAGGGACTTCGAGTCCGGCAATCTTGCCAAATAGAGGCGCCCGCCACGGCGGACTGCGCACCTACATGTAAAACCTAATGTGCTACCCGCTTGTGAATGAACTCGATGATGTCTTGCGTGGAGGTGCCCGGAAGAAAGATTTCGGCGATGCCGGCTTTCTTGAGAGGGGCAATGTCGGCTTCGGGGATGATACCGCCGACGAGGATGGTGACGTCATTCATGCCTTTGTCGCGGAGCAGGTGCATCAGTTGTGGGCAGATGGTGTTGTGGGCGCCGGAGAGGATGGAGAGCCCGATCACATCCACGTCTTCCTGCACCGCGGCGGAAGCAATCATTTCCGGGGTCTGGCGCAGGCCGGTATAAATGACTTCCATGCCGGCGTCGCGCAGAGCCCGCGCAATTATTTTTGCACCGCGGTCGTGGCCATCCAGTCCGGGTTTAGCAATCAGCACTCTTATTTTTTTTTCGGGCATGAGCTAGGTGATGGCGACTTCTTCGTAGGTACCGAAGACGTCGCGCAGGGCGTCGCAGATTTCGCCGAGCGTCGCGTACGATTTCACGGCATCGAAGATAAAGGGCATGAGGTTTTCGCTGCCTTTGGCGGCGGTGCGCAGGACGTTCAGGCGGCGCGCCACTTCGTCCTTTGAGCGTTCGACGCGGAGTTTGCGGAGGCGCTCGGCCTGGCGATGCGCCACAGATTCGTCGATCTGCAAAGTATCCAGCGGTTTTTCTTCGGAGACGAAATCGTTCACGCCGACCATGATTTTTTCTTTTTTGTCGAGCGCCATCTGGTAGCGGTAGGAGGCTTCGGCGATTTCGCGCTGCGGATAACCGCGCTCGATAGCCGCGACCATTCCGCCCATGGCATCAATTCTGTCGATGTATTCCCACGCGCCGCGTTCGACTTCGTTGGTCAGCGATTCGACGAAATAGGAACCGCCCAGCGGGTCGGCGGTATTCG
>JBGOTL010000195.1:0-3694 GCA_041476465.1 Candidatus Acidiferrum sp. | reverse complement strand
GATCGAGCGCATCGCCGAACTGGTGCAGACCAAGAAGCTCGAAGGCATTTCCGATGTGCGCGACGAATCTTCGCGCGAAGGCATGCGCATCGTCATCGAGCTGAAGCGCGGCGAAGAGTCGCAGCTCATCCTGAACAATCTTTTCAAGTTCACGCAGATGCAGGAATCGTTCGGCATGATCCTGCTCTCCATCGTTGCCGGGCAGCCGCGCGAGCTGGGCCTGATCGCGATGATCAAGCTGTTCATCGAGCACCGCATCGACGTGATCCGCCGCCGCACGATTTTCGAGCTAAAGAAGGCCGAACAGCGCGAGCACATTTTGCTCGGCTACCAGATTGCCCTGGACCACCTCGACAACGTGATCCGCGTGATTCGCGGTTCTTCCAGCCGGGTGGACGCCAGGGAAAACCTGTTCAAGTATTTTACGAACACAGCCGTCTCCATCACCGAGAACGGCTCCAACAAGAAAATTACCGGCATCATTCTTGACCGCAAAAAGTATGGGCTGGCAGCGGATGCCGGCCTGAGCTATTTGCAGATTGACGCCATCCTGGAGCTGCAGTTGCACCGCCTCACGCAGCTCTCCATCGACGAAATTCTCAAGGAATTGAAGTCCATTCGCGAGCTCATCGCCGAGCTGAAGGAAATTCTTGCCAGCGATAAGAAGCTCAAGCAGGTCATCACCGCCGAGCTACGCGAAGTCCACAAAGCCTACGGCGACGATCGCCGCACGCAGATCGTGGACAAGGTCGACGAAATCAAGCTCGAAGACCTGATCGCCGACACGGAAATGCTGATTACCGTCAGCCACGCCGGCTACATCAAGCGCACCGCGGCGGACACCTACCGCCACCAGGGGCGCGGCGGCAAGGGGCGCATCGGCGCGAAGACCAAGGAAGAGGACTTCGTCGAGCACCTGTTCATCGCTTCCGCGCACAGTTATATTTTGCTGTTCACCTCGAAGGGGCGCGTCTACTGGCTGAAAGTGTATGAATTGCCGGAAGCCGCCGCAGCCACGCGCGGCAAGGCCATTTCCAGCCTGGTAAAATTTCAGGAAGACGAAAAGCTCACTGCTTTCGTCGCCGCGCGCAACCTTGAGGAGGCGGACACGTTCGTTTTCATGGCTACCAAGAGCGGCACCGTCAAGAAATCCGCCCTGGCGGAATTCTCCAACCCGCGCTCGACAGGCATCATCGCCATCAACCTGGACGGCAAGGACGAACTGATCGGCGCAAAACTCACCGATGGAAAGAAGATGATCTTCCTCGCGAGCCACGAGGGCCAAGCCATCCTCTTCCGCGAAACCGATGTGCGCCCCATGGGCCGCAACGCCGGAGGCGTGAACGGCATGGACCTCGACAAGGACGATTACGTGGTCAGCATGGACGCGGTCCAGCCGGACTTCGAGATCATCAAGAAAGAACATAAGGAAGATTCGCAGAACCTCGAAGAACTCGAAAACGAGCACATCAAAGATTCGCTCACGACACTGATGCTCACGGTCGCCGAAAAGGGCTTTGGAAAGCGCACGCCGCTCGCCGAATACCGCATCACTTCACGCGGCGGCAAGGGCGTCGTCAACATGAAGACCACCGACCGCAACGGCTTCGTGGTCGCCACGCTGCAAGTCACCGAAGAGTCCGATGTGATGATCATTACGCACGATGGCAAGGTCATCCGCGTCCATGCCAACGAAATTCGCGAGGCTGGCCGGTCGACGCAGGGCGTGCGCCTGCTGCGACTCGACGCTGAGGATTCCGTCGCCGCCGCCGCAGTGCTGCACGAAGAGGACGAAGAAGAAAAGAAGTAGCCTGCTGCCCCGGCAAACGCAGGGACACGAAATGCGACGCCCCTGCACTTATTGCCATCCTTGGCCTTAACAAATGCTAGAATCTGCATCCCTATGAAAAGCACACGGCGTTTTCTTGCAGTTCTCCTGGTTCTCTCCGCACCTTTCCTTCTAATTGCCGCAGGGCAAAATCCGGACAAGAAGCCTGTGGCGAAGCAGCAGTACATAGCGTACGTCGGGACGTACACCACGAAAACAGAGAGCAAGGGAATCTATGCGTTCCGGTTTGACGCCGCGACGGGAACGCTCTCTCCGCTTGGCGTCGCGGCGGAGACGCAGGACCCGTCATGGGTGGCCGTGCACCCCAGCGGAAAATACGCGTATGCCGCGAACGAGGCAGGCAAAACGAGCGCGGTGAGCGCTTTTGCGGTGGATGCAAAGAACGGAAAGCTTACGTTGCTAAATCAGATGCCAGCGCTTGGCGAAGATCCGTGCTACATCTCCATTGATCGCACAGGAAGGTATCTCTTCGTCGCTAACTATACTTCCGGCAACGTCGTGGTGTTTCCGATCGGCGCCGACGGCAAGCTCGGCGCAGCCACGGCGAATGTCCGCGACGAGGGCGAGCTCGGCCCCAACAAGGAGCGCCAGGAGGGTCCGCACGCTCACTGGATTGAGCCTTCACTCGACGACGGCTCCGTGTACGTCGCCGACCTAGGCCTCGATCGCGTGCTGCGCTACGGATTCGATGCGACGCATGGCACTCTGTCGACCGCACCCATGCGAAGCGAATGGTCGCACTCCGTTTTGGATCAATCCGCGAAGCTGGCGCGAGGCACTGGCCCCCGCCATGTCGCGTTTTCCACTGGCGGTATCCACATGTACGTTCTGGGCGAGTTGCAATCTACGGTTACAGTCTTCCATGCCATTGGCACCGATGATTTTGTCCCCACCGCGTTCCAGCGAATCTCTGCCCTTCCGAAGGGATACTCCGGTCGCAACGACGCCGCCGAAATCGCTCTGCATCCGAGTGGCAAGTTCCTCTACACCTCGAACCGCGGCAGCGATACCATCGCCGTCTTCAACGTCCAAAGGCGGGGCGGCCGATTGAGCCTGGCCGCGAATGTCCCCACCGGCGGCAAGGAGCCGCGGCATTTTGCGATCGATCCGACAGGGAAGTATCTTCTGGCGGAAAACCAGAATAGCGACAACATCGTGGTCTTCAAGATTGATCCCGCGACGGGAAACCTGACGCCGACCGGACAAGTCATTGATGTACCGTCGCCCGTGGACCTCACATTCGTGCCCGCCGAATAGCGTTCGCCTGGCGAGCCGGGTTGCGTCCTGAGCGATTTGGGATACAATTCCGGTTCGATGGCCAAGCGGAAGGCGAAAAAGAAGGCGCATAAGCGGTCCAAGCCCAGGGCGCGGTGGCGCGCCACAGTTGCGGGGAAGCTACCTAAAAACGCCGTCACACTGATCGTGATTCTGCGCGCCAAGGAAGGCCAGGAGACGCTGCTCGAAGCGGAACTCCGAGCGCTCGTCAATCCCACGCGCAAGGAAGAAGGCTGCCTGACCTACGATCTGCATCGCGCCGCAGACACGCCGGGGGGATTTTTGCTGCACGAGGTCTGGGCCAGCCGTGAGCATCATCGCCTGCACACCAATACCCGGCATTTCTTGCGCTGGAACGCCCGCAAAGACTCCTCGCTGGTGGCCCGCGACGTCACCCTCTGGACGCAAATCGCTTAGATGCGTGCCTCGGTAGTTTTTCAGGATTCTTGTTCGTGTATTAACTCTCCGGCGGGGCCAGGTAATATCCCGGCCGGGCGCGGACCTTCAGCCCGCTGCGATCTACATCCACTTTAATCTCGTGATAGCCGGTGTCATTCGCGCCTGTCGGTG
>JBGOTL010000194.1:0-4014 GCA_041476465.1 Candidatus Acidiferrum sp. | reverse complement strand
GTATCGCCGCCCGCCAAGGCACACCCCAGTTGCTTCGCCGCCCGCCGCAGTCCGCCAAGAAACTCTCGCAGCCACTTGCCGGTGTGTGTTTCCGGCAGCGCCAAGCTCAGCAGAAAACATTTCGGCACGCCGCCCATAGCCGCGATGTCGCTTACCGCCCGCGCCAGGCATTTCCAGCCGACCGCATCCGCCGGATGCTTATCCCGCAGGAAATGCGTTCCTTCCAGAAACCAGTCGCAGGTCAAAATTGTTTCGTGCCCTTTCGCCGGCTCAAAGAGCGCGGCGTCATCCCCGATGCCGACCAGCAACTGGCGCCCCGGCTTTGCGCCAAAGGCCCGATTGATCGAGCGGATCAAGGAGTTTTCGTCTCTTGGCCTCGGAGCCATAAGTCCTTTCGTTCTTTACGGCGGTGTTCCCGCGCCAGTATATCGCGGGATTCTCGCCCAGTTCGCGATTCAGCAGTGGCCGCCCCAAGTCAGGCCACCTGTCCCTTGGGGCAGGGGACTAATTTGCACAGGCTGTCCTTCGAGCCAGAAAATACAGGGTTGACTCGCCTACCTACAAAAATTAGGATATCCGTAGTACAGAACCTCTGCCCAGAGTTCAGGTCTGGTGCACGAGGCGCTTTTCTATGCGGGAACCAGGGTGTAACGCCCGCGCAACCAGTAAGAAGGCCTGAGGGGCCTAGTCTGTGATTACGGGCAAGAACTATACCTTTTATATCGCTTCGACGCCGGGGAAGCTCCGGAAGCTCGTGCTGCCCGCCTATGTGCTGCACGGCATCGCGGTGCTGGCGATCATCGGGAGCATCACCGTGGTTGCAGGGCTGGGTTCCTACTCCCGGATGCTCTGGAAGGTTGGCAATTACAACGCTCTCCGCCACGACCAGGAAACGCTGAAGAAGCAGTATCGCCAGTTGCAGAGCACGGTCAACGATACCAACCAACGCCTCGATTCGCTGCAGTCCCTCGCCACCGAAGTGGCCATGACCTACGGAGTGCTGCGCTATCACCCGGCGGCTTTTGATCAGACTGACAATCCGGTCACATCGCAGGATGCATTCGATCGTTCCGTCGAGCAGTACACCTTCCTGAAGCGGAATGCGGCAGTAATTGCTATTTCGAGCGGCGGCCTGCGCCTGATGCCGGCCGCGAGCTTTGCGGACTCAACGTACACGCCAGCCATCTGGCCGGTCCTGGGACACATCACCGATAGCTTCGGCGAGCGGCTGGATCCGTTCTCCGGTGAAGGCGCGTTCCATACCGGCGTCGACGTAGCATCGGATTATGGCGCGCCGGTGCATGCCACGGCCGATGGCGTCATCACCATCGCCGAAAATCATGCAGGTTATGGGCGCCTCGTGGTTGTGGATCATGGTTTTGGCATTACCACCTGGTACGCGCATCTTTCCTCTTTTTCCGCGGTCGCCGGCGCACGCGTCAAGCGCGGCGAAGTCGTCGGTTACACCGGCATCAGCGGACGCAGCACTGGGCCGCACGTCCATTACGAAGTCCGCATGAACAATGCCCCGATCAATCCCTGGCGCTACATGCGCACCACTCCCGCCGCCGACTAAGCAAATTTCCGACCCGCTTGCTTTGGCAGCACACGTTTCAACCCAAGCTGTTTTCTAATTCTTATTTTTTGTGAGCTGCGCCTTTTTCCGTCAAGGTTTTTCCAGGCGGGACCTGAGGCGCAACTGGAATAGCCGGCGTCGCCGTTCGCGCCACCTCCAGCAATTTCGGTGTAATGTCAAAAACCACGCGGACGGATTTGGTATCCCCGCGGTCGATGCGCGATACATCGGCGCTCTTCAGCAGTTCCAGATAAGCTTCGCGTGCCCGCGGATCGAGCTGCTTCCGGATGGTCACATCGTTCAAACCGCCTTGGGCCAGCACGAGCACTCCGTTCAATAAATCCTCAAGCTGCCGCATGATCTTGCCTGAAGCGCACTCGCCTTCAGCAATCAAGCGCAACCCGCCACCCGCAGGCAGGCCTTGCGTTTCGAAAGGCTTTCCGGCAATGGTAATCCACTGCAGTTGATTGAGCAGCGCAGACAGTTGCGGAGATTGCAGCTTGCCAGGCGCTTGCCGTGCGAGAGCATCACCCGTTGCCGCATCTTGACGAATCACCGCGAAAATCGGGGATCCCGCGAGCCGCCAGAACCTCTCGCGCCATTCTGCCCTGTCTGCATTTTCGCTTCTCTCCCCGGCATGCTCAACGATGCCTGGCGCATTCGTCAGTTCAATGCGGTCATTTCGCAGAAACGTAAACGTAACTTGCCGAGAACTGGCGCTCGCCGGCACAGAAAAAATCTCTCTTCCATCACGCGTTTCGATATTTCCGGACTTTGCCGCGTACGCAGCGATTTTCTTCCGGTCGAATCGCCCATCCGCTACCGCGATCAGCGTTACTTCCTGCCCGTGTTTTTCCATGGCAATTGCCAGGCGGTCGAGATCTCGCTCGTAATCAAAACCTGTCTCTCGCAAGAACTGTGCGTACTCCGCATCAATCTGCGTGCGCGGGGCCCAGGCAAAAAGTTCTTTCAGGAACGCCGACGCGCGCAAGTCCGCCAAATCCGCGAAAAATACGGCGCTGGCACCGGCGGGCATGTAATCGAGCACTTCGGCGCGCGCAGGATTCTCGCGGCCACCCCAGCGCCGGAATCCATAGAAGCTGGTCACCACAAGAAACGCAATCAGCGCCGCGATCAACCACCTATTTCGTTTCATCATTCGGATGACACCAGGGACAGTTTGCTCTGCGAATCGCGATTTTCCCACTCCCTGCAGGAAGGTGCGAGGGTTAGTTCAGGGGGAAATCACGTTTTTTCGGTTGAGTTTGAGGTCCTGTGGATTGTTGGACGCAGTGAGGCCAGTAATGTAATGTTAAATTCCAAGAATTGAGCAGGATACAGGTTGACAGTTAGGCCGCGGAGTGCCCTGCGATTTCCACAGAGCTGGCCACCGACGTGCTCTACTTCGTCCGCCACCCCTTGCAATTCCTGTGCCCTATCTGCTATCCTTACCCGGTTTGAGCGGTGCTGGCGTAGCTCAGCTGGTAGAGCATCTGATTTGTAATCAGAGGGTCGGGGGTTCAATTCCCTCCGCCAGCTCCACCATGATTCACGCGGGGGAGCGAGGCGGAGCGAATCCTAGGAGTAAAATTGAACGGGCTGGTGTCTCTTGACACGAGTCCTTTTTGTGTTTTTGCCAGGGTGCTCGCGAGTTGCCGGGAATTCTCTTAAGATTCGTGATCTGTGTGGCGCACAGATTTTGCGGGGCGCAGTTTCGGCGTCTCGATCGATTCTGCGGGACGGGTGGGTGAGTGGCTAAAACCAGCAGACTGTAAATCTGCCGCTCCTTGCGGGCTACGAAGGTTCGAATCCTTCCCCGTCCACCAGGTACTCGCTGTTGGCCGACCGCTCTGCGGTCGCCGGTAAAGTGGAAACCGCAGGGCAATCGCTTCCAGCGATGTTCGTAAGCGGTCCGATTCGCGGCGTCGACCGCTCTGCGGTCGCCATGAATAAATGACGCCGCCAAGGAAGAGTGCGCCGCGAAGGGCGAATTCTGCGGGGAACGGGTTCAGCCTGGGTAGCTCAGATGGTAGAGCGCGTCCTTGGTAAGGACGAGGTCACCGGTTCAATCCCGGTCCCAGGCTCCAGTTGATCCGGAGTTTGCCGCAGGCAGACGAAGGAAGTTTTCAGTGAGCGGTTCAGGAAAGAGTTTGGAGCAAACCGGGCGGGGGTAACTCAACGGTAGAGTCTCACTCTTCCAAGGTGATGGTTGCGGGTTCAAATCCCGTCCCCCGCTCCAGAATTTTATGGCCGCAGGCCGAGCAGTAAGAATTGAAAACCGACGCAGAGGGTGAAGGAAAATGGCGAAGGAGAAATTCGAGCGCACCAAGCCACACGTAAACATCGGGACGATTGGGCATATTGACCATGGCAAGACGACGCTGACGGCGGCGATCACCAAGGTGCTGTCGAAGCACAACCCGAAGGTACAATTTCGG
>JBGOTL010000193.1:0-4107 GCA_041476465.1 Candidatus Acidiferrum sp. | reverse complement strand
TGCTCAACGACCTGTGGCGCTACCTGCCTTACCCATAATGTAGTGGCGGGTCTTTCGCGTCCCGGTTTCGACCGGGAAGACCCGTTCCTCTCTCTTCTTCCCAGCGGCCCCGACTCGGTCGGGGCCGCTGGCGCTTTAGCCCGGCTTGTCGGCCAATCAGCCCCCCAAGGTTCGACCCTAATTTCTGTTGACACCCCAGATGAAAAGTTGCAGTATCTCGCTCATTAAAACGATTCAAGCCCCGAATCGTTCCTGTCCCGAGCATTTAGTTACGATGAGCCCGTGCAAACCCTTGCGTGCGGCCAAAGTTCATAAGCTGGAAGGAGCATACTCAAAATGAAAGCCGACAAACCGCTTAGTCATCCTTCGAAATTAGTGCGTCAGCTCTCGACTCTACTTGCCGTGCTCGCTACTCTCGTCGCTTTGGCGTGGCCTTCTTCCGCAGCGGCGCAGAGCAGCTTCGTACGAGTCCACCAGACAGGGTACGTGGCCAGTGCGCCGAAGCGCGCGTACTTGATGAGCTCCGCTTCTTCCAGCGGCGCGTCCTTCAGCGTTCTAAATTCGGGCGGGTCACCTGTCTATTCCGCGGCGATTGGCGCCAGCCAAGGCGCTTGGGGAACCTTCACGCACGTGTATGCTCTCGATTTCGACTTGGTCTCTACCGCCGGCACCTACACCATTTCCGTGAGCGGCTCGATCTCCGCATCGTCTCCCAGCTTTCGAATCGACACCGGCGCGAACCTGTATTCCACGCCACTAGCCAACACCCTCTTTTTCTTCGAAAATCAGCGGGACGGCGCGAACTTCATCGCCACACCGCTGCGAACCGCCGCTGGTCATCTGAATGACCAGCACGCCAAAGTCTATTTCTCTCCGACGTTCAACAAGAAAGATGTTGCAGGTCCCTTGACTCCCACGGGCGCCGTGATTGACGCCTCCGGTGGATGGTGGGATGCCGGCGACTACCTGAAGTTCGTCGAGACCCATAGCTACACGGTGTCGCTGATGCTTGCTGGCGTTCGGGATTTCCCTAACCAGATGGGCGCGGGCTCCGCGACGTCAAACTTCACGGCGGAAGCCAAATTCGGCCTGGACTGGCTGCAGAAAATGTGGGACGACAATTCCAAGACGTTTTATTATCAAGTGTCCGTGGCCTCGGGTGGGCACAGCTACGTCGGCGACCACGACATCTGGCGCCTTCCCCAAGCGGATGACACCTACCAGAACTGCATCTCCCCCTACCAATTTATTTGCAATCGGCCGGTGCTGCTCAATACCGCTGGAGGAGCAGCGGCTTCCATCAGCCCAAACCTGGCAGGGCGCATGGCCGCCTCACTCGCGCAATGCTACCAGGTGTTTAAGGTGAGCAATCCCACTTACGCCAATCAGTGCCTGCTCTCGGCGGAGCACATTTTCGATCTGGCAAACACCGCTCCTGCTACCTTGCTCTCCGTCGGCCCCCACGATTTCTACCCGGAAACCGAGTGGCGGGATGATCTCGAACTGGGCGCCGCCGAACTTTACTTCGCTCTGCAACCAGGGAGTTTGCCCGCTGGGCTGCCGCACACGGACCCGATTTTCTATCTGACCGCAGCGGCAACCTGGGCGCATGCCTACATCACGGGCCCCAACGATGCTCTGGACACCCTGAACCTCTACGATGTAACCGGGCTGGCGCATTTCGAGTTGCACCGCGCGTTGGGTTTAGCTGGAAATCCCACGGGACTCGCGGTGACCCAAGCCGCCCTGCTCGCGGACCTGAAGAAACAGCTCGACAAGGCGGTTACCCAGGGCGGCAAGGATCCGTTCGGGTTCGGGTTTCCCTGGAACACCTACGACACCACTTCGCACGGTTTCGGCCTGGTGGTAATGGCCGGGGAATATGACAACTTGACCGGCGGCACGGCTTACGCGGCCTATGGAAGCCGCTGGCTTGCGAATGTGCTGGGAACTAACGCCTGGGGCACGTCCTTGGTTGTGGGCGACGGCAGCACATTTCCGCTTTGCATGCAGCACCAAGTGACGAACCTAGTTCCGTCACCGCCCAACGGATCGCCGTTTCTCAAAGGTGCGGTGGTGGAAGGGCCAAACTCGTTTGCTGCAAAGGGTTCGCTCACAAACATGGTGGCGTGTCCCCCGAACGGCGTGGATCAGTTTTCGCAGTTCAACGGGAATGGCGCTGTGTTTCAGGATAATGTGCAGTCCTTTTCCACGGTGGAACCAGCCATCGACCTGACCGCTTCTTCGTTTCTTGCGTTCTCTTGGGTCATGGCGGGCGCCCCGTCGGGTACGCCTTAATCATAGTTCGGCAGGGCGGCCTTTTACGGGTGCCCTCCAGATTCAAAACACGGGGTTGAATATATTGACCGCCTTGCGGTCATGCTTGCAATTGACCGCCCCGGCAGGGCCGGGATCTTCGACTTCGCGGTAGTGCCTACGATTGTTGCTACTTGCTGATGACTCCGAGATGACTGGCGATGCAAATCCATTGCCCGTTCTTCTTCATCCAGGTATCCGTGAATCGGCCTTGATGCTGATACGGTTTACCTTGAATGTGCCTTTCTCGGGCAACTTGGCCCAGCCAATTTGTCAGTTGCGTGGCTAGAGGGATTGCGCGAAAATGGCCTTCCCGCACCGCAAGAAAGAGTAGGGCAAACACCATGATGCAAGCCATTGGCGAACTCAATCCTCCCGTCCGGCTGATGCTCACGCCGGGCCCCTCCTCGATCGACCCGCGCGTTTACCGGGCCATGGCTACCCCGCTGGTTGGGCACATGGACCCATGGTTCAAGGGCTGCATGGACGATGTGCAAGTGCTGTTGCGCCAGATCTTTCAGACCGAGAACCGCATCACCATGCCGCTTTCCGCCTCCGGATCGGGCGGAATTGAAGCATCCATGCTGAACACCCTGGAAGCGGGCGATGAAGCCATCATCTGCGTGAACGGGATGTTCTCGGACCGCATGTTCGAAATTGCCCAGCGAACCTCGGCGAAAATTACGAAGGTGGAAGTTCCTTACGGCTTGCCCGTGGATGCCGAGGATGTGCGCCGCGCGGGACTCGGCAAGAAAGTCAAAATAGTGGGTGTGACCCACGGCGAAACGTCGTCGGGCGTGCTGACCGGTCTGGAGAGCTTCCGGAAAGTCGCCGATGAACTCGGCGCGCTGCTCGTTGTGGATACCGTGGGGTCGCTGGCGGGGGTGCCTCTCCATGTGGACCGCGAGCGCATTGATATCTGCTTCAGCGGGTCTCAGAAAGCTATCAGCGCGCCTCCGGGCATGTCCCCGATTACCGTGGGACCCGCCGCTGAGGAAGTTTTCCGCAAGCGCAAGACCAAGGTGCCCAGCTGGTATTTTGATCTGACCACGGCCATGAATTACTGGGGCAAGGACCGCCTTTATCATCACACCCCGCCGATCTCGCTGCTTTTCGCGTTGCGTGAAGCGATGCGCATCGTGGTCGAGGAAGGCTTGGAAGCGCGCTGGGAGCGGCATCGCGTGAATCAGCAGGCGCTGATCGCCGGTATGGAAGCCATGGGGCTGGGGTTGTTGGTGAAAAACCCGGCGCACCGTTTGCCGACGGTAACGGCGGTCATGGTTCCCAGCGGCGCCGAGGACGCGAAGGTTCGCAATCAACTGCTCGACGAGTTCAATATCGAAATCGCCGGCGGCTTTGGTCCCTTGAAGGGTAAGATCTGGCGCGTTGGTTTGATGGGCTACTGCAGCCAGAAACCGTTTGTGCTGTTGTTCTTGTCCGCGTTTGAAAAAGTGCTGGGAGACCAGGGAATCCGCTTGCCCGCGGGCGCGGGTGTGGCGGCGGCCATCAAGAGTTATGCGTACGCGGAGACCGCCACGGCCGTAAGCCGGTAAAAGTTGAATCGGCTTGGGTTTTGTAGCGCCGGGGCTTTCGCCCCGACGGGCGACTCTTTCGTTCCGCAACGTAGTTGTCATGCTGAGCAAAGCGAAGCTGTGGATTCACATTTCAAGTGCAACAGTAGCGAGGAAAAGATCTCGGCGGGAGTTTGGAAGCCGAGGCATTTCCTGGGAGTGTGGTTATGGCGCTTGGTGAGGGCGTCGATGTTGCTCTGCGTCAGCCGGCTGGGGTGGA
>JBGOTL010000192.1:0-4110 GCA_041476465.1 Candidatus Acidiferrum sp. | reverse complement strand
TTTGTCCGGGTCCACCACCATCACGTGCGTACCCCGCGATATAAACACGCGATGCGTGGCTTTATCTACCGTCAGGTAGTCCCATCCGCCTTCACCGCCAAGTTTCACTTTCTTGATCAAGTGATACCCGGAGCTGCCGGCTCCTTGTGCCGCGGCATTCAACACCATTCCAAATCCAAAGCTCGAAACAAGAGCAACAAATCCCACATACACCAGGGCGGCTTTCAAATTCTTTTTTCCCATCGCAGCACCTCCAGGCGCTTCAGCCAGATAGTAACGCAAACCCGCCAATTTCGCGGCCCGCCAGACCTTGTCAAAACCAACATAAACCCAGGATAAATCCGACAATGCCTTGGCTTGGGCTCTCCCTTTTCTCTTGTAGGGGCGGGCCTTGGCCCGCCCGCTCTTCGCCTCATCGTTCCGCCATCGTCTCGTCTTCACCCTTCTTTCTTATGTAGCGGCCGCCTTTAGGCGGGCATCTTGCCTTTTCCGTGCGGCGCCGGGTGGAATCTATCCCGACCCGGCCGGGAACCCGGCATCTTGTCTTTTCTTCGTCTATGCTGCGCCCATCTCGAGGTTCCGTGGTATATGGACTTGCCAGCGCCGAAGGCGCGTCAGAACTTAGCCCAGTGCGTAAGCGCTGGGTACGCGGAACAAAAAGACTTCAGGCGCCGGAGGTGCGAAACATGTCCCCCACCCATCTCACCACTCCGCGATGACTCCGATCCTGTCGGAGAATCATACATACCGCCATCTCGCACCAAACAAACCATTTACAAGTAATCACTTGACAATATTGAATTATATGATAACATGACACATTCATGCTGAGCCGGTGCGTCCGCCCTTTGCGAACCCCCGGCCTAACTCTTGCTCACTCCGCAACCCTCCCTAACTCCTTTGGAATCCGCAGATTCGAAAAACACGCCCGCAACCCTTTTATAATCCGCACTTACAAAACACTAGACTTAAAGCCCTTTAGAATCCGCACTTACAAAAATATAGGGGGGAGGGGGTTCATTACGGTTAACCAGATTCCCGGTAGGGAATCTGTCCTGAGGAGCATCGCGACGAAGGACCTCTCTTTCACTCCACTGAGGACGGCTCTCCCTCCCCTACGTCCTTACTTCGTTCCCCCTTACTTTCCAACCCCCCGGCCTCATTCTGCTAGACTCTTCTCAAATAGCCATCAGGAGCGCCCCATGTCCGAAGCCGCAAAGCCAGCAGCCTCCACCCCCACGCGCAGCGAATCTGACAGCATGGGCAAAATGGACGTCCCCGCCGACCGCTACTACGGCGCGCAGACCGCTCGCTCGCTCGTCCACTTCGCCATCGGCAAGGACATCATGCCGCCCGAACTGATCCGCGCCTTCGGCATCCTCAAAAAAGCCGCCGCGCTCGTCAATCAGGACCTCGGCAAGCTCCCCGCCAAAAAATGCGCTCTCATCACCCAAGCCGCCGATGAAGTCATCTCCGGCAAACTCAACGACCATTTCCCTCTGCGCGTCTGGCAAACCGGCAGCGGCACGCAGACCAACATGAACGTCAACGAGGTGATTTCCAACCGCGCCATCGAAATCTCCGGCGGCGTCATGGGCAGCAAAAAGCCCATTCATCCCAATGACGATGTAAATATGTCGCAGTCCTCCAACGATACCTTCCCCACCGCCATGCACATCGCCGCGGCCACGGAAACTTCGCGCCGCTTGCTGCCCGCGGTGAAAAAACTCCGCGACGCGCTGGACGCCAAAGCCACTGAATTTGCCGATGTCGTAAAAATCGGCCGCACTCATTTGCAGGACGCCACGCCGCTCACCCTGGGCCAGGAAATCTCCGGCTGGGTGAACTTACTCGATCGCGATGGCGGGCGCCTCGCCGTGGCTCTCGATGGACTCTACGACCTCGCCATTGGCGGCACCGCCGTGGGCACGGGCCTCAACGCGCATCCGGAATTCGCCGAACGCGCCGCTCGCAAAATCAATGAACTCACCGGGCTTCCCTTCCGCTCGCATCCCAATAAATTCGCCAGCCTCTCCGCCCACGACGAAATCGTTTTCGCCAGCGGCGCGCTGAAAACCCTCGCCGCGTCGCTCATGAAAATCGCCAACGACGTTCGCTGGCTGGCTTCCGGCCCGCGCTGCGGCCTCGGCGAGCTGGTATTGCCGGAAAACGAGCCCGGCTCATCCATCATGCCCGGCAAGGTAAACCCCACGCAGTGCGAAGCCCTCACCATGGTCGCCGTGCAAGTGCTTGGCAATGACGCCGCCATCGGATTCGCCGGCTCGCAAGGCAATTTCGAGCTGAACGTTTTCAAGCCCGTAATGATCTTCAATTACCTCCACTCCGTCGAGCTGCTCGCCGACTCCTGCAACAGCTTCGTCGACCACTGCGTCCTCGGCATCGCAATCAACCGCGAGCAGATCGCGCACTACGTCAAGAATTCCCTGATGCTGGTCACCGCGCTGGCCCCCAAAATTGGCTACGATAACGCCGCTAAGGTCGCCAAAGCCGCGCATCACGAAAAATCCAGCCTCCGCGAAGCCGCCGTAAAGCTCGGCTTCCTCACCGCCGAAGAATTCGACGCCCTCGTCAAACCCGAGGACATGACCCATCCATGACACTTTCTACTTGTCCGTTGCCGCCGGCTGGAGACATCGAATGAGAACAACACTTTGGATAACGGCCACGATTCTATTGGCTGCTGTTGCGATATTGGTATTCTACCTTCTCAAGTCAAAGAATACTTTCAGCCTCCTATCGAGTTTAGGAATAGCTGATCTTACTGCGGTAATCTCCCTTGCACTTAATGCTGCCCTTTTCGTGCTCACAATTTTGTCTCTTGCAATCGCTATCGCCGCATTCAAAGCAAGCGAGAAAAGCGGCGTAGAGCAGCTAGAAACGCTCACAAGGTCCCGAGAGGCCCTTCAGACTACGGCGGACACACTGAAGAATAGCGCCAAAGATTTCCGAGACAGCGCTGAGGCTGCCAAAGGGCAATACACATTCCTTCTCGCGGAGAAGGTTGAGCGCGAAAAGACGGTTGCTTCTGCACTTATTAGAGAATTGTCTACCAACGAAGGATCAATCGGCCACAACAACACTGCACTAGCATTAGAACTAGAAGCGCTCAAGAAAAACAGCACACTTGTAGCCCCCATAAACACACTTGAGACTAGCGCGTGGGAGCTGCTTAGACTCTACCTTCCACATGAAATCGGCACCAATCCTAAGGCCTTAGCGGGCGTGACCGATGCTTATAATCGGATACTTTACGTGAATGAAGTCATTCGCAGCCGTGAGGAATATCGACTTAATAACCAAGCGATGGACAACCTCTCTAGCAGAATGACCAAGTACGATCAGACCCTGCTGGATTTGAACAATGAACTTGTGCCGCGGCTTAAGGAACTTGTTTCACTCCTCAGTCCATTAAGTAACGCGGGTACTCAGCAATCCGCTATCAAGAATCCTTAGGAGAAAGAATGAACCGATACGCCGTTTTGATCGGCCTAGCTACGCTAACGGAAACTTTTATTTTCGCCCAAAGTATTGGCGCGCAGACGACGTACACCCTGAAGCCGACGCCGAAGACCGTGGCGTGGGGCTATTACGATGCAAAGACTCTCCCCGTGCTGCACATCAAGTCCGGCGACACCGTGGAAATTCAGACGCTGCTCACCAACAGCCCTAAAGGCCTCGAAGCAGCGGGCGTGCCGCCGGCACAGGTCGAGCAATCGCTGCGCGACATCTACGACCAGGTCAAGGACAAGGGCCCCGGTCCCCACATCCTGACCGGCCCGGTGTTTATCGAAGGCGCTGAACCCGGCGATGTCCTCGAAGTGCGAATCCTCGCCGCAAAGCTCGCGATTCCCTATGCCTACAACGGCTTCTGGCCGGGCATGGGGTACCTGCCGGAGGATTTCCCATATCCAAAAACAAAAATTATTCCGCTCGACGAAAAACGCATGATTGCGCGCTTCGCTCCCGGCATCGAGATTCCGCTGCATCCATTCTTCGGCAGCATGGGCGTTGCGCCGCCGGAATCGTCAGGGCGCATCAGCAGCGCTCCGCCCTGGATTCAAGCGGGCAATCTGGACAACAAGGATCTCG
>JBGOTL010000191.1:0-4146 GCA_041476465.1 Candidatus Acidiferrum sp. | reverse complement strand
GGGCGGGTGGCCCGGGCGTAATCCGGGGAAGGAATCTGGGTGCCCCATCACGCCGGGTTTGGACGGGTGGCCCGGGCGCGATGTGCGAGAACGACTCTGGGTGCCCAATCCTCGGGTTTTGAGGGTGGGGCTTTTGGCTTTTCGGTTCTCTCTCACTTTTCCACATCCCGTTTGTGCCCTTTGCATCCCGGACGCTTCTGCGGGACGAATGTTACCAATATGATAACCTTCTTGACAAGCTATCTTCTCCGCGTTATCATGCCGCATGCTCTCCGACGTCGCCCCTCTCACGACCCGGGAGCGCCCTGTTCCCCTCATTTTCTGGTCTAACCCCTTTCCTTTCTATACCTTAAGGCCATCTGTCCATCATGGCTCAACAGGACGCCCCTTAAACCCTTTCCTTTCAATGCGCTGCGCACACCTCTTGTCACAACGAGGGGGTATACCCCTCGTTCCTTCACTCGCTTGCCGCGCCGTAGCCTGGGCGAAGGTGGGCCTTTGTTTTCAGTTCGTTACGAATTGCTTTTTTCGCAACCCGTTTCTTTTGATATTCATACAAATTGGTGGGGGGATAGGGGGGTCCCGCCGCAGATTGGGGAACATCGAGGGCCGCTGAAATCAACCCAGGCGGTTGAGGCCGTTGAAGGCGGCGGCTTTGTAGCATTCCGCGAGCGTCGGATAGTTGAAAACAGTGTTCACGAAATAGGTGATCTTGCCTTTGAGGAGCATGACGGCTTGGCCGATGTGCAGAAGCTCGGCAGCGTCTTCGCCGAAGATGTGCACGCCGAGGAGCTCCAGGGTTTCGCGGTGAAAGAGAAGTTTTAGCCGGCCATCCGTGTGGCCGGTGATTTGCCCGCGGGCGATTTCGCGGTAGTAAGCGACGCCGACCTCGTAGGGTACGTCTTCCCGGGTGAGTTGTTCTTCCGTCTTGCCGATGAAGGAGATCTGCGGAATGGTGTAGATGCCGTAGGGGTAGCCGGCGGGATCCGTGTGCACATCCAAACCGAAAGCCCGCGCGGCGGCGATGCGGCCCTGCTCCATGGAGACGGAAGCCAGACTGGGGAAACCGATGACGTCGCCGACAGCGAAAATGTGGGGTTGTGAAGTGCGGTAGTCGGCGTCGACCTTGATGCGGCCGCGATCGTCGGCTGCGATGCCCGCTGCGGCGAGATTCAGTTTTTCAATATTGCCCTGGCGTCCGACGGCATACAGCAGCGCATCGGCGTTGACGCGTTTCTTGCTGACGAGATTGGCGGCAACCTTTCCGTCGGGCAATTCCTCGACGCTTTCCACCTCTTCGTTGAGGCGCAACGTAACGCGGTGGTCGCGCATGTGGTAGGTGAGCGCTTCCACCATTTCGTTATCGGCAAATTCCAAAAGGCGCGGGCGCATTTCCACGATGATCACGCGCACGCCGAGGGTGGCGAATATGCAAGCGTACTCGACGCCGATCACACCGCCACCGACGACGATGAGCGTCTTGGGAATTTGCGGCATGCTGAGAATCTGGTCGCTATCGATGATGTTGCGGCCGTTGACGGGGACTTTGGGATTCGCGGCGGGTTTTGTTCCCGTGGCGATCACAAAATACCGCGCTTCAAATTCTCCGAAACCGTTGCTGTTCTCCACGCGCACGTGATGCGCATCGCTAAAGGAGCCGACGCCGCGGAGCATCTCGATGCCATTGTGCTTGAGCTGGTCCTGAATGACGGCGACTTCCGTTTCGATGACGTGCTGCACGCGGAAATTGAGATCCGCCATGGTCACGTTTTCGTTGACTTGATGATTCGCGCCGTAGAAATTCTGCTCGTAATAACCAGAAAGATGCAGGACCGCTTCGCGCATGGTCTTGCTGGGGATGGTGCCGGTATTGATGCAAACGCCGCCGACCGATTGTTTTTCAATCATGGCGACGCGCTTTCCCGCTTTGGCGGCCTGGATGGCGGCGCGCTGCCCGCCCGGGCCGGAGCCGATCACGATCAAGTCAAACGGTTGCATGCAGAAAGTCCTTGGAGTCCACCCGCAATTAGAGCGTTAAAAGAAGGGGCGGTTACAACGCTTGTGGGAGTATAGACGACGCACGTTGCCGGGCGATTGCCCTTTGCAAATCCACTACTCCGCCATTGCAAGCTGAGCCCTCCTAGGATAGGTGGCCCCAAGCGTCAACGCAACGCGTGATAGCATGCGTGGATATGCCGAAGAAAGAAACTCAGGCGGGTGTGTTTCACAAGCTAAGTCATCATGCGGTGATTTGCGCTGCGTGTACAGCCGTGTGCTGCTTGATTTTAGCGATGAAAATGAATGCGACGCCCGATACTCCCACGCAAAAGAAAATTGATGAACTTTTCAGTTCTGTAACAGCTGGAAAATCCCCGGGCATGGCGGTGCTAGTACGGAAGAATGGCAAGACCGTATTCGAGCGCGGGTATGGCGTGCGCGAACTGCGCACCATGGCGAAGATTGATGCGCAGACGAATTTCCGGCTGGCTTCGTGCACGAAACAATTCACAGCGATGGCGGTGATGCTTCTGGTGCATGACGGAAAACTTCGTTACGACGAGACCCTCACGGAAATCATTCCGGATTTTCCGCTATACGGAAAGACTATCACCGTTCGGAACCTCTTGAATCACACCTCCGGCTTGCCGGATTACGAAGACTTGATGGACGCGGCGGAAAAAGTGAAGGGACTGACCTGGTCGCCGGAACATCAAATTCAGGACAACGAAGTTTTGGCGCTGCTCGAAAGAGAAAAGAATGGAAAGTTCACGCCGGGGACGAGTTGGTCGTACAGCAATTCGGGGTACGTGGTGCTCGGACTAATCGTCGCGAAAGCTTCTGGAAAATCCTACGGCGAATTCCTTCACGAAAAGATTTTTGCACCGCTGAAGATGGAACATACGATCGTCTATCAAAGGGGCAAGAACGAAGTCACGAATCGCGCGTTTGGTCACACGAAAGAGAACAGCGTGCTGAATGAAACGGATCAAAGCGCAACATCGGCAACTCTGGGGGATGGCGGCATTTACTCCAATCTCGAAGATCTTGCCAAGTGGGATGATGCCTTGCGAAATCGCACGCTCTTGAGCGCGGAAGAGATGAACCCCGCCTTGACGCCCGTGAAACTCGCCGACGGCTCCGAGCCGCGCTGGCCCACAGAACCGAGCGGCGACAATCTGCATCCCGGCAAGCCCGTCGCTTACGGCTTCGGCTGGTTTCTCGATCCGTATCAAGGACGCCAGCGCATGTGGCACACCGGCGGCACGATGGGTTTCTATCTGGTGATCGAGCGGTTCATGGACGAGCGTTTGACCGTCATCATCTTGAGCAATCGCACGGATTGGGATCGGGAGAAGCTGGCGCTGCAGGTTGCCGATTTAATTTTCAAAGAACAAAATTATCGCCGCTAAAGCGGCGATGCTACAGATTCACGACAATTCTTTCGCTACCGCTCAGGATAAACCGGCAAGTTTGCCGAGGCCTTTCATTTTGGCGCGGGCGGCCATGGAACCGTATTGCTTCATCATGGTGCGCATCTGCAGGTATTGCTTGAGGACTTGATTGACTTCCTGGACGGAGGTGCCGCTGCCGGCGGCGATGCGTTTGCGGCGCTTGCCGTCGATGACGTTGTGATCGCGGCGCTCCTGGTTGGTCATGGAGTTGATAATGGCCTCGACCTGCTTGAGTTTGCCTTCGTCAACCTTGGCATCTTTGGGGAGATTGGCAAGCGGGCCCATTTTCGGAAGCATGTCCACGAGCTGCTCGAGCGGGCCCATCTTGCGGATTTGCTTTAACTGGTCGCGGAAGTCTTCCAGCGTGAAACTTTCCGTGCGAAGTTTGCGCTCGAGGTCGGCGGCAGCTTTTTTGTCGACGGACTGCTCGGCGCGCTCGATGAGCGACATGATGTCGCCCATGCCAAGGACGCGGGAGACGATGCGCTCGGGATAAAAATCTTCGAGGGCGTCGTATTTTTCGCCGAGACCCACGAACTTTACCGGCGCGCCGGTGACTTTGCCGATGGAAAGCGCTGCGCCGCCCCGGGCGTCGCCATCGAGCTTGGTGAGAATCACGCCGGTGAGGCCGAGGCGCTTGTGAAATTCGCCGGCGGAGCGCACCGCGTCCTGGCCGATCATGGCGTCGGCGATG
>JBGOTL010000190.1:0-4147 GCA_041476465.1 Candidatus Acidiferrum sp. | reverse complement strand
TACTCTCGTTGGCTGTGGTCCTGCAATTGGTGCCGTTTCTGTATATGTTCGCAGCCTTGCTCAAAATCGCCTTCGAAGAGTCTGCTGGGAAGGGAAGATACAGCAAAGGTATTCTTGTTGTTGCAGGGATGGCCGGGCTCCTGGCCACAACCATCGGTTTGGTGTTGATATTTTTCCCAGCGCAGCGGATATCCTCATTGTGGGCTTACGAGAGTTGGATGCTGGGCGGAACAACGATATTTGTCGGAACTGGCGCGTTTTTTTTCTTCATGTACGGTCGCAGGAAGGCCTCCAATTCACTCCAGTCTCCGGCCATACTCGATTAGGTTTGAACCCTGAGCGATCCCGCCCAAGCAGGAGAGCCGAAGGACCTGAATATGGATGGCGGAGAGGGTGGGATTCGAACCCACGGTAGGGGTAAGCCTACACACGCTTTCCAAGCGTGCTCCTTAAACCGCTCGGACACCTCTCCAGGAGTGGAAACAACCTTTCTAACTTAACAGAAACGCTTCCCGGGCGCACATGGCGTCCCGGGAGGTGTCGCGTCCCAAGAGAAGGCTAAGCTTTTTCCACTTTGCCGGGTTCCCTTACTCCCTATCCCCCCGAGCCTTTGCTACAATTCTAGTATCGGCTCCGGGGTCGTCTAATTGGTAGGACTCCAGACTTTGAATCTGGCTATCCTGGTTCGAGTCCAGGCCCCGGAGCCAAACGTTTCCCCTCTCTAGTTCCGTTTTCCCCTCAAGCCTGAACAGATGAGGACTCTGCGATCGATTGTGCAACTACACAGACTGTTCGATGTTGCAGTCCTGGTATAAACTCTCACCGCAAATCCGCGGGTAGTCGGTCGGCCGCAGAGTTGCCATCAGCGGATGCCAAGGAGGCACGGATGCTGTTCGCTTCGGCGGTTGCGGTGACCCATCGAACTCTCGCACCAGTGGATTTCGCGATCATCGGAATCTACTTCGCAGTCATCTTTGCCATCGGATTCCACTTTGCGAGGAAGGAGCGGACTTCCGAGGACTATTTTCTTGCCAGCCGGAATATCGGGTGGTTCGCCATTGGAGCATCGCTTTTCGTATCCAATATCTCCACGGAACATTTCATTGGCTTAGCGGGTTCGGGAGCGACGTCCGGCCTGGCCGTGGGTCATTTCGAATGGCTGGCGTGTTTGATGCTCCTGCTCCTGGGCTGGGTCTTCGTGCCGTTTTATCTGCGCTCAAACGTCTTCACCATGCCGGAATTTCTGGAGCGCCGCTTCAACCGTCATTGCGCAACCTATCTGGCCAGCATTTCCGTGATTGCTTACATCTTCACGAAAATTTCGGTTCATCTGTATGCCGCGGCCATCGTGCTGGAACGGGTGGTGGGCTGGAGCCCGATGAAAGCCGCGATCATTCTCGTGGTGGCCACGGGAATTTATACTATCGCCGGGGGACTGGCCGCCGTTATTTACACCGATCTTGTGCAGACCCTCATTCTCCTGGCGGGGGCCATCGCGCTGACGGTGATCGGGATGGACAAGGTCGGGGGCTTCGCCGGCTTGCGCGCCCACGTCCCTCCCGATTTCTTCCACATGATGAAACCCGCGACAGACAGCGATTTTCCCTGGACCGGTATTTTCTTCGGCGCGCCGATTCTGGGGATTTGGTACTGGTGCACGGACCAGGTGATCGTGCAGCGCGTGCTTTCCGCAAAGGATGAAGGACACGCCAAGGCCGGAACAATTTTTGCCGGCTTCCTTAAAATCTTGCCGGTCTTCCTGCTGGTGCTGCCCGGTCTGATCGCCTATGCGCTCTATCCGCAACTCTTCACGGTGGTCGACGGCAAGGTCAGCAACGGCGACATCGCGCTTCCTACTCTGATGATCAATCTACTCCCGACCGGGCTGGTGGGATTAATGATTGCCGCGCTGCTGGCCGCGCTCATGGGCGCCATGAGTTCGGTTTTCAATTCCGCGTCCACCATGGTGACGCTGGATTTTTACAAGAAGTTCCGCCCGGCGGCGAATGAAAAGCAATTGGTACTGTTCGGGCAGATTGCCACGGGCGCTATGGTCCTCCTGGGCCTGCTGTGGGTGCCTTTTATTCACCTGCTGAGCGCGCAGCTTTATATCTACCTGCAGAGCGTGCAGGCGTATATCAGCCCGCCGATTGCGGTGTGCTTTATTTTCGGCATTCTCTGGCCGCGTTTGAACGGGGAGGGTGCCATCAGTTCGTTGCTCGTCGGTTTTGCCTTGGGGGCCGCGCGATTCGTCCTCGAAGTGCTGGACAAGACGCGGCATTTCGATTCAGGGGCGATCCGCTGGCTGGTGAAGATAAATTTTCTGCACTACGCTATTTTGATGTTCGTAGTGTGTACCGCCGTGCTGATCGGTGTCAGCATGATGTATCCGGCGCCCGAGCGGAGGAAGATTGTCGGCCTGACGTTTGCAACGGTGAATGAAAAACTGGATACCACCGGCCTGATTACGCCGCATCTGAAAAGCGAGACGCGAACGGAGCACCTTTTCAATCTGGCGTTCACCGCATCGCTGCTAGCCACGGTGATAGGCTTGTGGATCCACTTCCGTTAGCCGCTGGAGTCCGCGGGGATTAAATAATCCCAGCGGGTGTTTCAGCAAAATAAAAGCGCGCAGTTTGAGGGGCTGCTCATTCCGCGCGCTTGCCAAAATATTCTTGCGTTTGTTTATAGCAACATGCCGCGATCCTCTGGATGGAAAATCCGCCGCGGCTCCCCGTTTACTGCTGCTGCCGCAACTCCGCGATCTCGGATTCCGTAGCGATGTCGGAAGCGATGACTTCGCCGGGATCTTTCGGCGTGTTCTTGTCCACTTTCCTCTGCGCGCGCTGTTCTTCCTTCATCTTGCGCCGCTCGATGCGCTTCATCTCTTTTTGCCGCTTCTGAAATGTCGTTGTCATTGCCTCTCCTCACAGCAGAGTGCGGCCCGGCATCGGCCCGGCCGTCCAGCCTATCCATGGAAAAGGAAAATTACCAGCGTGGTTCGCGCGGCTGCCTTGCCGACTCACGGTAATCTTCATTCGAGAACCGGTCGCGGCCTCCGCCACCGCTTTTACCACGTCCCCCACTGCCGCCAGGTCCGCGGCCTCCGCTCGGCCCGCCAAAATTGTTGCGTGGTCCGCGCGGTGCTCCGCCCTCGCCCTTTGGCCGGGCTTCGTTCACCTTCAAGTTGCGCCCGCCCAGCTCCTTGCCATCCAGACCAGCGATGGCCTTGGCCGCTTCCTCGTCATTGGGCATTTCGATAAACGCAAACCCGCGCGCGCGTCCGGTTTCCCGGTCCATCGCCATATGCACGCGCGTAATCTGCCCGAACGGCTCAAAAAGCGCCCGCAGGTCGCCTTCCGTGGTCTGGAAGCTCATATTCCCAACAAATAAACTCTTCATCTTTGATTCTCCCCGTACTCTTCGAAGCACCCTGAGTGCGGGATGGTGGCACACTGCCGCTTCCCAAACACTACAAAAACCGGATGAAAATTGCCTGAATCAATGGAGGGAAAGCCGAAAAGCGCACCCCTCAGCGAATTCAGGTAATCCTACCTCGGGAGTCTACGTTTTAAAGATAACACACCTGGCGGCAAAAGCCTCCAAGCTCATTTTGCCCTCGCTGGCCGCGCTGCCGGGTACTTCTTCCCTGCTGGAATCATCTCCGTGCGCTAATCGAATTCATCGATTTGTGGCATCCAATTCTTTCATGCATGTTCAAGCAAATCGGGGAGTATCATTCCTTCCATGCGTCGCACCCATCGCATGGCCATGTGTTGTTGTCCCCCATTCGCCGTGGTGTGAGCTGACGCTTCTTCGCAACTAGATTCCCCGCTGAAACGAATCAGCCCCACTTCAGGCCTTCTGCCCTTCAAAGTGATCCTTTCGTTCCACAAATCAAGTTCAACCGAATTTAACAGAGGAGAATTCAATGTCCGAGATAAAGAGCACCACAAAACGCAATCACAAGATTGTCATCCTGGGCGGAGGCACGGGCGGAATCATTACCGCCAGCCTGCTGCGCCGCGCTGGGCAAACCGATATTGCCATCGTCGAGCCGTCCGATCGGCATTTCTATCAGCCGCTCTGGACCCTGGTCGGCGCGGGCGAGGTCTCCGCGAATTCCACTGTCCGCAGCGAGGATCGC
>JBGOTL010000189.1:0-4205 GCA_041476465.1 Candidatus Acidiferrum sp. | reverse complement strand
GGCCGTCGGCGCGGCGATCACCGGGCTTCGGCCGATTGTCGAGCTGTGGATGAGCGAGTTCATGCTCGTGGCCTTCGATCAACTGATTAACGAAGCGCCAAGGCTGCGCTACATGTCGGGTGGCCAGGTCAAAGTACCGCTGGTGTTCAAAGCGGGCTACGGTTTTGCCGCAGGCTGGGCTGGGCAACACTCCAACTGCATTTACCACACGATGATGGGAATTCCGGGCCTGAAGATAGCCTTACCCTCGACGGCAGCGGATGCAAAGGGATTGATGGCCTCGGCCATTCGTGACGACAATCCGGTGGTGTATCTGCATCACTACATGCTGACGCTCGACAAGGGGCTGGTACCGGAAGGTGAGTACGTCATTCCGTTTGGCCTCGCCGACATCAAGCGCCAAGGGGATGACGTCACCATCGTCGCCACGGGATGGATGGTCAAAAAGTCGCTGGCCGCAGCTGAGGCGCTCGCCCGGCAGGGAATCAGCGTGGAAGTGATCGATCCACGCACCCTGGCGCCGCTGGATATCAACACCATCATAAAATCGGTGAGGAAAACGGGCCGGCTCGTGCTAGTGGACCAGGCGAGCCGCCATGCTTCCGCGGCCGTCATTATCGCGGGGGAAATCGCCGAACACGGTATCAAGCATCTGAAGGCTCCGGTAAAAATGGTCACAGCGCTCGATACTTCGATTCCATTTAGCGAGCCACTCGAAAATTACGTGCTGCCGAACGAGGAGAAAATCATCGCGGCGGTCAAGTCCGTGGTCGCCGGGCAAGCAGCCACTGTCTAAGGTCATAAACGATTTGCGGTCGAGGTACAGGAATTTGTTCCGTGCGTGAAAAATGATTCTGCAATTAAACCATCTGCAACGGAAGCCTGCTGCAGCCACCACACATGAGGTGGTCGACACCCTCTATTCCCTGTTAGAAGAGGGCCACTTAGAACAGGATCAATTCGCGCACTTAAGAGTCCACTTGGATTGGATTCAGTATCGCCAGAATTTTCGTGAATGCGTCATGGCGACCAGGGCCGCAGGCGACGGGCAGGAGCGCATCCCTCTAATGGAATTGCATATCGACACCCGTCAGGTGACACCCGGAGCTCTCCGCACGGAGATCTTGCGGACGATGACCAATTGGGGCGCTCCGCATGTAGAGGAGCAGGGCGGCGTGATCCTGGAAGATTTCAAGTCTTTCCGGGATAGCCTCGCCTGGGGATTTAACCGTCTCTATTGGCACCGTTTGGCGGACTGGGAGCAGTTCACCGGCCGAAGCTACGAGCAAGCACTTCCCGGCGGGAAGTCCGATGCCAACCACCCTGCCGCGGTAGCTGATGGTGTTGCTGATTTTTGGACTTTGCTGAAGGATTTGGAAAACCGAAAGCAATTGCCGGAAGAAATTTTTGTTCTGGAAATTGGTGTTGGCATGGGAATCCGATCTGGTCTCTGGCTGGACGGGTTTCGCGCGCTCGATCAGCAGCGTGGAACCAGGTATTACCCGCGCTTGAAATTCCTTTTGGGAGACTATTCACTCGCCACGCTGGAACGCTCCCGGCCAGCCGTGCGGGATCACGCCGAGCTTTGCAGCTTCATCGTCTTAGACGCACTCAACCCTCTGAAAAATCTCTCCTTTCTCCGGCACAAAATTCTTCACATCCACCTGACCAATGTGTACGACAACCTTCCGGATGAAGAGATCGCACGCCGGGACGGGAAACTCTACGCGGTCCAGGTGCGGGCTTACGTTCCATCGGTGGACGCAGACCGCATCAGCCAGGAATTTGGAACTCCCGTTGCCGAGCTTCCCCGGACAGTGAGCCGATTGCTCGAGGGGGGGCCGGATTACCTCGGCGATCGCCAGCGCGGCGTGGCTTTCTGGCAAGAGATCTGGAAGGTCATGCGGCTCGAAGAGCGGCTCGTGAGTCTCGACGAATTGCCGGACACTTCGCTTCCTGAAGGTTTACACCAGGCTAGCTTGGAGGAAGTGCTGCGGGAAGCGCCAAGTGAAGTTCGTTTCCATCTGAGTTCCGGCGCGCTCGAAAGTTTTCGCAACACTCTTCCACTCCTTTATCCACGTGGTTTTTTGCAGGTGCAGGATATTTTTGTAACCAACTTTAATCAGTGCCGGCTGGGATTTCACGGACCGGGGAAACTGGACGGATCAATCGTAAACTGGGTTAACGGCGCATTGCTGAGGGAAGTTGGGGAACGCGCCGGGTACGACGTACACTTCGCGCCTTTCCACTATCGGAAGGGTTCGAAGACATCGATTCTCTACACCACGCAACGGGAGTAATGCTGATGACTCTTCCCATTCTTCCGACCACCGTAGTTGGCAGTTACTCGATGCCGGGCTGGCTCGAGCGGCTCAAGACCGAGTATTTTGCCCGGCGGATCAGCCGCCGCGACCTCGACGAGATCCACGACACCGCCGTCAAAGCCGCAATCAAAGATCAGGAAGTCGCTGGTATCGAAATCATCACGGATGGGGAATTGCGGCGCGACAACATGATCGATTACTTCGTCGAACGGCTCCCAGGCGTCCAGATCGACCACGCTTCCAAGAAATTCTATTACGACTTCTACGAGAGCAAAGTTCTGGGAAAACTTCCCACCGCTTCCCTGGGACTCGTGGACGATTTCCTGTTTCTTTGCGCGAACACGGATCGCGAGACGAAATTCTGCATTACCGGCCCGCATTCATTGTCCAAGCGCATCCGCAACGAGCACTACCCGAGCGAAGAAGAATTCGCAATGGATCTCGCCCGCGTCATGAATCCTGAATTGAAGGCATTGGCGAAAGCGGGAGCGCGATTCATCCAAATCGATGAGCCTTATTATTCGGGGTTCCCCGAGGATCTGGCCTGGGGAGTGAAGGCGCTGAACCAGTTGGTGGATGGAGTAGAAGCCAAGATCGCGGTGCACATCTGCTACGGCAACCGCTATGGGAAGCCTTCCTGGGAAGGCAGCTACCGCTATTTGTTTCCTCGGATTTTGGATGCGAAGGTGCATCAACTCACCCTGGAATTCGCCCGGCGTGGTGGCGAGGACCTGGAACTTTTTCGTGAACTGCCCGCGCGATTTGAACTCGGCGTAGGTGTGATCGATGTGAAGACGCAAGCCATTGAAACACCAGATCTCGTTGCTGAGCGCATCCGGAAAGCACTCGAGGTAATGCCGGCTGAGCGGCTTTTTGTCTTGCCTGATTGCGGCTGCTTGCACCTGCCGCGGGACGTCGCCTTCGCGAAACTCAGCGCCATGGTGGAAGGGACGCGGTTGGTCCGCAAGGAGTTGAAAAACTGACGTGAACGCAGCAAACCCACTTCGGGAGTCATTGAGCGCCGGCCGATTCTGCTATGTCGTGGAATTGGTCGCCAGCGGTCTGACTCGAGAGGCTCGCCTGCTGGAGGTGGCTTCGAAACTGGCGCAAGTACCCGGGGTGGTCGCCGGAAGCATCACCAGTTATGCCGGAGGCGCCCTCGGTCATGATCCCGTGCGCGTGGGCACGGCTGCGCGCGCCCGCGGCCTTACGCCAAATATTCACCTCACCTGTGTTGGCCGCGAGCGATCGACGATGTGGCGAACGCTGGAAGATCTCCACGCCCTGGGCATTGAAAATGTACTGGCTCTAACGGGTGATTATCCCAAGGCCGCCGGTCCGCAGTCTCCTGAGGCCTTGTTTGATTTGGACTCCGTACAACTTGTCCGCCTTATCGACGAGGCACGCCAGCGAGGAAAGCAATTCTGGATTGCTGTGGCGGTATCTCCCTTCAAGTACACCGAAGCGGATTGTGCATACCAGTATCTGAAGCTGGAAAAGAAGATTGCAGCAGGAGCGAATTGCGTCATCACGCAGCTCGGTTATGATATGCGCAAATTTCGCGAACTGAAAAGATATCTGGATGAGCGCTCCATCCGCGTACCGGTTCTGGGGAATGTTTATGTCTTGAGCGGTAAAGCCGCAGAGAAGATGTCCAAGGGGGAGCCTCCCGGCTGCTGGGTTTCTCCTGAACTCTTGGAAATGATTCGCTCGGAAATCAAGGCAGCGGACTCGGGTAAGGCTGCGCGCCTCGAAAGAGCGGCGCGGATGGTGGCAGTTCTTCGTGGCCTCGGTTATGCCGGAGCTTATCTGGGTGGCGACCATCAGGCGGATCATGTGAGTTGGATCATCCGCCGCTCGGAAGCGCTGAATTCGCGCTGG
>JBGOTL010000188.1:0-4324 GCA_041476465.1 Candidatus Acidiferrum sp. | reverse complement strand
CTGGAGAGTCTCCGACGAAGTTAAGCCCGTAAACTTGGGATGTCAATGCGAGGCTAAATGCGTGAAGAAATGGAATGCGCAGAGAGCGCCATCAGCTGCCTGCTCCACCAGCGATGGAGGGAACCAGCAAAACCCGATCGCCTTCTTTTAACGCTGAGGATTCGCCGTTGAGGAAACGGATGTCTTCTTCATTGAGGTAGACGTTGAGGAATTGGCGAATTTGGCCTTCATCGTCGCGGACGTGGCGGGAGAGCGCGGGGAAACGTGCGGTGAGTTCACTGAGGGCTTCGGCGACGGTGGTGGCATTGCAGACTACCTTTGGCGCGCCTTCGGTGAAGCGTCGAAAAGCGGTGGGGATTTCGATGGTCACGGGCATTGCAAGTTCTCCTCGTTGAGTGAACTCTAAAAATCTTTCGGCCTGACCCTTCGACATCGATCGGGGCAAAAGGCCGGTGCTATACAAAGCAGGGGCACGGCGGCAACGTGTTCCTACGTTCTTGCTCCGGCGCTGGCGGCTAATTGCTGCTCGAGCAGCGCTTCAAAAGCTTCCAGGCGTGGCGCAATAGGTTCGGATAACTGAAATTCGTCGATCAGGGCGTCCGTCGTTTTCAGGCCATTGCCGGTGATGCTGAGGACGGTGACTTCGTCGGGGCCAATGCGGCCGGCGCGGACGAGTTTTTCCGCAACGCCGGCCGTGACGCCGCCGGCGGTTTCAGCGAAGATGCCTTCGGTTTCCGCGAGGAGCTTTATGGCGGCGACGATTTCCGGATCGGAGACGTCTTCGGCCCAGCCGCCGGATTCGCGGATTTGCTTGATGGCGTAGGGGCCGTCGGCGGGATTGCCGATGGCGAGAGAGCGCGCGATGGTGGCGGGCTTTTGGGGCTGGAAGCGCGAAAGGTTACGCTTGACGCCATCGGAGATGGGCGAGCAGCCAGTGGCTTGCGCGCCGAAGAATTTTACGGGCTTGGGTTCGACCCAGCCAAGCTCGACCAATTCACGGAATGCTTTGGCAATCTTGGTGATCAGCGAACCGCCGGCCATGGGCACGACGACGTTGTCGGGAAGCGTCCAGCCGAGTTGTTCGGCGATTTCGTAGCCGTGAGTCTTCGAGCCTTCCGCGTAGTAAGGACGCAGGTTGACATTGACGAGGCCCCAATTAAAACGGTCGGCGATCTGTGCGCACAGCCGATTCACATGGTCGTAATTGCCGTTGATGCGCACGATGCGCGCGCCGTAAACCGCGGTGTTGAGAACCTTGGCCGGCTCGAGGTCGGCGGGAATGAACACGCAGGCGTCAAATCCTTGTTGAGCGGACTGCGCGGCCAGCGCGTTGGCGAGGTTGCCGGTGGAGGAGCAGCCGACCGTCTGGAATCCAAAACGCCGCGCGGCGGAGAGGGCGGTGGCGACGACGCGGTCCTTGAAAGAGAGCGAAGGAAAACAGACGGCGTCGTTCTTGAAATAGAGATGCTTGAGACCCCACTGAGCGCCGAGCTTGCGCGACTCGACAAGAGGCGTGCCGCCGACGGCGTTCGAGCCAGTGTAGCCCTCGGGGAGTGGGAGAAGTTCGGCATAACGCCACATGTTGAATGCGCGGGAGGCGAGAGTTTCGCGGCGGGCAATTTTCTTGAGTGCGGGGTAGTCGTAGGTGACTTCAAGCGAAGCGAAACAATCCTCGCAGAACGATCGCGGGGCGTTGTCCCAGAGTTTGCCGCATTCACGGCATTTCAATTGGTGGACAATGGACATGGCCTAATCCTTTTTCACGGTGTAACGTGGAGATTGCTTTGGGCAGCACGGGGGGATAAACAAAAATCCCTCCGGCCAAAGAGTGCTCGGAGGGTCTCAGAAAATCTTTCTGGGACACTCAACAGCTCTTTAGCAGTTTTTTACGTGGAGCAAGTTGCCCTAACTCGCCACGTGTCGCCGCAACCGCAGCTTCTTCCTTTATGCTTGAGAAGAAAGAAGTTGTCAAGAGTAAATCCTGGCGCAAGCTGTCGGCGGAGGAATGAAAACAACATAAAGGCGGGTTCCTGCGTCCAAGTACAAGTGCGTAGAATCCCTCCGGGAGGTACCCGTCCTTTAGGACAGTGATTCTCCCGACGCATGGCCGCGAGGGAACAACTGCGCGCGGGACGCGGTGTTATACTTTTTATGGGCTTGGCAGGCTCTGAGGAAAACAGGAGCATAGAGACATGGGTCAGCAAGTGAAGGAACTCTACGATTGGGCACGGCGCCGCAAGATACTGGCGACCATGTTCGTGGCGTTGACGCTGGCGGTGGGAATTTTGATGGGCACGGTGATTTCCGGCCGGGTTTCCGCCACGAAAACGCTTACTTTTCTGGGCGCGAGCGCCACGCCGCTGACGCTGCCCGATCCGGTGCCTTCCTCGAACTCCTTTGCTTCGATTGTCAACCGCGTGGAGCCCGCTGTCGTGAATATCGCGACCACGCAGGTACTTGAACGGCACCCGAAAAAGCGCCGCTCGGCGCCCTATGATCAGCAAGATCCCAGCGAGGATTTCTTTTACCACTTTTTTGAGGGCAAGCCGGATGGCCCGCCGCAAGCTGAGCGCAGCCTGGGGTCCGGCGTAATTGTGGATAAGCGTGGTTTCATTTTGACGAACAATCACGTGGTGGAGCAGGCCACGAAGATTCAGGTGCAGTTGAACGGCGACACCACGAAGTACACGGCGAAAGTTGTCGGAGTGGATGAAGATACCGACCTGGCCGTGATTAAAATTGAGGCTGGTAAGGATTTGCCGACAGTCAAGCTGGGCAATTCGGATGGCGTGCAGGTGGGAGACTGGGTGCTGGCCATCGGCAGCCCCTTTGGTTTGCAGGCGACGGTGACCGCGGGAATCATCAGCGCGAAGGATCGCGGCGGGATCGGTCACCAGTTTCAGCGATTCTTGCAGACGGATGCGGCAATCAACCCGGGAAATTCAGGCGGGCCGCTGGTGGCTCTGGCTGGGGAAGTGATTGGAATCAACACGGCGATCATCACCGGCAGCCGCGGGTACGAAGGCGTAGGGTTCGCCTTGCCGTCCACGACGGCGATCAATGTATACAACCAGATTATTGCGCAAGGCCGCGTGACGCGCGGATCGATTGGCGTGAGCTTCCAGGAAGAGCTGGGCACGAATGCAATCACGCTGAAGTCGCTGGGTGCTCCGTATGGCGTGGTGATCGAGGGCGTGGAGCCGGGCAGCCCGGCAGAGAAAGCCGGATTGAAGGGCGGCGACGTAATCACAGCCATCAATGGGCAGGCGGTGCGGACGGGTAACGAACTGGTGAATCCGATCGCGCAAGCGCTCATCGGCAGCAAGGTGAAATTGAACTACATCCGCGACCGGCAGCAGAAAGAAGCAACAGCGGTCGTTGAGGACCGCACGCGGGTCTTCCCGAATACGGCGGGGCGCATGAGCAATGAGCCCGGGGAGGCGGCGCCGGTGGAGTTTGGCTTGCGCGTGGAGAGCTTGACTCCAGCGAAAGCGCAGAGTGTGGGCATGGAAGGCCAGAAAGGTGTCCTGGTGAGCGAAGTGGAGCCGGCCAGCTTTGCGGATGACCTGGGATTCGGGCGGAGCGACGTGATCACGGAGATTAATCGCGAGCCGGTGAATAGCGTGGATGATTACCGCAAGACGGTGGCAAAGCTGAAACCCGGAGAGAACGTGGTATTCAAGGTTTTGCGGCGTCAGGATAGCGATCGCGTGCTGACGGTGTTCCTGCCGGGGGTTGTGCCGGCGGAGAATCACCAATAGTTTTGGCATCTTTAGCGAAAACCACATGCACATCCAAATGAGAAAACTAACCCGGCTGGCGCTGTCTGTTGCGGTGCTAGCAGGGATGGGTGTGGGCGTAACACAAGCACAGGGTACGACAGCACAAGGTACGACTCAGAAAGGCAAGAAGTCATCCACGGCACAGACGGCAAGCCCTGCACCCCGCGGCAAGTCCAGAAAAGGTTCGAGCAGGAAATCAAGCCGGGGGGAGCGGGGACAGAAAACTCCGACGTCCGACCGGATCAGGGAGATTCAGCAGGCGCTCGGAAAAGACGGGTCGTATCCCGGCACGGCCAGTGGAAAATGGGATGCCGCGAGCGTAGAGGCGATGAAGAAGTACCAGTCTGCTCACGGGCTTACTCCCTCGGGGAAGCTGGATGCGAAGACCCTGCAGAAATTAGGCCTCGGTTCGCAAACTGCAGGGGTCGCTGCTCCCATGCCACCGTTCAGTTCGTCGAACCGCTTGACGCCCCCCTCCGCGCAAACCGCCCGCCGCCAGTAGCGGCCAGCCGCGTTTGGCAATTGCATTCCACCCACAACTG
>JBGOTL010000187.1:0-4367 GCA_041476465.1 Candidatus Acidiferrum sp. | reverse complement strand
AGATCGGCGACTCGCTCACGCTGCGCCGTGATGCCGCTTTCTTTTGACTGATCGGCTTCCAAAATGGCGCGGGCCAACTCGCCGCCGATGGGATCGGCAAGCCTCTCGACGAGGTGACGCGCGTAGGCGGTCTGTTGATCGGCGGCGAGGCGCATGCCGAGGCCGAACTCGGCGTTGTCTTCGAACAGCGAGTTGGACCACGCGGGCCCGCAGCCACTGGCGTTGGTGGTGTAGGGCGTGGTTGGCAGATTACCTCCGTAGATCGAAGAGCAGCCGGTGGCGTTGGCGATCAGCAGGCGATCCCCGAAGAGCTGCGTAAGGAGCTTAATGTACGGAGTCTCGCCGCAGCCGGCGCACGCGCCGGAAAACTCCATGAGCGGTTCGAGCAACTGCACGTCCTTGACTTGCGAATGGGAGAGGCGGCTGCGGTCAAATTCGGGGATGGACAGAAAGAACTCCCAGTTCTTGCTCTCGGGCTCGCGAAGAGCAGCTTGCGGGACCATGTTGATGGCTTTGTGTTTGGCCTCGCTCTTACTCTTGACCGGGCAAACCTCAACGCAGAGCGCGCAACCTGTGCAGTCTTCCGGCGCTACTTGCAGGGTGTATCGCAGATCTTGGAATTCACGCCAGCGCGGTTTCGCCGCCTTGAACGTTTGCGGAGCGTTCGCCACCAACGAAGAATCGTAGACCTTGGCGCGAATCACCGCGTGCGGGCAGACCAGCACGCACTTACCACATTGGATGCACAGCTGTTCGTCCCAGACGGGGATCTCTTGCGCGATGTTTTGCTTAACCCACTTGGCTGTGCCCGTGGGGAAAGTTCCGTCAGGCAGGAGAGCGCTGACCGGCAGATCGTCGCCGCGACCCGCGGCAATTTCTCCAAGCACCTCACGAACAAACTGGGGGGCGTGCAGGGGCACAGGTGAAAGGATGTCAAATGCGGCTGTTACCCGATCCGGGATCTGCACTTCAAACAGATGCGCCAGAGCCTGGTCGACGGCGTCAAAATTCTTTTTGAGCACCGCCTCGCCGCGGCTCCCATAGGTTTGTTCAATGGCTTTCTTGATGGCTGCGACCGCTTCCGCGCGCGGCAGGATGCCGCTGATGGCGAAGAAGCAGGTCTGCATGATGGTGTTGATGCGGCGGCCCATCCTAGTGTCGAGAGCTACGCCATAGGCGTCGATAACGAAAACACGCAATCGTTTCTGGATGACCTGCTGCTGGAATTTCCGGGGCAGGTGATTCCACACATCGGTCGGAGAAAACGGCACGTTCAGCAGCACGCTCGCTCCAGGTGCCGCCCGCGACACCACGTCCATCCGTTCGAGGAACGGGAAATGATGGCAGCCGATGAAGTTGGCCTTATCAATCAAATACGAAGAGCGAATCGGCTGCGGGCCAAACCGCAGATGCGAGACGGTCACGGAGCCCGCTTTCTTCGAATCATAGACGAAGTAGCCTTGCGCGTAATTCCCTGTCTGCTTGCCGATAATCTTGATGGAGTTTTTGTTTGCGCCGACCGTACCGTCGGACCCCAGCCCGTAAAAGACCGCGCGCACGGTGTCAGCACGCTCGGTGGAAAAAGCGGGATCGTAATCGAGGCTGGTATGCGTGACGTCATCGCGAATGCCAATCGTGAAATGATTGCGCGGCGCGGAACTCTTTAGCTCGTCGAAAGCCGCCTTGGCCATGGCCGGAGTGAATTCTTTGGAAGAAAGCCCGTAGCGCCCGCCTATGACTCGGACGTTGCGCCCGGTTTCGGCAAGGGCGGCGACAACGTCGAGATACAGCGGTTCGCCAATGCTTCCCGGCTCCTTGGTGCGATCCAGGACGGCCACGGCACGAGTGGTGCTGGGCAATGCGTTCATGAACGCCTTAACCGCAAAGGGGCGGAACAAACGCACCTTCAGCAATCCGACTTTCTCGCCGTGGGCGTTCAGCCATTCCACGGTTTCTTCGGCCGCTCCCACAGCGGATCCCATCACGATCATGACGCGCTCGGCATCCGGCGCGCCGGCGTAATCGAACAAGTGATAGCCGCGGCCGGTCTGCCTGGCAAAGCGGTCCATGACACCCTGCACGATCGTGGGACACGCTAGGTAGAATGCATTGCACGCCTCGCGAGCCTGGAAAAAAACGTCGGGATTCTGCGCGGTGCCTCGAAGCACCGGGCGGTCGGGGCGCAGGGCGCGTTCGCGGTGCCCGCGGACGGCGTGGTCATCAATCATGGCGCGGAGGTTTTCATCCGAGAGCAGGAAAAGGTTGTTCAGTTCGTGCGAGGTGCGGAACCCGTCAAAAAAGTGCAGGAAAGGGATCCGCGCTTCCAGTGTGGCGGCATGGGCGATGGCAGCCAGGTCCTGAGCTTCCTGCACGGAGCCCGAGGCTAGCAGCGCAAAGCCTGTCTGGCGAGCAGCCATCACGTCACTGTGATCGCCAAAAATAGAAAGCGCATGGGTGGCCACCGAGCGAGCAGCGACGTGAATCACGGCGGGAGTAAGCTCGCCGGCAATCTTGTACATGTTGGGGATCATCAGCAGAAGTCCCTGGGACGCGGTGAACGTCGTAGCCAGAGAACCACCCTGGAGGGCGCCATGGAGCGCGCCCGCGGCGCCACCTTCGCTTTGCATTTCCACGACTTGAGGAACACCGCCCCAGATATTCTTGCGGCCTTCGACCATCCACTGATCGGCTAGCTCACCCATGGGCGAAGAGGGGGTAATCGGATAAATTGCAATCATTTCGCTGAGGCGATATGCCACCGAAGCGGCGGCCTCGTTCCCATCCACGACGGCCATGGCCTTTATCATCACAGGCTCCTACGGCAGTGGTGAGAATAGTTGACGAACGTAACGGTGCCTGTGACACCCGTCACAATAGGCGGTAACGCACGTCACACTAAATCGGGTGCGCCGAGTGAGACCAACCGCCGTTCAGGAGCGAAGCGTACGTGGCGGTCTTTGAACAATGAGTGGGTCGGCAAACAGAGGGCGGAGCATCGGACAGTGCAATGCTCCGCCCTTCCTGTCTAAACTCCCTCTTCTTACTGCCCCAATCGGAACGTGACCGTTACCATCATTCGCACGGCGACCGGTTCGTCGTTCAAATACGTCGGTTCGTACTTCCATTTCTTCAACGCATCCAGCGCTGCCTGGTACAGAAGCGGCGGTCCGGAAACCACCTTCATGTCAATAACATTCCCTTGTTCATCCAGGACTGCGTCGATCTGCACTAGACCCTGAACGTGTGCCTGCCGCGCCAGCACAGGATATGCGGGATATTCCTGCAGGATCGCTTTCGGTGGCCGAACGCGCCCACCTACGCGCAACGGTCCGCTCGGTTTCCCCGTTGGAGCAGTCGGCTTTGCCGCCGTATTCAGGATCCCGCCAATCACGCCGCCGATCACCCCACCCATCTGTCCGCCCGGCACTCCACCAGGAACTCCCCCGGCCACTCCCTCAAGACTATCCAGTGGCGCTTCTTTAAGCTCCGCGACTTGCCTGGGGATCACCATCGGCGCCAAGAGTCTCCCACCGTTCGTGAACACGCGCTTTGGTGCCTGCGCTTTGACGACACCCGCTGAGGGTGCCGGAGGCGGAGGTGGCGGCGGAGGCGGCGCAACCAACAGCGTCGTCGTAAACTCCCTAAGATTGAGGGTGTCCGTAAAATAGAGTCCCGCGAGAATTGGACCGCCGATGGCCACGACATGGAACAGCAACGCAATCAGTAGGTCCGCGGTCTTCGAGCTGCCCTTGAAGCGATGGTTCTCCAGCAGCGACTCATTGAGGAATGCTCTGGTACGTGCCGGTCCGCGCTCAACGGCGAAACGCGCCGCCGGCGGAACACGGCCGGGGGCCAGGATCGTAACTTGTGAACGAGTCTCTTCGCGGGTTGGAGCTGCTGCGATGGCGGACGGTGCCATGGGAGATTACCTCCGCTAACCCTTCTTCACTGCTCCAAGTCTGCCCCCGCAGGTGCATTAGACGCAGTGACAGCGGGCACCACGCATTGTGAGGCGCGTCACAATCGCTGATGAGCATTCCGGCTATGGATGGCGACCGTAGGGCGGGGTGCTCCATTAATGTGCCGAGCCGAAGTTGCGGGCACGCCCTTTGGGGTTTGATGTTTAACGGGGCGGCCCTTCGTAACAAAACTTTTCCACAGCGCTCGTTATTATGCTCTTGACTACTACCCCCCCCCTCAACGTATAACGCCACGCACTCTCTCGGAGGTAGTATGTTTCAAGCCAAGGCTCTTGGTCTTTCGTTACTCCTCGTTGCATCATTCGCGATTCCATCCAGCGCCCAGCAGTCCGCCGCGCCCGCGCCGCAGGCTACCGCTATTCTCGCGACCGCCGCGTCGGCGCTGGT
>JBGOTL010000186.1:0-4391 GCA_041476465.1 Candidatus Acidiferrum sp. | reverse complement strand
TAGCCGCAGATCAAAACCCCGCTCATATGGGTGGCCCTTGACTCCTCTGAAGCGTTCAGCAAACGTCTCAGCGTAGCAATGCTTGCACCCGGGACTGATCTTCGTGCACCCCCTGACCGGATTCCAGGTGGCATCTGTCCATTCAATAGCCGATTCGATCGACATTAAATGTCTCCACGTTTCTCGTATTTCCTAAAGATATCTAGCACAATATGCTCCGCCGTGTCCTTCTGCGATGCAAAGAACAGATAGTAAACGATTGCGCCTTTTGTGTTCCGCATAGGCAGAGGTTTCGGCACTCTCGAGAATCCCGCAACATTCTTGAGCCTTGCTCGGAAGGCCTCTGCAACCACTTCGTTTGACTGCTTTTCCGGTTCTCCAAACAACATTGTGTCGGTACGATATGCGATCTTACGCCATGAATCGTCACCCCAAAAAGCATTCAGCCTTGCCTTTTGGAGGTCCTCAACAGTTTCAGGATCACGTCGAAGCACGTTTCGATTTATGTCCGCCACAGGAAAGTTTAGAAAGACATCGAGCGTCTTCATTTGGCCGGCCGCGAGAATCACCTTCCAATCCAACTGAAGTCCATAAGGATCGAGCACGCAAAGTCCTCGCCGGTAATCTTTGTACAGTGCCCGGGGGAAAACTTTGTCGACAAGAATTTGGTTGCAATCTCCTTGATAGATCGATACGTCGCTGCGCGCGCCTATAAGAGTTCGCAAACTATCGACTCTCTCAGCCGCGATATCTATGAGGTGGTACTCCCGAAACGGAGGCTGAACCCACAGCGCGTTGAGCGGGCTTCCGGGCACAAAGCTCTTCGTCAACTTAGTGAGGTGGACTCCCGCACCAGCGAAAGCGTCGATGTACAAATGATGGAGTGCAGGTTGCTTCTGCGCGGAAAGGATCGTCGAATATGCCGAAGCGTACTCCTTTAAGATTTCGAGCTTTATTTCAGACCAGTAACCGATCTCGTCGAATTCAGGTTGGTGTTTCATCCAGAGTGATATGTTCGCTTTTTGTTCGCCCACTGTCAATGAGCTTACGCGGCTACAACAAAAGCCTATTAGTACACGTTCTGATAATTTATTCCAATATATCTCTGCCATACCGGCCAAGCGCTCTATCCGGAGTCGGTCAGGGGGCGAACGGGCGGCGCACCGATGCATTTCCAGGTGAGGACGGCGCTCGATTGATTCAAAGGCTGCGGCCTTTCCAAACACTTATCCACAACCCGTTCGAATGATACCAATATGATAAACTTCTTGACATGCTATTTTGTCCGTGCTAGCATGGTTTATGCTCTCCGTCGCCGCCCTTGCTACCAAGCCGCAGAGCCTTACTCAGTTCTCTACCTCGTGTAACCCTTTTAGAATCCATACTTACAAAACACGCTCGCGCAACTCCTTTAGAATCCGTACTTACAAAAAACATGGGGGGTGGGGGCACCCCAGGGCTTCCGCCTATTTTGGTTCAACACAACGCTTATTAAATCCTTTCCGCTCAATTCGCTGCGCACACTTGTTGTCACAACGAAGGCGTATACCCCTCAACATATATCCAGTCTTGCTTTTGCCCTCTGTAGCCTTGGCGCATGCGGGCCTTTGTTTTCATATCGTTACGAATTACTTTCTCGGCAACTCGTTTCTTTTGATATTCATACAAATTGCCCCCCGGGGTGGGGGGCACATCCTTCAAGCCAAGAGGATTACCCGGTTGTTTCTTGCTTTGCTCCTCTACGAGCCACTTCCATTCGGCAAAAATCTTACCGGGAGCTGGAAACAAATTTATTGGACAGAGGCTATTCGGAAGCGCCGAGGGGGAGGAAGTATTGCGTGCCTTTGACGGGTTCCTGGAGGCGGCGGAGGAGTTGTTGCAAATCTTCGCTGCGGTGGACGAAATCGATGTCCGAGGTTTCCACGACCAGCAGGTCGGAGGCGGCGTAGCGGAAGAAGAAATGTTCGTAGGCGTGCGCGACCTCTTCGATGTATTCCAGGGAGATGTGCGTTTCTTCGCGCGCGGCTTTTTTGGCGATGCGGTTGCGCAGCACGTCTGGCTTGGCTTGTAGATAGATAACCAGATCCGGAGCGGGAATACTGGCGGCGAGCGCTTCGTAATAGCGTTCGTAAAGCTTCAACTCTTCGTCGTCGAGATTCAAGTTGGCGAAGATGCGGTCTTTCTCCATGAGGAAGTCGGAGAGCACGATGCCGGGAGATTCCACGGCGAGGGCTTCGCGGAGGCGCTTCTGGCGCTCCATGAGGAAATACATCTGAGCGCGCAGGGCGGAGCCGGGTTTTTCCTTGTAGAAGTCGGCGAGGAAGGGATTGTCCTCGCAGTCGTAGACGCGGCGGGCGTGCAGGCGTTCCGCAAGGATTCTGGCCAACGTGGTTTTCCCGACGCGCAGCGGTCCTTCGATGGCGATGAAGCGGGGCGGCTGCGGTCCGCGCTGCGGAATGGGCGCGCGCTTGGCCGATGAGGATTCGTGGGCGGTCATTCGTCTTGGGTACTACGAAGCGCTATGCAATCGAGGCGATTATAGCAGAGTCATTGGGGTCGCGCCCGCCTTCGGCGGGGGAAAAGTACCAGACGCGGAGGTAGTACAGAAGTTTCACGAGATAAATCGCGAGGGGTAAAAAGGAGTACCACGCGAATGTGAGGAATGGGCCAGTGTCACCTGCACCAGCGGACAGTAAGCTTGGTGAAGTTGCAGGCTGGGGATAGATGTTGATAGACGAGGCCTGCAGCGACACTGAGGTGACCAATGCTGTTTGCCGCGCTTCTGCTTCTGTGCCCCTTCCCGCAGGCGGGGGACACGCCCAAAACGGTTTCTGACGCGCCGGTTATGGTGGCCAGCGCCGATACAAAAGATTCCTCTCCCTCTCAGCCCTTGCCAGCCGCGCCGACGGCTAAAGTAGCGGCGGATACTGCTCCGAGCGTGGAATTGATCCTGCCGAGCCAAACGATCATTCCGCGCAACGCGCCCTTGCCGGGCGTGCCGGCGAAGGCGGCATTCTCCCGGCCGTATGAAACGCCGCGTCAGCGGAAAATGTGGTACGGCCTGGCAGTGGCGGGACATAGCGCGGCGGGGTTTGATGCCTGGTCCACGCGGCGCGCGATTTCCGGCGGATATGGCACGGAATCGAATCCTCTACTGCGGCCCTTCGCGAATTCCGGAGCGCTGTACGCGGCTACGCAAGTGAGCCCGGCGGTGATGGACTATCTGGGGCGGCGGATGATGATGAGCCAGCACAATTGGGTGCGCAGGATGTGGTGGTTGCCGCAAACGGCCGGGGCGGGATTTTCGATTTCGGCCGGGGTGTACAACACGCGGCTAGTTCCATAATTTTTTTTTCTTCAGCAAATGAAAAAGACGCTCCGGTAAAGAAGTTTACCGGAGCGCTATTGTTTTTATTCGCTCACCGCAACAGTCCCCAGGATGATAAAAATATCGCGCATGTTGTTGGGTCTCTCCCGTATTATTGCCGAGGGGGAGTTATCTGGCTTGGCACGGCGCGCCCAAGAAAAAAAACAAAGAAGGCGCGAGTTCGGCTACCGTGGAGGGGAACGCCGGGCCGGTGTGGGGACTCGGCCTGAGGGGAATGATGATGAAGACGAAATGGTTTGTTGTGGTGTCACTGATGATTGGGACCGCGTGCAGTGCTCGCGCACAGGATGCGGGGAATTTAGCCGGCAGCCCGAGCGAGAATGTGGCGCCGGATTTTGCGCAAACTTCCGCAGCGAAGGTGACGATGCTGGCGGCGTCCAACGGGATGGGGAGCGCAGGGGGATACGGAGCGCCGATTTTTCCGAGGGTGGCGGCTGCAACGCATGAATCCGCGGAACCGCCGATGCCCGCGCCGGGAGTGTTCACCCGAACGCGTGATGACTACCGCTGGCAGCTGGGGTTCGGCTTTGCGTGGGTGAGGTTTCAATCGTCGATTTTCAATGCGAGCGGGCTAGGGGCCAATACTTCGCTGACGTATTACACGAATGAATGGCTGGCGTTCGAAGGGGATGTCACAACGTCATTTGCGCCGACGATTTACGTGAGGGAGCACGTCAAGTACTTGAGCTACACCGGAGGAGTAAAGATCGGATCACGGCGGGAAAAGTGGGAACCGTGGGCCCATGTGCTTGCTGGTGGCGCGCACGTGCAGCCACAAACGGCGGGGAATAGCCGGAATGCCCTGGCGATACAGGCGGGCGGAGGAGCGGATTACCGGTTGCACTCGCGGATATCGCTGCGCGTCGAAGGGGATTGGGTGCGCACGCAGTTCTTCAAGCAAACGCAGAACAATCTGCAGCTCGTGGGTGGAGTGGTCATCCATTTCTAGCGAGTAAATGAGCAGCGCAATGTATTTCGAGAGTGGGGTACCAGGTTTATCGCC
>JBGOTL010000185.1:0-4401 GCA_041476465.1 Candidatus Acidiferrum sp. | reverse complement strand
GGATGACAAAAAAGAGGCAAGAACTACTCGACAGAGGCAACGACAAAGAGTTAGAAAACAATGGGCGAAAGCGAGAGGCAAATCCAAAAGATTTGGCTTGAAACCACGTTCATTCGACGTGATCCACGTCGTCAACTAAAAAACAAATTCAAAAGCGAAAGCCAAAGGATTTGGCTTGAAACCACGTTCATTCGACCTCTTCCACGTCGAATGAACGTACATCCACAAAATGTCCGGCGATGGCGGCGGCGGCGGCCATGACCGGGCTGACGAGGTGCGTGCGGCTGTCTTTGCCTTGGCGGCCTTCAAAGTTGCGATTGCTGGTGCTGGCGCTGCGCTCGTGCGGCGGCAGAACATCGGCGTTCATGCCGATGCACATGCTGCAGCCTGCATCGCGCCACTCGAAACCCGCATCGCGGAAAATTTTGTCGAGGCCTTCTTTTTCGGCTTGCGCTTTGATGCCGCGCGAGCCGGGAACGATGAGCGCCTGCTTGATGCTCTTGGCGACATGCTTGCCGGCGACGAGATGCGCGGCGGCGCGCAGGTCGCCAATGCGCGAATTAGTGCAGGAGCCGATGAAGACGCGGTCCACGGAAATATCCACGATGGGAGTGCCGGCCTTGAGGCCCATGTAGTGGAGTGCGCGCTCGGTGGCTTTCTGGTCGTTAAGGTCCTTGAAATCGTGCGGGTCGGGGACGCGAGCAGTGACGCCGGTGACCATGCCGGGATTCGTGCCCCAGGTGACTTGCGGAGCGATCTGTTCGGCTTGCAGTTCAACGGTCATATCAAATTTGGCGTTTTCATCGGAATGCAAATGTTTCCAGCGAGCGACGGATTCCTGAAAGGCTTTGCCGCGAGGGACGAAGGGGCGGTTTTCGAGATACGCGAAGGTGGTGTCATCGGGCGCGACCATGCCGGCGCGCGCGCCGCCTTCAATGGTCATGTTGCATACGGTCATGCGGCCGTCCATGGAGAGATCGCGGATGGCCTGACCGCCGTATTCGGCGACGTGGCCGGTGCCGCCGCTAATGCCAATTTTTCCGATGATGGCGAGGATCAAGTCTTTGGCGGTGACGCCGCGGGGCCGCTTGCCGTGAACGAGGATATGCAGCGTTTTGGAGCGTGACTGAACGAGGCATTGCGTAGCGAGGACGTGCTCTACTTCGCTGGTGCCGATGCCGAAGGCCAGAGTACCAAACGCACCGTGCGTGGAGGTGTGGCTGTCGCCGCAGACGATGGTCTGGCCGGGCTGAGTGATGCCGAGCTCCGGGCCGATAATGTGCACGATGCCCTGATTCTTGCTGTTCATGTCAAAAAGGCGCACGCCGGTTTCGCGGCAGTTTTTTTCCAGGGCTTCAAATTGGAGCTTGGCGTCGTTATCGAGAATGGGCAGGGTGCGGTCGGTGGTGGAGACGGAATGATCCATGACGGCGAAGGTGAGATCCGGGCGGCGAACCTTGCGGCCTTCAGCGCGGAGGCCGGCAAAGGCTTGCGGCGAGGTGCCCTCATGGATGAGGTGGCGGTCAATATAGATGAGCGCGGGTTTTCCGGGTTCTTCGTGGACAAGGTGCGCGTCCCAAATTTTTTGGTACAGGGTCTTAGGTGTCATGGAGAATCACTCTGGATTTTAGCACTCCTGCGTGCCCTGGGTGCAAATGGACCGGGGCGAGAGGAGTGGCCAGCGGCGAAATGACGAGCCAGCCACTAGCGGCCGCAACATTTTCCGCTCCGCCGTGTTTCTACGAGCATGAGGCTTCGGCTCATACTTTACGCTTTCTGCACGGCGCTGCTGTACGCCTGCTATGTGCCCGCACACGCCATCGCTTCTCTATTGTCCAAGTGCAGTCGCGATGTTCTCTACTTGCCCTGACGAGCTTCGAAGCCATGGGAATCCCTCGCTTTTCTCCTCTGGCACCCACGCCATTGCAGCCCCAATGAGCGGGAGATCCCAGTCCACGCCAACCCAAGTCTCTTGGCATCGCGAGGAAGCGTTTGCTTAGGAATTCCAATATTGCTAGCGCCGTTCCAACTTATTTGAACAAATCCCTTCGAAAATGCTCTTTCCATGTTCGCGTCCGATTGTTGAATCGTGAGTTGGCCTAGATAGTTGGAACGGCGCTAGTGAAGTTTTTTTTCGGCGTCATCGAGCCAGCGCTGGAGGACCGTGAGATATTGTGGCTCGAGGTCGTGGAAGGAGAGGCCGGCGCCCATGTTGGGCTGGGCATAGATGACTTTGGCGTGGGATTGGAAGAAGTCGTCTCCAGCGGAGATTTTGACCACGACGAGGGTATCCACAGGGAAGGGATTCATCATGTCCAAGTAGCACCCGTACAAGCTGAGTTCGCTGACGCGAGTGGCGATACGGACATCGGAGCGCTCTTCTACGAGCTCAGCACTGGCGATGAAGGAATACCTGGGTGAACGACGGCGTTCACGTTCCATGATGCAGCCTCCGGATCGGCCTTTAAAGTATGCTACGCCCGGGCACGAAGCGCTAAGCGGTTTTGTTGCGTGCAGGTTAACACTTTAGCGACAGGCTACTTCCACAGGGTGAGGATCGCGGCCATGGCCAGGTAGCAGACCAGGCCTACGACCTGACTCTAGAATTCTTCGAGGTGGAGAGAGGTCGCCGGATCGCCGCCTTTCCATGAGGCTGCAAACTCACGCTGTACCCAGCCGGCATCTGCAGATTTTCCCTGGGCTTCGAGACACTTCCAAAGACCGAAGAGCAAGCTTGGATTGCGCGGAGAGCGGCGCAAGCCTTCACGAAAAACGGGTTCCGCCTCGGCAGGGCGACCATTGCGAAGGAGCGCCGCGCCGAGAGACTGGCGAACCCAGTAATACCAAGCGGGTGGTTCGTCGTAGGTGAGAGCATCTTGCGCTTCGACAGCGCGCCGCCAAAACGGAACTGCGGAGCTGGCGTCGGCCGCGAGCCGTGCCTGCAGAACCAGCGCGGCGATATTCATGATCTTATCGGCGGGATTAGTCATGAACATCGTTTTCTCTGGAATGGCGGCCCGCGCCGCAGAAAAGGCTTGCTGTTCTTCGAGGGACTTGGCGCGGTCGCCTTTTACCCCATACGCCATTGCGCGCGCGTAATGCAGGAAAGCACTGGTGATCGCCAGAGATTTATCCGGGGCGGGTTCGGCGAGGACCTCTTCCCAGCGCGCGAAGCGAAGTAAGAGGAAGAGACGATTCGGCGAGTAGTAGTCGGCGAACATGGGCGTCGAGGAAATTCCGCGAGCCGCGCTGGCGACAAGCAAATCGGCGGCTTGGCGCGCTTCGGCGTAGCGCCCTTGTTCGGCCCTGGCCCGCATGATGAAGTGCAGGTTATGGTTGTAGTAACTCGCAACGTAGATATCGCTAGGCGTGGCGCGCTTGAAAAATGCGCGGTCGGCCGTGGCGGCTTCTTCATTGAAGCGCGCGGCCGTTTCCAGATCCCCGACACTCAGAAAAATGTGCGCGCCCATGTGAACGAGGTGTCCCGCACCAGGGATAAGCCGGTGGAGGGCCTCGGCACTGGCAAGGGCGTACTCCGGATGCGGCGAAGTGTCCAGTTCATGGACAAATAAGTGATGCGCGCCGTAATGCTCCGGATCGCGCAAGATTATAGATGACAGCAAGCCCAATACTTCTTCCGCGCCCTCCTCGGGATGCCCTTCTGCGCTATACCAGTGGTAGCGATGCCGATTGAGAAGGCTGTCAGCAAAGAGTGTTTGGGCATCAAGATCGTCCGGGTAGCGAGAGGCCAGTTCGCGCATCGCCGAGGCATACTCCTCGTCGAGGTGCCCGCCGTCCTGATCTGCAGCGCCAGAGCAGCGTTTGGCGAGCGCTTCGATGTAGGCGCGTTCATCTTCCGGGGCATTCACGCTGAGAGTGCGGGCTTTTTCAATCGCCGCGAACGCGCCCGCCGCGTCTACATCCTCATCCATTTCCATATTCAGGTGACGCCCGAGCGCGAGGGAGACTCCCCACCAGGGCATGGCAGCGGAAGGATCCAGCTCCGCGGCGCGGCGGAACGACCGGGCGGCTTCGGCGCGGTTGAAAGCGTAGGAAAGAGCCAGGCCTTGATCGAAGAATTTTTGCGCTTCAGGACTCTTGGTTGCGATGGGATGGTGGTGCGTGCCAAGTCCTGGAAGAAGTTGCACAGCCTGCCGAACGTTTGTCTTTGCAGGTTGTTGCGCGAAGCCAAGAAAAGGTAAGCCAAAGCTGAGCAGAGCTAGGAACCGGCAGCTTCGCATTCGGCCTCCTGGAAATTGCCTGGAGAGTCTCCGACGAAGTTAAGCCCGTAAACTTGGGATGTCAATGCGAGGCTAAATGCGTGAAGAAATGGAATGCGCAGAGAGCGCCATCAGCTGCCTGCTCCACCAGCGATGGAGGGAACCAGCAAAACCCGATCGC
>JBGOTL010000184.1:0-4424 GCA_041476465.1 Candidatus Acidiferrum sp. | reverse complement strand
CGGCGTTGGACACGGCTTATCCGCCAGCCAAACCGGTGTGCCACTCGCGCTGATGGTTTCGGCGACGGCTCGCGCGATGCGGTCCGAAGCATAACGGTGATCGTAGCCTACGAGCACGCCCTTGCGCGGGTCTTCGCCGCGGACGACGTAGCGCGCGATGGCCTGCGCCACGAGCCGCGCATTCGCAAACGTAAAATCCTCGGCGATAACGCCGCGCCAGCCGTCGGTGCCAAATTTAAGCGAGGTCATTGAATTGGAGTATACGCGAAGCCATCTGGGTGAAAACAGCCGGATTGGCCTGCACTAGTGCCGTTCCAACCATTCGGGCCAAAAATTGGAGTGGGGCCAGCACACAAATCAGGCTTTGCGAACAATTTGAAAGTCTGGCGGGAACAAGTTAGAACGGCACTAAAGCAAGTCTTTGCGGCGATTCTGTTCCAGCCATTTCACGATTTTGGCGACGTCCTGAGCACGGTCGCGCGGGCAGATCAGCAGCACGTCGGTTGTCTCCACGATCACCAAATCCTTGACGCCGACCGCTGCGACAAATTTCGATGGGCTCCACAGAAAATTTCCTTGCGCATCTATTGCTTGCCCGGGCCCCGCGAAAACATTTTCGCCCGGCTGTTTGGCGAGCAGTTCGTAGACCGCCGCCCAGGAGCCGATGTCGCTCCAGCCCACCTCGGCGGGAATCACAAACACGCGCGGCGGGCCTTCTTCCTTTGTGGCACGCTCGAGGATGGCGTAGTCCACGGAAATGCTTTCCAGTTTTGGGTAGATTTTACGGAGCTGCGTCTGATAACCGCGCTTGCCAATGGTTTTCGCGAGCGATTCCAGCGCTTCGTGCGTCTTTGGCAGGTAGCGCTGCAAGTTTTCGAGGAAGGTGGACACGCGCCAGAAAAACATTCCGGCGTTCCACTGATAATCGCCAGAGGCGACGTATTCATTGGCCAGCGACAATTCCGGTTTTTCCGTGAATCGCCGCACCGCGAAAACCGGGAAGCCGCGCACGTCGCGCGCTTCACCCATGCGCTCGACATATCCAAACCCTGTCTCCGGCCGCGTTGGCGGAATGCCTAGCACCACCATGCGCCCCGGTTCGCGCGCCACGTCCAGCGCTGCGCGAACAATTTGCCTGTATTTCTCGGCTTCGGCGATAAATTGGTCAGCCGGGAGGATAGCGAGAAGCGCGTCTCCCCCCGCAGCGTGACGCACATGGAGCGCGGCCAGTGCAATCGCCGCCGCGGTGTTCCTTCCCATCGGCTCGGTGAGGACTCGCTTGCGCGCGCCGGCAGGGAGCTGTTTTCGCACGGCCGCGGCCTGTTCTGTGTTCGTTACCGTCCAAATCCGCCCGGCAGGAAACAGCGGGAGCAGCCGCGCCACGGTTTGCTCCAGCATGGTGGCCTTGCCGATGATATTCAGGAGTTGTTTTGGCGTGCGTGAGCGGCTGCGCGGCCAGAAACGAGTGCCGCGCCCGCCCGCTAGGATTACCGCATGGGCTGTAAGTTTCTCGTTAGGCATTGGATAAGCGGAAAGAATTTAACACAGAGGACACAGAGAGCACAGAGCGTAGGGAAAGAAGCCAGCCACTCGCCCTTCTTGTTCCTGATCTCCATGCAGAGATTCTACCCTGGACAGCTAGGCGAAGAAGGATTGGGAGATGGCGGAGGCGGAGATGCCGGCGTCATGCAGGCGCTTGCGGAGCGCGGCGATGTCTGGGACGTAAGTGCGAAGGAGGGTAGTGGGTTGTAACGGATGGAGGGCGGTGAGGTCCAGTGACGCTGGGAGAAGCCAGCATTCGCCGGTGTGGTAGCGCGCCGCACTGGACGGCCAACCGAAGTTGCCACGGCCTTGGATGATGATGAGCAATTGAAAATGCTCGGGATCGGCGGGAAATTCGCAGCGATCAGAAAATTCGAGCCGCTCGGCAGCGAAATAGGGGCAGGCACAGAGGAGCTTGGCGTGAGGATCCGTGGCGCTTAGAGTCGCCGGGGAAATTTTGCCTCCCTTCGCATAGCCGAACTGCAAGACCTCCAGCGCTTTGTATATGTGCAGCTCACGCGGCCGGCCTTGCGCATCGACGCGGCCGTAATCGTAGACGCGGTAGGTAAGGTCAGAGTATTCCTGCACTTCGCACAGGATCATGCCCGGACCAATGGTGTGCGGCGTCCCCGGCGGTACAAAAAACGTGTCGCCCGCATGAACTGGATGGGCTTCGAGGAGATTTTCCAGAGTGTTCTGCGCGAGGGCATTTAAGAATTGCTCTTTGTTCACACCGGGCCTGAAGCCAAGAAAGAGTTGCGCGCCAGGCTCGGCCGAGATTGCATGCCACATCTCGGTCTTGCCGCGGCCGCCAGCGGCTTGTTCATGCACGGCGGCGTAGTCATCACCAGGATGCACCTGGATGGAGAGTTTCTCGTTCGGGAAAAGAAACTTTACCAGAATCGGGAAGTCGTTGTACCCGGCGAGCTGTGTGCCGCGCCACTCTGCAGGCATCTCGCGCCATGCAGAGCCCAAAGTCTTTCCCGCATAAGGGCCCGTGGCGATTTGGCTATCCACACTGGTAAGCCAGGCTTCACCGAGCGGTTCGCTCAGATTCGTTTTTTCCGGGAAAAGAGGTGCAAGCGAGCGCACCCCCCAAGGGCGCGGACTAAAAATGGGCGCAATGCGTGTGGGCTCGGGCCGCACGGTTCAAGACGCGGCTTCCGCCCGCGTGAAAAACTTCGTAAGGCGCCGCAAGCCTTCGTCAATGCGTTCAATGGAGGTCGCGTAGGAAAGGCGCAGGTATCCGGGCGCGCCAAACGCTTCGCCCGGCACCAGCGCGACATGCGCCTTGTCGAGCAGTTGCCGCGAAAGTTCGGTGCAATTCTTAGCGAAGGCATTTTTGCCCTCGCCAAGATGCGCGGAAATGTTTGGGAACGCGTAGAACGCGCCGCCGGGCCATTCGCAGGTTACCCCCGGAATCGCGCGCAAGCCTTCGACGATGCGCTTGCGACGCCTGGTGTATTCCGCGAGCATCACCGGCACAGTGTCCATGGTGCCGAGCATGGCTTCCAGCGCGGCGTACTGGGCGATGGAAGTCGGGTTCGAGGTGGATTGGCTTTGCATTTTGGTGACGGCTTGGACCAGCGGCTCGGGGGCGAGAGTGTAGCCGAGACGCCAGCCGGTCATGGCGAATGTTTTTGAAACCGAGCCGATGATGATGATGTTTTCCTTGGAACCCTGAGCGCTGGCGATGGAAAACGGTTTGTGTGGCTCGTAGGTGAAGTGCGAATAACACTCATCGCTCATCAGCCACACGTTGTGCTTCTTGCACACCGCCAGGATGCGCGCGTATTCATCCGGAGGCACCACGCCGCCCGTCGGATTGCTGGGCGAATTCAAAATGACCAGTTTGGTCTTCGAAGTAATCGCCTTTTCAATTTCCGCGGCCTTCACGCTGAAGCCGTTTTCCGCGCGGGTGTGCACATAGACCGGTGTTCCGCCAGCATATTTCACGATGTCCGGGAAGCTCACCCAGTAAGGCGCCGGAATAATCACTTCGTCGCCGGCCTGCACCAGCACGCACATCACCTGAAAGATGGAGTGCTTCCCGCCCACGTTGACGACGCATTCTTTTGGCTCGTAGTTCGAGTGCAGCTCGCGTTTGTGCCAGGCGCAGATGGCCTCGCGCAGCGGCATAATCCCGGGCGTGGCTGTGTACTTCGTCTTATTTTCCTCGATGGCCTTGATCGCGGCTTTCTTGATGTGCTCCGGGGTAGGGAAGTCCGGCTCGCCCGGCCCGAAGTCGGCGATGTCGATGCCTTTTGATTTTAGTTGTTCGGCAGCGGAGATTACCGCCGCTGTCGGTGAAATTTGTATGCGGTTGATGCGATCCGTGAGTTGCACTCTGGCTCCTAGCTGGTCTTGATCTGTTACTTGCACCGCGGATTTTATTCCGCCGATTTGACCCACTGCGAAACTTTTGCGCGCAAACGCTGTTCGACGATCGGAGGCACGAGTCCATCCAGCGGCCCGCCGAGCTGTGCAATTTCGCGAACAAGCTTTCCGCTCAGGTAGCTGTAGGTTTCACCGGGAAGCATGAACACAGTTTCCAGGCGGGGCTCCAGCTTGCGGTTCATCAACGCCATTTGCAGCTCGTACTCGTAGTCAGAAATCGCGCGGATACCACGCAGAATCACGCCCGCGTGCTGCTTCCTCGCATAATCCACCAGCAGCCCTTCGAATACGTTCACTTCGACACCGGGCCATTGCTTGGTGACTTCGCGCAGCATGTCGATACGTTCCGGAACGCTGAACAGCGGCTGCTTCTCCACATTCTTCAGCACCGCCACGATCAAGCGATCAAACATTTTCTGGCCGCGCTCGATGAGGTCCAGGTGTCCGTTGGTCACGGGGTCAAACGAGCCCGGGTAGATGGCGAT
>JBGOTL010000183.1:0-4504 GCA_041476465.1 Candidatus Acidiferrum sp. | reverse complement strand
TCTTCCAGAGCATGAAGAATGTCATCGAGCTGTTTGTCGTCCGAGCGCAAAACGGAGCATAGCATTGACTCAAGCGTTTCCTTAGGAAGGTGCTTGCGATGATCCCGGGAGAGTATCCTGCGATCGAGCTCTTGGTTGGGAGAGGGCACGCCGTGGCGCTGCGCTTGCCCAATACCGGTGTCTTCCCGGCCGTCCAGTGTCATAGGCCTCTTCTCTACAGTTTTCGTTTTATGCTTCTGGGGTTGCATGCTTTATAGTTTTTCAGTCGTCGGATAAAACCTTAATCGGGGAAAAGCCTTAGTTTATGCGAAATGTTAGCTGACTCCCAGGTGGGTGACAGCGCACGCCGGCCGCACCATTTTCAGCGCGTCGGCAAAGCTCTGGATCCCCCTGGACCCTTTCGCCGCAGCTATACTCGAGTCTCTTGTCACCACGGAATCGCGGTCAGTTGGACGTGTAACGTGCAAACCGGACTCCCCGGAATGCCGCGTGGGATGCTTCGGGCTCCTGGCGTTTGGTTCGGTGTCTGTTTTGGCGCGAAATTGGGCCCAAACGGCTGAACTAGGAGAGGCAGTTGAAAAAGGCGAGATCGTGGAAATCGTCAATATTCATGCGGTTTTCATGCATGTTGCTGAAAACATGGTAGGATGCCGAAAGCGGCTAGGTGAGTATCCTACCCTCTCGTGGTCGCATTCCCCATTCTGCTTAGGAAAGCAGTCGCGGTCGCTGTGCACGGACTGTGCAAGAATCCAACATTTTCATGGCATTGGGGATCGCTTTGAGCGAGAAGCAGATTCCCCGATTTGTTGGAATCGTTAGTAGTTAGCAGTGGTGGATAGATTCGTTGGAGTCGAGTCTCGTGCTTTGCAAGCAGGGGGTCACCGGGTCGATCCCGATCACGAGCACCATCTTTTCTTCTGATTTGAGACCACAGACTCGCTTGGGGAGTCGCCGACCCGTGCTCAGTAAAACATAGGAACTAGAATCGATCTGGCTCTGTTGACATCCTCAGGAAAAGGCGGCGATGTTTCAACCGATAGAGATTGAAACTCAATCCGAGCAGCAGGGCTTGACGCATCTGCGTGCGCAAGGATCGACCCGGTGCACGAGCCGAGAGTTTCCGTTTCACCGAAGAGAACAGGCTCTCGATCAGGGAGCGGCGACGGTAAAGTCGCTGCGGGAAGGCACGCCGCATTTCGGCGCGGACTCCGTGCAGGCGCCAGGTTTTCTTTCCGCGTTTGGCGGGAATCACGCTCTGCGCTCCGAGACGTTTGCGGATGTAGGTGTGATTGCGCTCGCTGTCGAACTCCGCGTCGGCCAGCACCAGCCCGATGCGCGTTTGCTGGGAAGCAGCTTCGACGACGGCGGGCAAATTCGCACAGTCGTTCCACGGGCCGCGTCGCGCGAGTTGCGACAGCACGAACTGCTGATCCAAATCCACGGCCACCACCCATTTCAGCCAGTGCCGCCACGGCAGCGGTTTTTGCCCGTAATGGTGCATGCGCCGTACAAAGAACGTGCTCACCGCTCCCTGCGCCAAACCCGTGGCGTCTACGGCGACGCGAGCCCGCTGCCGCCCTTGGGGTGCAGCGAACCACGCAACCGACGCACCGTTTCACCGACCGCGCGGTCGATGGTCTGATCATCGAGACGCTGCAAGAAACGATACAGGGTCGTGAAATCAGGTACGCTCACAAGCCCCAACACCTGGCGCAATTCGCGATGCTCGCTCAGCCGCACCTCGGCTTCGCGAAAGATCCAGTCTTCGTAACGCATCAAGCAGAGAATGGCCAGCAACTGAGGCTGGGTAAATTGACGTTTGCTGAAACGGCTTCGGTAGCGCGGAAGCACCGCCCGGGCGACTTGCAGAGCGATGCGGGCAAAAGGCAGGAGTCCAACTTCGGCCATCGCACCTCCTGCCTCCATAGAAAACCACGCAGGCCGCCAATCCCCATCGCAAATTTCAATGAAGTTGCTAGGATGTCAACAGAGCCAATCGATCTCGAATCGGCTGAACTATGTTCTGGTTCGTCTGCGCCCCTAAAACCGCAATCGCGTATGGCCAACAGGAAAGACGATATTGGTGTTTGGAGCAACGGACTTGAGGGCTGCAGACCAAGCTCAGCCTATGGTTGTACCATTCCGCAGAATATGCGCGACTTGCAAAGAAGAAATCATCCTGGTGAAGAACCACTTAAACGTGAGTGTGACATTGCGCGAAATAGCGAAAAAGGACCTAACGCCAGAGATCTTAATCTGATGCAAGATGCGCGTGTCACACTCATGTGCGCGAACGGTCAAATTCGAGGGCACTGTGACGGATTTGTGACACAAGACCGCGCAAATTGGCGAAAGACAAGCGGTCTTGAAAAAATTAGAAATGAGCTAACTGACAGCTGGCAAAGGGATTTAGCTGATTTCGTGTCAGTTAGCAAGACAGCGATTTAGTTTTTCAAGACCGCCGGTTTCAACCGCTCACCCACTCCTCCGCTTCTGAGTTTAACTGGGAATTCCTGGCCTTCCAATGTTTTCTGTGGTTTTGCTTCTGCCGGTAACTTTTCCGGCTAAAGTGACTCATAAAGGGGAAACGCCATGCGGCCGAACCAGCAACGCTACGCCTGAACAGCAGAGCACTTGGCTAAGTTTTTGCATCCAATCGATATAAATAATCGTAGGATAAGCGAGAAGCCGCAGCCCCTACGGTATTGAGAGGGATAGAGATGCTCATCCATAAAGCCCCGGAATTGACCTACGCCGATGTTACGCCGAAGTCCATTTACACGGATCGCCGCAAATTTCTGCAAGCCATGGGATTAGCCGGCGCTTCGATTGCCGCCGGCAAAGGGCTGTGGGAGCTGGCCTCACCGCCGATTACTGTTGCCGCGGGCACGAAGCTAAGCGGTCTTACGAAGAGCCCTTTCAGCACCACGGAAAAGCAGAATTCTTTTGAGGATGTAACGCACTACAACAATTTCTACGAGTTCGGAACGGACAAAGGCGATCCCGCCAAGAACGCGCAGAATTTCCGCACCTCCCCGTGGACGATTTCCATCGAAGGCGAAGTCAGCAAGCCCCGCAAGTTCAGCATGGACGAAATCCTGAAAATTGCTCCGCTTGAAGAACGCATTTATCGTCATCGTTGTGTGGAGCGGTGGTCCATCGTGGTGCCGTGGATCGGATTTTCATTCAGCGCGCTGGCCCAGCTCGTCGAGCCTACTGCCAAAGCGCAGTATGTAGCCTTCGAAAGCTACTACGATCCAAAGCAGATGCCCCAGGGAAAGTATGCCGGCATCAACTTTCCTTACGTGGAAGGTTTGCGCATGGACGAGGCCATGCACCCGCTCGCGCTGCTCTGCGTCGGCATGTATGGCGAGACGCTGCCGAATCAAGACGGTGCGCCCGTACGCATGGTTCTCCCGTGGAAATACGGCTTCAAGAGCGTGAAGTCACTTGTCAAAATTAGATTTCAGCAGAAGATGCCGCCTACAACGTGGAACGGTCTCTCTTCGAATGAATACGGTTTCTACTCCAACGTAAATCCCGCCGTGGATCACCCCCGCTGGAGCCAGGCCAAAGAACGCCGCCTGGGCGAAATCTTCATGCGCAACACCGTGATGTTCAACGGCTACGGCGATCAGGTCGCCGCCCTGTACAACGGCATGGACCTGAAGAAGTATTTTTAGGCCGGAATCCCTTCGTGCACACCATCCTCTCCAGCAAATGGACCAAGGCCGCCGTCTTCCTTTTTTGTTTTGTGCCTCTTGGTTTTCTGGTTCGGCGCTTGCTTACCCACAACCTGGGCGCCAATCCCGTCGAGTTCATCCAGCACGCTACCGGAGATTGGACGCTGCGTTTCCTCGTTTTCACTCTCTGCATCACGCCGTTCCGCAAGCTTCTCAAGCTTCCCGACCTCATCCGCTTTCGTCGCATGCTGGGGCTCTTTGCTTTTTTCTACGTTTGCCTGCACTTTCTCACCTACCTCGGGCCCGATCAGTCTTTCAATCTTTCCGGGATGTGGAAAGATGTCGCCAAGCGCCCGTTCATCACCGTGGGCTTCACGGCTTTCGTGTCGTTGATTCCTCTGGCGATTACTTCCACGGCGGGCTGGATTCGCCGCCTCGGCGGCAAGCGCTGGCAAATGCTCCATCGCTTAATCTATTTTGCTGCTGTCTGCGGCGTCATTCACTACTACTGGCTGGTGAAGTCGGATGTGCGCAAGCCGCTGTTTTACGGCGCGCTCGTCGCGATTCTTCTTCTGTCGAGGTTGGGGGATTGGTTCTTGCGGCGAGGGCGGCAGGCCGCGGTCAAGGTTCCCGCGCGAAGCGTTTCCGCAAGCGCCCCTGCGGGCTCGTAGGTTGCGCTGTTCGCTTTAGTGGATAGAGGAACTGCCATCGTCGCCGGTGACCGGGTTTTCACCCAAGTCAAGACCCCAGAAATGAGGCGCGGGAGTGAGGAATTCGATTCCCACGCGCTGCCCTTTGTCTCCCGGATCGCCGAGGTAAAC
>JBGOTL010000182.1:0-4723 GCA_041476465.1 Candidatus Acidiferrum sp. | reverse complement strand
CGACTCGGATCCCGCAGTGAAGGCGGGCCGCCTGGCGGCGGAGGTCCATGGCCCGTGGCTCATCAAGCCGGAGGCCGTTCACCCCGCCAGCACCCCTCAGGCCATGGAGCAATACACCCTGGCGCTCATGATTCGCACCGAAAAATGGGATTTGGCCTCTCCCGCTTTTCAGGAAGTCCGCAAAGCGCATCTCGCGCGCCTCGCGAAACTCACGGAAGACGGCACTATCGCCGTGACCGGCCGGATCGGCGAAGACGGCGATTTGCGCGGCGTCATCATCTTCTCCCTCGGCGCCGAGCAAACCGCCAAGCTCCTCGAGGACGATCCCCTTGTGAAAGCTGGCTACCTCAAACCCGAGCTGCATCCCTGGATCACCGGCAAAGGCGTTCTCGCCCCCGGCCAGCCCATGCACTGAGCGCAGCGTGCCTTTGGAGTGCGGCGTCTCGACGCCGCTTTCGCCCTTGTACCGGCGAGTGAAGAGTTCCGAATTGGGAAGAGTTGGTCATCGCACGTACCCCCACCCCCGGGAGTCTGTAACAGACACAAACAAAATAAGTTGGAGTATACGGAACTTGGAAGTGTGTACCGAAAACTGGATATGGGCAGGGGGTATACCCCCTCGTTGTGACAACAAGTGTGCGCAGCAAATTCAAAGGAAAGGAGTTAAGGGGAGTTCTGTTGGGCCAGAATGATTGTGGTAAGCGAAGGCTATGGCCGGTTCGGCGGGTAAGGCTCTTCCCGGCAACAGGAACTTGATGGTTCCCGCCGGGATGCATACTCCGCACCGGCTTTATCGGAAGAGCGCCGTCGGAGAGCATGAAACATGCTAGCACGGAAAAGATAGCCTGTCAATACATTTATCATTTTGGTACCATTCGAACGGGAGCGTAAGACGTTGTAATGATTACCGTTGCGGGCAGGAAAGTGGAAGGTCAAGGATCGCGATGCGGGGACTTGACTGCTATACGCTATTGGCGTATAGTTCGTTTTGTACGCCACTGGCGTAGGGTGGGCGGGCATGGAATTCATTGAAGCCCGCGCGTTCACCCGCTATCTATCGGAGTACCTGGGCGACGACGAATACCGGGCGCTCCAGCAAAAGCTGGGACTTGCACCGGAGCTGGGGGATTTGATGCCCGGGACGGGAGGATTCCGAAAAATACGCTGGGCGGACAAGAAGCGGGGTAAAGGACGGCGAGGGGGCCTGCGGGTGATCTACTACCACTTTGCCGCGGATCATCAGATTTGGCTGATGACGTTGTACGGCAAGAATGAAGCGGCGGACCTCACGCTGGGAGAAAAGAAGGCGCTGAGATCAGCAATCGATCTCGAATGCAAAGCGCGTGACGCTGCCAGGAGAAAACGGTAATGGCCAAGAGAAAGATATTCGGCGAATTGATGCGCGGCGTAGCCGCGATGAAGAAGCATCGCGAAGGAAAGCTGACGCTGCGGAGTTACAGGGAGGAAGCAACGCCGCTTCCGGCGGTGGATTCCAAGTTTATCCGCGAGACGCGGGAGAAGATGCGGTGTTCACGAGCGGTGTTTGCGCGAAAGCTGCGGATCAACGAGAGAACGTTGGAGAAATGGGAACAGGGCCGGGCCAAGCCGAATCCTCAGGCCAGCGCGCTAGTTCTTCTGGTGCGCAAGTATCCCGACACGCTGGAACGGCTGGAGAAGTTGGCGGCGGGTTAGCGTTCGACGTGGACCATATAGAAACGTACGAACGGGATGTGGAAAAGTGTAAAAAGGGTCAAAGTCAAAAACCCCACTCATGCCCCGTAACATCGTTCGGGGCGCAAACTGCGCGCTGCGCATGAATGGGGAACCCAGAGTCGTTCTCGGACTTTACGCCCGAGCCACCCGTCCTGCAAGGCTGCTACGGCCCGGCTGGTGGCCGCACTTTGGCGGGGAACTCGTACACGATCTTGAGCAGCATCTCCGAGAACTCGATCAGCTCTTCCGCATCATCGCGGGACATGATTTTGATCTCGTGGTTCGCTTCGTTCCCCTTCTTTCGAATTTGGTCCACCCATCCCATGCCGTCCGGCGGTACATAGTGCTTATCCGCGAGGTACTCCACATAATCCAAGAACGACTTTCCGATCGGCGCTCCTTTTTCGACGGCGATATGCATCAAGAGCTTGCGGCAGGTCAGCACGGCAGACGTGAACGAGTTCACCGTCATGCAAAACCTCGCGTCGGCATATAAGACTCCGACGTCTTTCGAAACTGACGCTACATTGTTTCCAAAGGGAGCTCCTGGGTACTGCTCGTCCCCGACGTCGAAGAACGTGGGCTTGCCGCAAAGGGAGCACAAGTAGATCCAAGCCTGTGGCTTGGTGTTCTTCGTCCACCACCCGCAGTCTGGGCCGACGTTTTGGTCGCAGTAGCCGCACACGTAAATGCGCGGCGTGACCGGTCTTATTGCAGCTTGCCATTCGTAGGGCATGGCTGATTATCACTCACCAGGTAAGTGGCGCGGAAGAGAATTTTCCGGCGCGAAGCGTGAATTAATGTTCGCTTTAGGTTCGTCTTCTGTTAGAATCTTCTCGAGCGTGAGACTCCGCTCAGGAGGTGCGCCATGAAGAGAATACTTCTGGCACTCTTGAACGAGTCCCGTCGTCAGCGGTGCAGCTAGCATCGGGATTTTCAGCCCTGGCAACGTGAGGGCAAATTGCTGGCTCGCCGTGGGAAGCTTTGCTTCGAAGACCACGCGTCCTTAGCGCATCGACAGTATCCCTGTTGATGTGGCTACCGGAAAAGCGGCCGCGAGACTGGTCTGTACTCTCGCCCGGGTTCTGGACCTTCTGACAATCGTTGCCGTCGGGGATTGCCGCCGTCGCTCGGCGTAAAACTAGCGAAACTAACCCGGTGTTAAGAGGCCGACTGTGTTCCAGTCGGCCTTCAGATTTTTTAAAGCGGGTGTGGGGCGGATGGCCCAAAGATAACGGACTGAGTAGGCCTGGATACCCCAGCAAGCCTGTCTTGCGTGTGCGGTTTTTGACTTTGCGGTTTTCGAGCCTTTCCACCTTCCGCATACGCTAAGATGCCGGGCTTCCCGACATGAATCGTCGGGATCCCCACAAACCGGGGGAAAGCCCGCCACTACATGAGCGGACCGCCTTCCCGACGGGAGTCGGGATAAACTCCAGGCGGCCCCTACACAGGCAAGCGTCGAAGATGCCGGGCTTCCCGACAGGAATCGTCGGGACTCCCGGTACACAATACCGGGACGCATATGGCGCGTCCCACAAACCTGGGGCCCCGCTAGGGCCGTGGTAAAAAAGCCCGGCGCTACAAGAACATGATGCTTTACAGTACAGTAGAGTTACCTTTCCCGGTTACGAACCGGGAGAAAACATGAACCCTGTGCTCATCGCCATTGTCGCCATCGGAATGCTCGCGCTGGTGGTGTGGCTTGCGCTGCAAGCTTCCGCAGGCCAAAAGCGAAGCGCGCTTCTTGAGACGCAGATGACGGAACTCCGCCGCGACCTGCAAACCAGCGCATCAACGCAAGCACAAAGCAGCGGAAAGCTGGAGGCCATCGCAAGTACCGTGGCGCAGCGCCTCGAAGGCGTCACCAAAGCCCTGCAAGACGGCGTGAAGGATTCCGCGACCATCAGCTCGCAGGGTCAGACCGCCATGGCCAATGAGCTGAAGAATACCCGCGATCAAATCGGCCTGATCCAGAAACAACTCGGTGAAGTACAGGAAGCGGGAAAGCAGATGTCGCAGACGGCGCAAACGCTGGAAGGCATCCTGGGCGGCGCGAAGTCGCGCGGCTCGTTTGGCGAAGTCACGCTGGAACGCTTGCTTGAGGATTCCCTGTCGTCCTCGCAATACGCCACGCAGTTCCACTTTTCCAGCGGCGAAGCGGCGGACGCGGTGATTTTCTTGCGCGACAAGAAACTCATGGCCATCGATTCCAAATTCCCGCTCGATGCGTTCCGCCGCATTGCCGCCGAAGGCGACGAGGCTCGTAAGGCTTTTGCCACCGCCGTCAAACTCCACGCGGATGCCATCGCCAAGAAATACATCGTTCCCGACGAAGGCACTCTCGACATTGCCCTGATGTTCGTACCCTCGGAGAGTGTCTACTACGAACTTTTGATGACTCCGGACAGCAAAGGCCAGCAACTCGATGAGTATTGCCGCGACAAGCGCGTCATGGCGGTTTCTCCAAACACCTTGTACGCTCATCTCCGCGTGATCGTCATGGGCTTGAAGGGCATGCAGATCGAGGAAAATGCGCGTCGCCTGCAAGCCAACCTCAATGGGCTGGAGAAACAGATGGGAACATTCACAAAGGTCTTTGAAACACTGGGAACGCACTTGAAAAACGCGCAACAAAGCTACAGCGAAGCGGATAAGCGCCTGGAAAAGACGCATAACACGCTGGAAGGTATGCTGGCCGCCAGTACGGATCAGCCTCAGCTCGAAGCCGCGCAGGAAACACTGGCGCTGCCCGAGGAAGCCAGCGCAAAAAAGACGAGCGCCTGACGCGCCGTCCAGAGGGGATCCTGGTCGAATAGCCTCGGCACCTCAGGGAACAGTGCGTGCTTGGATTTTCCGTTGAGGTCCTTGTAAGTTCACAAACGAAGTGCAACAGGCTGATAAGGTCGTGTTGCCATGGAAACCTACGGACAACTGTCACTGGAAGAGCGTTGTACGATTGCCCGGCTTCAGCAAGCCGGGCAATCGTGTCGGCAAATCGCTGCAGCTG
>JBGOTL010000181.1:0-4744 GCA_041476465.1 Candidatus Acidiferrum sp. | reverse complement strand
GATCCGCTCGATGAGTTCATTGGAAAAACTTTGTTTGACGCGAGCGCTTTCCTCGAGCTGGCGGCGAATCTCTTCGGCAGACGAGGTCATTTCAGCCTAGCAGAGCACGATTTTTTCGCGGTGGCGCATCACACGGCGTGTTGCGTTGCGCGTATCGACGACCAGTTTGGCGGCATCCACGATCGCCACGTAGTCGTAACTCGAATGGTCGGTGGCGATAATCACCGCATCGTAACTTCCGAGCGTCTGCGGATTCAGCGACACGGATTTCATGTTTTCGTAGTTGTAGTGCCGCATTTTGTGCAGCTGCGGGAAATATGGGTCGTTGTAGTCAAATTGCCCCCCGCGCTGCTGAAGAATTTGCATGATCTTCAGCGTGGGGGATTCGCGTAAATCGTCTACATCCTTCTTGTAAGCCACCCCAAGAATCAGGAGTTTCGATCCCTTCAGGCTCTTTTTGTGATCATTAAGCGCAGCAGCGATGGAATCGACGACATGATATGGCATGGCAACGTTGATTTCGCCAGCCAGTTCGATGAACCGTGTGGAAAAATCATATTCGCGGGCCTTCCAGGAAAGATAGAAGGGATCCACGGGAATGCAATGTCCGCCCAGTCCGGGTCCGGGATAAAATGGCATAAAGCCGAACGGCTTGGTGGAAGCCGCATCGATCACTTCCCAGATATCCACACCCATGCGGAGAGAGAGTAGTTTCAGTTCGTTGACCAACGCGATGTTCACGCAGCGGAAGATGTTTTCAAGAAGCTTGGCCATTTCCGCGGTGCGGGTGGAGCTGACCGGAATCACCTTTGCGACCACCTGCGCGTAAAGCGACACTGCGGCGCGGCCGCTTGGCGGATTCACGCCACCAACGACTTTAGGAATCTGCGCCAGTCCGAATTGCTTGTTGCCGGGATCTTCGCGCTCCGGCGAAAATGCCAGGAAAAAATCGCCGGCAACATTTTCGTTCTCCGGACCTGTGCCGATGGGGCAGCGCAACCCGCTTTTCTCCAGTATGGGGAGAAGAAGTTCCTCGGTCGTTCCGGGATAGGTCGTGGATTCCAGAACGACGAGCTGGCCCCTTTGCAGATGCGCTTGAATGGAAAGCCCAGTCTTTTCGACGTAGCTCAAATCCGGCTCTCGATATTCGTTCAAAGGAGTGGGCACGCAGATAAGAATGGCATCGGCTTCTTTCAGGCGCGTGAAGTCGGTGGTTGCGCTGAAATGGCGGCTATTCACAAACTGCTGAATTTTGATCTGCGGAATGTGCTCGATGTAAGATTTGCCCGCATTGAGCATGTTGATTTTGCCCGGATCGGTATCAAATCCAGTGACTTTGTGACCAGCTTCGGCAAAACGCAAAGCCAGCGGGAGACCTACATAGCCGCAGCCAATGATAGCTACTTTAAGCTGGGCACCTTTAAAAAATTCAGGTTTCCGGTCAGTTGCCATGAGTCGCGTCGCGCTCCTAAGTATCCTAGAGGGTAATACAGGCCGCGTGGCCGATGGGACAAAAGACACACAACTATAACAGGTTCCCAAGGCGCACCAAAAGCAGGCCATGGGCGGTGTTGATGAATATTCCTATTTCGCTGGGGTTGCCCCTGGCAGCGAGACGGGGCAAGATGGGTTGCAGGTACTCCATGTGGATCCTGAAATGAGCACAATTACCACTCCATGACGATTCTTCTCCTCCTGGCGCTGGGACTTGTAGTTGGGGTTCTTGTGGGGCTTTTCGGCATCGGCGGGGGAGTACTTCTCGTGCCGGCGATGGTTTACCTGCTGCGGATGGACCAGCACACCGCGCAAGGCACTTCGCTTCTTATACTGTTGCCGCCGGTTGGATTGGGCGCGTTGCGCCAATATTGGAAACAAGGACAAGTTGATTTGCGCGCGGGAATTCTGTGCGCGATTGGCATCCTGCTGGGCGGATACGCAGGTAGCCTGATTGCCATGCCCATGTCTTCGCGTCACCTGCAGGGCTATTTTGGGTGCTTTCTGATGCTGGCGGCGTTTCTACTGTTGGGAAAAACCGCGGCAGACGCCGGGCTTGCTGGCGCACCCGGAGAGAAATCGAGTGCCTGAGGACGGGAGACAGTTCGCCGGGATATTCTTGGTCGCTTGCGTTTGCGGCGTCGTATCCGGCATGGTCGGCGTTGGCGGTGGTATTTTACTGGTGCCGTTGCTCGGACTATTTTTTGCGTTCACCCAGCACCGGGCGCAGGGTACGAGTCTGGTGGCGCTGATTCCTCCGACCGGCATACTGGCGTTTCTGACGTACTGGAAAGCTGGGCATGTCTCATTGCGGACGGGGCTCCTCCTGATCCCAGGGGTTTTTCTCGGGGGTCTCGCAGGTGGATATCTAGCTAAGAGAATAGCGCCCTACCGGATGCGGCAGATATTTGCGGGCTTCCTGTTTGTGTTGGGCGCGTGGCAAGCGCTGGCGGCGTGGGTACGTTGACCGCTATGCGGTCGCGCCAAACGTTGACCGCCCCGGCAAGGCCGGGATCTTCGACTTTGCGGTCACACTTAGAAGTAGAAAGCTCAGGGGAATATGGTCGATCTGCATTGTCACATTTTGCCGGGATTGGATGACGGCGCAAGAACCATGGAAGATGCCATAGCCATGGCAGAAATGGCTATCGCCGATGGGATTACCCATGCGGTAGCCACGCCGCACTTGAGCAGCGAATATTCTTTCAACTATCCACGGGTTCGAAAGTTGCGGGATGAGTTGCAGGAGCGCATCGGCGGCCGGCTGAAGCTGGCAACAGGCTGTGATTTTCACCTGGACCCGGAAAATTACGCGGCTCTGCGGCAGGATACAGCCAGATTTTGCATCAACCAAAAAGATTATCTCCTGGTGGAGTTCAATGAATTTTCCATCCCGCCGGCGATGGACGAGATGCTGCATGAATTGCAGCTTGCCGGGCTTCGCCCCATCGTCACGCATCCCGAACGCAATGGCATACTGCGAGCGCAGCCGGAGAGGCTGGTGAAGTGGGTGCGGCAGGGGTGTTATGCGCAAGTTACCGGCGGCTCGTTGACTGGGGCTTTCGGGTCTGGCGCGAAAGAGGATGCACAGCGGTGGATTGGCCAGGGGTTGATTCATTTCGTTTCCAGCGATGCTCACAACACCACAACCAGGCCTCACAAACTTCAGCCTGCCTATGACGTTGTACAAGCACAATTCAGCAGAGAAAAAGCACAGGCGTTGTTCGTGGAGAACCCGCTGGCGGCGTTCGATGGTTTTCCGATACCGCATGTCCCCGAAGTCGCGGACGGGACCGGGCGGCCGAAGCGGAGACGGTTTTTCTTTCTCTGAGAGGGGACTTTGCAAGTGTGACCGCGAAGCGGTCAACTCACTTTGCCGCATGGAGCGGCAAGCCTGCCCAGGCATTCAACAGGCCCAGCACTTCCCGCAAAACATCAAGCGCATCGCTGGTATTGCGCCACCAATGAACAGGATCGAAAGGATCGGCTTCGGCGGCCCGCACGATCGCACGGCCGTGGGTGCGAGCCAGTTGGCGCCAGAGCGATCGAGCGCGGCGCGTGTGCGCTTTCGTGGTTACGATGATGACCACACGGCCTTTGGAATGGTCTAGCGCCCAAGCGATGGCGCCCATTTCATCTGCGGTGTTGACGATCGGAGGTTCCAGAATGTGGATGGCGTTGTCTGGCACACCACCATGAATCAGAACCTCTCGGTTGTAATCCTCCTCCCCAGCGTAGGAAATGCCCATGGTTGCCAGCGTGGCGCCAGGTTCGGTTGCGTGGGTCAGCCAGACCTCCGGAGCATATCGTTCGCGATATAGGTGCGCCGCTTCTTCAGCGCGAACGGGCACGCGCCCGCTCAGCACGGCAATGGACTCTGCTTTTTCCAGTGGGTCTTCGACAACCAGCCAGCGGCCCACTCCATAAAACACGGTCATCCCCGCTGCGAGGAGCGCGGCTGCGAGCCCCGCGAGAATCCAGCGCCACCGGGCTCTCGTGCCTGCTGGTGAAACAGCGTTTTCGGCGATATCCATCACGGAGTGCGCATGGTAGCTCTCGCCACCGGTGCGGTCAATCGTGGCCAAGCGAGTCCGGGCACGCTACACTCTAATTTATGCAATCTCTGGAGGATGCATGCGCGCTGTAGTCACGGGCGGAGCGGGATTTCTAGGATCGCATCTCTGCGACCGGCTGCTGGCGGAGGGTTGGGAGGTGCTCGCGCTGGACAACCTGATAACCGGCGATGAAAACAATCTAAGTCATTTGAAGAACGCGCCGAAATTTCACTTTAAACGCGCGGACGTGAGCGAACCGATCCACGTGGATGGCCAGGTAAGCTACGTGTTTCATTTTGCCTCGCCCGCGAGCCCGCCGGATTATCTAAAGCATCCAATCGAAACCATGAAAGTTGGCTCATTGGGCACGATGCATGCCCTCGACCTGGCGCATGCGAAACACGCTAAATTTTTTCTGGCGTCGACCAGCGAATGCTATGGCGACCCGGAAGTCTCGCCGCAGCGCGAAGATTACTGGGGCCACGTAAATCCTATCGGGCCGCGCAGCGTTTATGATGAAGCCAAGCGCTTTTCCGAAGCAGTCACCATGGCCTATCACCGGCATTACGGCGTGGATACCCACATCGTGCGCATCTTCAATACCTACGGGCCACGCATGCGGCTGAACGACGGCCGCGCGCTGCCGAATTTCGTGTATCAGGCCCTAAGCGGCCAGCCCCTCACCGTCTACGGCG
>JBGOTL010000180.1:0-4763 GCA_041476465.1 Candidatus Acidiferrum sp. | reverse complement strand
GCTTTCCACAAATGGCGGCCCGATCTATTTATTTCGCAATGAAGCCCCAGCCACCGGCCCCGTCAACAAAAGCCTGCGCATCAAGCTCGTCGGAACAAAATCCAATCGTGACGGAATCGGCGCGGTCGTCCGTGTCACCGTCTCAGGAGAAACGCAAACGCAGATGTTGCGCAGCGGCTCCAGCTACTTATCCGCCAGCGAACTGGTTCTTACCTTCGGCCTGGCCCAGTACGACCACGCCGACAGCATCGAAATCCGCTGGCCCAGCGGCCAAATCGATCGCTTATCCAATGTTGCCGCAGGCCAAACCATCATCGTTACCGAAGCCAAAGGCATCACCGCAACGCACAAATTCGTCAAGACGTAGTTTTTGTAGCGCCGGGCTTTGCCCCGTTTTGTGGGGATCCCGTCGACTTGTGTCGGGAAGCCCGGCATCTTTGCTTGTGTAGGGGCACGATACATCGCGCCCTGCTTTGGCTGTTGTAGGGGCCGCCTTCTGAGGCGGTCCGCCAACACAACACCCTCGCGGATCAATAATCTCTGGTGAGATCGCCGGAAAGGGGTGTGGGCACCCTCTTCTCTTCACTCCCCGGTGAATTACAGCAGTGGTATGCTCTCATCGTATGCTGCTGTCAATCCAAGACCTTGGAAATTCTGACACAGCCACCGACCCTGGAATAGATTGCGCGTTCGGAATATGTTGTCGGGCCGAGTTCCCTTGAAAAACCTGAGGTGCGGTGATGAGAAATATGGCTTTGGCGGGCGCTCTAATTCTGGCTGCATCGCTTCAGTCGGGCCAACAAAAACCTTCTGCTAATGCCCCGCAGCAAAACATTCAGCGATACCAACTTTTCCCTGCCAAGGCTCCATACGAAACTAAAACAGGTGAGGCCTTCGAAGAAGCCCTTTTTCTAATCGATACGCAAACAGGCGAGATTTGGAGATACGAACGCTCTTTCTCTTCGGTGAAGGACGGAAAGGTACTTGACCAATTCCCACAATCGTTCTCGCGCGTTCCCGTAGATGGCCTGCAAGGTTGGGATCGATCAGCGGCTCTGCACAAGTTCTTTGAGCAATTGAGGAAATTGGGCGGCATTGAACAGGAAAAATGATCACCGTGTTCAAGTCGGGTCGGCCAGCTTTCCCCGAGGGTTTGCAAGTTCTTGCTCCGGCGGCCGGGTGCCCCGGGTGCCGGTTTCGCACCTGGAACCTTTGAATTTTCCTCCGTCTATTGCCCCCGCTCTTTTCCCACGATTTTCCGCTTTCCTGCCCGGATCCCCATTCCTGAACTTCAACCTTCAAATTTGGGCAATAATATACTTAACTAAGAGAGTGGCCGGAGCGAAGATTGCGACGGACATAATTACTATGTTTGCCGGTGGGACATGAAGCCATTCCATGCTGTAACGTACTACATATTGGGCTCTTTGCTAGCCAACATGAAGCAAGAGTTGGCGAAAACAGATGCAGACCGCAAGGCATTGAAAAGGAAAAAGGGTGCTTTGCCCGGGCTCCTCGCGAGTATCAGCCGTCTTTGCTCAGGGGTGAATCTGCGGGTCTCTTCCGGCTACATTTCAGAAATACGAAATCAATTGCACGGAATGGCTAATAGCACTCTGGCCGTCAAGCTGAACGAATTGCACAGCATCATAGTGCTTGAACTACGTGAGCAGTTGTTCATGTTCCTCCCACCGGAAGAGGCAAGATTCTACGACAAGAATAATCTACTGAAACCACTAGCCTCCGAGAATTTTTCTTCAGCGCTGAAGGAGATTACAGAGGCAGGGTCTTGCTACGCGTGCGGGCTAAATACGGCTTCAGTTTTTCATTCGATGAGGGCACTTGAAAAACCGTTCCGAGTGCTGGCCAAAGAATTACGGGTCCAACTATCTAAAGAGGTTCAGTTTTCAACTTGGGGGGAACTGCACCGAGAGATCGATGAGAGAATAGTTGGGCTTCGCAGTCAAAAGCAGACCAAGAAACGAAATGAAGAACTAGCGTTTTATTGCCAGGCAAATCTTGAATTTGGGTACTTCAAAGATGCCTGGAGAAATTTTGTCATGCATGTTCATAAGGACTACGACGGGCCACAAGCGATTAGTGCACTGAATCACGTCATCGCTTTTGTTGAAATCCTAGCAACGAGACTGAAGGAATCTGAAAAGAAAAAACGAACACCATGACTCTACCAAGGGGCGGGTGGCGCAGAGGTTGGCCACGGAGACGACTTTGGGTGCCGCATCCCTTGTGGTTTTTCAAGGGTGCGGGTTTTCACTTTGGACTTCTTCACGTTTTTCCACAACTCATTCGAATGGATACTCATCAATAATTATAATGTATTGACATCAGCACTCTTCCGTGCTATCATGACTCGTGACGTCTCGGATCTTCCTCTCTCATCCCACCACTCACTCTCCCTCCCTCCCTCGCCATCCACTCCCATCCTGGTTCAACACAACGCCCTTTAACCCCTTTCCTTTGAATTCGCCGCGCACACTTGCCTACACAACCGGGGGGTGGGGGGTACAGCGTTCAACTTTCTACTTTCAACCTTCAACCGGTTTTGTGCCCCCTTTGTTTTCATATCTTTACAAACCCCTTTTTTCGCAACCCATTTCTTTTGATATCCGTACAAATCGGTGGGGGGTGGGGGGTTCCTTCCCATTTCGGAACGCCAGGATTCCGGTATGCTAGCCCTCAATAACAATCTCATGTTCTCCAAACGCACCGGCTGGCAGCTCACGCAAAACCGCTTCACTGAAGCGCAGCAGGAAGTTCGCGCGGCCGGGACCCACATTTTCGATCTAACCGTCTCCAATCCCACGCGGTGCGGTTTGCACTACGACGCGGCCGCGATTCTTGCCGCCTTTCAAGATGCCGCCGCGCTCAGCTACGACCCCGATCCGAAAGGGCTACTCACCGCGCGCGAAGCAGTGGCCGGCTACTATCGCGAAGCGCATCACCTGGCGGATGCAGATCCCGAATCGATCATCCTCACCACCAGCACCAGCGAAGCGTATTCTTTCGTTTTCCGTTTGCTCTGCGACTCCGGCGACGAAGTGCTGGTGCCCAAGCCCAGCTACCCGCTGTTTGATTTCCTCGCGGACATTCAGGATCTGAAGCTGGTTCCTTATTCCCTGCTCTACGCCCATGGCTGGTTGCTGGATTTCGATTCTTTGTCCCGGGCGGTCACCCCGAGGACGCGCGCGATCTTGCTGGTGCATCCGAATAATCCCACCGGCTCCTTCCTGCGGCCCGAAGAACGCGCCATGCTCGGCGGATTTTGCCGGGAGAAAAATCTGGCGTTGATTGCTGACGAAGTTTTTCTGGATTACGCCCACAACGGCGCGAAGCGCCCGACGTTTGCCTCCCACCGCGAAGCGCTCACGTTTACCTTGAGCGGACTATCCAAAATCTCTGGACTCCCGCAAATGAAGGCTGCCTGGCTGGTGATCAGCGGCCCGGAAGAACAACGCAAACAGGCGCTGGCCCGGCTGGAGATCATTTCCGACACCTACTTGTCCATGAACGCGCCGGTGCAGCTGGCCATGCCTGTGCTTCTCGAACAGCGCAGGACCGTTCAGCCGCAGTTGCTGGAGCGCATCCGAAAAAACCTGGATGAGCTTGGCGGGCAGCTCGCCCGTCAGAAATCATGTGAGCGGCTGGATTTGGAGGGCGGCTGGTGCGCGGTATTGCGCGTGCCGGCCACACGATCCGACGAAGACTTGGCAATCGCTCTTCTGCGCGAGCGAGCCGTGCTGGTCCATCCCGGGCATTTCTACGATTTTCCGTCGGAAGGCCACCTGGTCATCAGCCTGATTGCCCCGCCAAGTGAGTTTCGCGAAGGAATGCAAAGAGCTCTTGAGTTCTTGAATTAGCGGCTGGGAAGAATTTGGTAGCGTGGAAAAAGTTTGGTAGCGGTACGGGGAATCGAACCCCGGTTTTCAGGTTGAGAACCTGGCGTCCTAACCCCTAGACGATACCGCCCCATTGCGTAGGAGCACGTTGGGACAAGCCCAAGGCAACTTTGCAATTTTCTCATGGGCAAACCAGCGGCGCAAGTGGGTCCCGGGCGGACCAGAAATGACGGTGTTTCCGCCGTTCAGTGCGCATGCGCGGCGGGCCAGTAAGTAAATTGCAGGGAACCCGAAACGTTTTGCTGGACGCCCGGCGCAAGCAGCGGAAATTTCCAGCGCTCCACCTGAACCATCGCGGTCACCCCCAAGTTGGAATGCGGCCAAAGATCGGCGCGAATGGAAGCATCGTTGATGGTTCCCCCGTTCGGAACATACCGCGCATCAACTTGTGCGTGGCGATAGCCAAAGCGCAGTGAGTTTCTGGCTCCCAGCCATAGCCGGCTGGCGGCCAGAATTTCCGTGCCGTCCCGGCCCACGGCGCTGCCCATCAGGTTGCTGCGATTGGTGTAAGCATTGTGATAGTAGCCGTCCCAATAGATGAAATGCCCGTTCGCAAGGCGCGGCTGATCGACATTGGTGCTGGCGGCCTCGACGCGGAGATCGAGTTTAGGAAGTCTGGGAAACTGCGGCACATAGATCCCCGGGCTGAATCCCGCGCGCCGCGGAGCGGCCAATGGGGAAGGATCGTCGGCGGCAATCGAATCACTGTAAAGCGTCAGCCACTTGCGCAAGAATGGAACCCGGTATTGAAAATCGAATCCTCCGCTCCGTTTGCCGGGGTCTGTCGCCGGCGTTTCATTTGTCACGCTGGTCAGGCTGAAATAGCTTCTAAAAAGACGGTCGAGC
>JBGOTL010000179.1:0-4897 GCA_041476465.1 Candidatus Acidiferrum sp. | reverse complement strand
TGGGTGTCCGGCGGTCCATCCAAAGCGCCCCAGACACTCCAGGACGCGCGCGGTTACGTCCGCGGTCGAAGGATCGATCATGGCGTTGTGGTCGGCGAACGGAATGTTGCAGAGGAATTTACGATCGTTGTCGCGGTCGAAGGCGCCCCAGCCGCCATCGCGATTTTGCATGCTGATCAGCCACTGGATGCCGCGGCGCATGGCACCTTCCATGCGCTTGGCATCGGGAAATTTGACCCGCTGCAAAGCCATCAGGACAAATGCGGTGTCGTCCACGTCGGGGTAAAAATCATTGCGGAATTCAAACGCCCAGCCACCCGGCTCCGCGTCTTTGTTCTTCACCTGCCAGTCGCCGGGACCCAGAATCTGCTTGGAAAGAATCCACTCGGCGGAAGTTACAAGCGCAGGATGATCCGGCGGAAGGCCTGCTTCTTGCAAAGAGACCATGGCGATGCAGGTGTCCCAAACGGGGGAGACGCAAGGCTGGAGGCGGATGGTGTCGCCTTCTTCTATTTCAAACCGCGAGAATTCCTTGATCTCGCGCCAGGTGAGAGGATCGTCCGGGCCGTGGCCCAGGGCCATCAACGCAAAGATGGAATTCATCATCGCGGGATAAATCGCGGCGAGGCCTTCGGTGCGCTCGAGGTGCTCGAGCATCCAGTGTTTGGCTTCACGAAGCGCGCGCTGACGCAGCGGCTTCCACGGCAGTCTTTCGTAGAGCTTCAGCCCGCGATCCACCGCCAGGAAAAAATTTTTCCAGGAGAGAAGGTCCTCGCTCCAGTCAAAGGCAGCTGTCTTTCGCGAAGGATCCTTGAAAAGCTCGTCGACGCGCGCATGCTGGGGAAGGCGCCAATGCGGCCGCAGCGCGCAGAGAATCGCCATGGGGACCACAATGCCGCGCGTCCAGGAAGACATTTCGTAGAGGTTGATATAGAACCAGTTCGGAAGAAGCATCAGCTCGGGTGGAATCGCGGGAACCAGCTCCCAACCCACGGCGCCAACCAACGCCATGTAAAAACGAACGTAGGAATTCGTGTGTTCGAGTCCGCCCAAGCGATGGACGGCCTCGCGCGCCCGGACCAAATGCGCAGCGTCAGGAGAGTCACCAGCCAATTTCAGAGCGAAATAGGCCTTGCAGGTGGCGTTCAGTTCAGAGGGGCCGCCCGGATAAATATTCCAACCGCCATCAGCCAATTGGCGCCCGCGGACATAATTCGCGAGCTTGGCGATGCGCAGGGGATCGGCTTTTCCGAGAACGTGAAGGTAGTAAATGTAATCGGATTCGAGGGTGGAATCGGCTTCCAGTTCGCCTTGCCAGTAGCCGCGAGCATCCTGCAGGGAAAGGAGATGAGTTGCACCGCGCTCGATGGATTGCTCGAGGCGCTGCGCCCAATTCTGCTCTTGCCACGGCAAAGGCGCCGGCGAGGCAGAAAGTACCTCTCCCATGCGAGCAAACGAAGCCATCTATGCGCCCCCCGAGCAAAACTAATGTTCCGTGCGACGGACAGGGCTGACAACGCGCCCATTGATCGTCGCTAACTGCCGTGTTCCGTGTCACTTCCCGAAAAGAAGCGGCACGCGCGAAAGAATCCAGATTGCAAAAGTACTACTAAATTATCGCCGCGTTGTCGCTATCGGTCAACGGCTAAGATGCTCATGCGTCACCCATTCGTTGTCAGATTCTTACACTCCCCGGGGCTTCCAGCACCCTATTCACCAAGGCCCATAGCGGCTCAGGAAGGCTTTCGCCTTCCCGTTGGTAAACCGACGGCTTGAGTCGCAACAAGTTGGCCGGGAGCTTCATCCAGAGAGGCGCGGGATTGGGGGACGCGTCCACACTTCCACGAAGAACCAGGGCATCGGCACGATCCAGAGCAACTTGCGCCGATTCCTTGAAATCCTCTTGAGCCGGATCAATCACCGCGAAATAGAGCGATGGATTGAGGAATTGCAGCAGCGAATTGCTTTCCACGATGAGAACAGACGGCTCCTGCCCCGGAACGGGCGCGGAATCTTGCAGCGCATCCCGCAGCAAAGGCATTCCCTCCGCTAAGAAACCCTGCTTGGTGCGCAGCCAGAACGAACGCTGTGCTCCCGAGGCCAGAAATCGCGCGCTGTCTGTTCCCGTGTCCGCGCGCGTTTCCCAATCGAAGGCGCAAGAATGCTCATAGGGAGCGCAGCCGCAATTCTCTGCGTTTTGTGCGCAGACGCCGTGGCCGTATTGCGTGATTTTTCCAGCTATCCAGTGGGTTTGTGGAAAAGCGCGGATCACATCGCACACGAGTTGCGTCTTGCCAATGTTTCGAGTGTGCCCGCCGATGACCATCACGCGCCAGAGTGGCGGAGCGTTGGTGTTATTTTCCGGCAATTTTTCCCTCAAGTAATTTGATGCGGGAAGCGAGCTCCGGCAGCCGCGAAACCCAGGCAAATTGTTCCTTGAACTTATTGAGCGGGCGCGCGGGAGTGCCCCACACGGTTTGTCCGGTGCGAATGATCTTACCGCCCAAAATTCCCGATTGGCCACCGAGGATGGCGCCGTCTTCCACCGTGCAGTGTTCGCCAAACCCGGCCTGACCACCAATGACCACGTGCTTCCCGATGGTGCAGGAACCAGAGATTCCGGTCTGCGCAGCGATCACGGTATGCGCGCCAATTTGCACGTTGTGTCCCACGTGGACGAGATTATCCAGCTTCACACCTTCGCCGATGCGCGTGTCGTCCAACGAGCCGCGATCAATCGTGGTGTTCGCGCCAATCTCCGCATCGTCGGCAATCTCGACAATTCCCGCTTGCGGAAATTTCCAGTAGCGCCCCTCGCCAAAAGCGTATCCAAAACCATCTGCTCCTATGACCGCGCCGGAGTGCACCTCCACGCGATGCCCGATGCGCACGCCGCCATAGAGCGTTACATGGGGATGGATGCGGCAGTTTTCGCCAATCCAACAGCCTGCTCCGATCACGCAGTGCGCGCCGATCTGCGTGGCCTGCCCAACGTGCGCGTCTTCGCCAATCACCGCGTAGGGCCCGATGCTGGCGCCGGGCGCCACGCGCGCCAGCGGCGCAACAATAGCCGTTGGGTGCACTCCAGCGGAAATCGGTGTTCGTTCCAGGAGCAGCGCCGCGGCTTTTGCAAACGCCAACTTGGGTTGCGCGCTGCGCAACACCGTTTTTCCCGGCAGCTTGACGCCCGCTGCGGCGATTACGCACCGTGCGGCGGACAAACACGCGCGCTCGGCATGTTTCGCCGCTTCCACATAAATCAAATCGCGCGCTCCGGCGCGCTCCGGCGCGGCCACGCCGCGCAACTCCACCAAGGCATCACCCTCGAGTGTTGCACCCAGCGCCTCAGCCAATTCCCTTGCCGTTCTTGTCATTTCATCCCCCGCTGGTCTCTCTGATTCATCTCCCCGTCGTGTTGCAGGTCTCGTCTCGTTTCAACCTCTCAGAGAAAATCATATAGTGGCGGTTCACCCCGCGGCCGCGTCTTCCATCGCGCATGCGCCCACACCCACTGATCGGGGTACTTCTTTACAATTTCCTCGATGACCTTTGCAAACCGCTGAGTATTTTCGAGAATATCGCGGTCCACGTCGCCGGTTCGAATCAGTTCCACCGGCGGCTCAAACCGCAGACGGTACTTGCGCATATTTTCGTCCCAATAGGCATATCCCGGCACCACCGCCGCCTCCGTATGCAGCGCCACGCGCGCGATGCCAGTGGTGGAACACGCGGTCTTACCGAAGAAATCGACGAAGGCGCCTTCCTCCGGCATGGTGTTCTGGTCGGCGAGAATTCCGATGGTCCCCGACTCCTTCAAAACTTTTAGCATTACCCGCGCCGATTCATTTTTGAATACCGGGCGGTTTCCGGAAAGTCCGCGATACTGATTCACGAGCGCGTCGATTCGCTGGTTATCCAAGGGGCGCGCCATGTAGTGGAGAGGAAATCCATAGAGAGCGTGCGCAAACGACGACAGCTCCCACGCGCCGATGTGCCCTGTCAGATAAATTACGCCTTTGCCGCGGCTGCGTCCGGCAAGAAAGTTTTCGTGGCCATCGAGGATGAGCACTTTTTCGATATTTTCCGGCGTGTAGCGCGGGAAGCGCGCAAACTCCGCGGCCATCCAGCCGAGATTTCGAACCATCTTGCGGAGGACGCGCTTGCGCTGCGCATCATTCCATTCCGGAAATGCCAGCCTCAGGTTGAACATGGCTGTCTTGCGAAGCTTGGGCAGCAGGGCGAAGAGCAGCCTCGCAACCAGCGCCGCAACACCACGCGCAAGCGCGCGAGGCAACAGGCCGAGTGTCTTTAAGAGCACCCAGGCGGCCGCGTATTCCATCCATCCTCGCATCATTCTCTCGTGCGACAGTATGCAAGAGGTCCGCGGTCCGAAGATAGTGGTTCAGTGCTAGACTCGACTTCCCGTGACGCAAAACGCCACCCTGCTTTCCGAGAAACCCTGGGCAAAGATGGCCGCACGCATCGGTTGGATGATCTTAATTGTGGCGACGCTGTACGTTTGTTATTTCAGCCATCTCGGCGCGATCGGGTTCGTTGGTCCCGATGAGCCGCGTTACGCCTGGATCGCGCGAGACATGGTGGAAAGCGGCGACTGGGTAACGCCGCGTCTTTACGGGAAGCCGTGGTTCGAAAAACCGGTGCTCTATTACTGGGGCGCGGCACTGAGCATGAGACTCTTTGGCGCGAACGAAGCCGCCGCGCGATTGCCGAGCGCTATCTCCGCGCTGCTTGCCACGCTTGCCCTGGCGTGGCTCGCATTGCGTCTTTATGGCGCGGAAACCGCGCGGTGGCTGCTGCTCTTACTCCCCACTACCGTCGGAATGATCGGCTTCTCGCACGCAGCCGCCCCGGACATGCCATTCAGTGGGATGTTGAC
>JBGOTL010000178.1:0-4949 GCA_041476465.1 Candidatus Acidiferrum sp. | reverse complement strand
TCCACGCGGGCGGCTTGCTTTTGCGCGCGCTCTTCGGAAAGGGTGAGATAGGCGTTCAATTTGGGATTGCGCGCCGCGATCCGCTTGAAGTACTCGGCCGCCAGTTCCCGCGCGGAAACCTTCTTCGCTGCAAGCGCTTCTTTCACCCCGCTAATCGTCCACGTTGCCGTCATCGCTCGATGACCTTGGGCACGCGGAAGTAGGGCGGCTCGGGATCGGGAGCCTGACTCAGGATGTCTTCGGCCACCGCGCTGGGAACCACCAGGTCTTCGCGCAGTGTAGCGTCGGCAGTCTGATCGTCGGTGAGCACCTGGGCCATGGGCTCGACGTTGGAGGTGTCCAATTCATCGAGCTTCTCCATGTATTCCAGGATCTCGTCGATTTGTTTGCGGTAGCTCTCCAGCTCGGTTTCGCTCAAGTCGAGATAAGCCAGTTCGGCTACACGCACAACATCTTCGCGGCTGATTTTCACGAGAAGATCCTTAACGGCCAGACGGCGTGACTTCCGCTGTCTTGCGGGGATATTTCCTGGCGACGTAATTATCGAGCAGCTTCTGAAACGCGACGGCCAGCTCGTCATACGTGCCTTCGAGGGTGACGTCCTTCTTCCCATCAATGTACACCGGGCAACGCGGGGTTTCGCCGGTGCCGGGGAGGCTGATGCCGATGTTGGCGGCTTTCGATTCGCCCGGGCCGTTGACGATGCAGCCCATCACCGCAAGGGTCATGGTTTCGACGCCTTCGTATTGCGTTTTCCACGCGGGCATCATGTCGCGGATATAGCCCTGAACGCTTTCCGCCAATTCCTGAAACGTGGTGCTGGTGGTGCGCCCGCAACCCGGGCAAGCCGTCACGCTGGGCGCAAACGCGCGCAGCCCCAGCGATTGCAGCAGCTCGCACGCGGCATAGACTTCTTCGCGGCGATCGCCGCCGGGGCGCGGCGTCAGCGAAATGCGGATGGTGTCGCCGATGCCGTCATACAGCAGCACGCCAAGCGATGCGGCGGACCACACCAGGCCTTTGGTGCCCATTCCCGCTTCGGTCAGCCCAAGATGCAGCGGCTGATCGGTCTTTGCGCTGAGGTCGCGGTACACGGTGATCAGATCGCGCGGGCGCGATGTCTTGCAGGAAATAATGATTTGCTCATGGCGCAAGCCGGATTCCAGCGCCAGCTCGGTTGATTGCAGAGCGGAAAGCACCATGCAATCGTTGATGATCTCCTCGGATTCCTTGCCGATGTTCTTGTCCGTGTTTTCCTGCATCTTCTGCATGACCAGCTCTTGATTCAGCGAGCCGCCATTCACGCCGATGCGCACGGGTTTCCCGTGATCCACGGCCACTTCGCAGATGGTGGAAAACTGTTCATCGCGGCGCTGGCCAGCGCCCACATTGCCCGGATTGATGCGGTATTTGTCCAGCGCCGAAGCGCACTCCGGATATTTCGTGAGCAGCACGTGGCCGTTGTAATGGAAATCGCCGATGATTGGCACGCTGCAGCCGGCATCCAGCAGGCGCTTTTTGATCAGCGGCACCGCAGCTGCCGCCTCCGGCACGTTCACGGTCCAGCGCACAATCTCGGAACCGGCTTCGGCCAGCTCCAGTGTTTGCTGCAGAGTGGTTTCCACGTCGGCGGTGTCCGTGTTGGTCATGGACTGCACCACGATGGGTGCGCCGCCGCCCACGCGCACGTGGCCCACGTTCACGCCATACGTCTTGCGCCGCGCGTGCTTGCTCGCCGCCGCGTCAAAGCCATCAATCTGGGTAAGCATTGCCCTTCAATTCTAGCGTGATTTTGCTCTTGCAGGAAATCCCTTGGGGCGCAGCATACCTTCCTTCATCAGACACCGCGAGCTTTCAGCCGTGTGCAAACCACCATGACGGCTGCTCAGGTACTCTGCGCGCCGATACTGCCTCGGAGGCCGAGCGCATCGGCGTGTCCGCGGAGTGCGCCGATGCAGAAGGCGATGTGCTCTTCGAGCGGAATGCCAAGCTCTTCGGCGCCTTTGCGAACATCGTCGCGGCTGACGCCCTTGGCGAAGGCTTTGTCTTTCATGCGACGCTTCACGGAGTCAGCCTCGAGATCAAGGATGCTCTTGGAGGGCCTGACGAGAGCGCAGGCGGTGAGGAATCCGGCAAGTTCGTCGCAGGCAAAGAGAGTGTGTTCGAGGGGACTCTGCCGGGAAACGTTGCAGTAGTCCGCGTGCGAGAGAATCGCGCGCGCGATTTCTTCAGAGTAGCCAAGCTCGCGAAGAATGGCGGCGCCCTGGGCAGGATGCTCCTTGTCGGGAGCATGAGCATGGTTGGGCCAGCGCTCGTAGTCAAAATCGTGGAGCAGCGCGGCGACGCCCCAGAGGTCCTCATCGGCGCCGTTTTTGCGGGCGTAGGCGCGGACGCAGGCTTCCACAGCGAGCATATGTTTGCGCAAACTTTCTGATGCCGTGTACTCACAGAGCAGCTTCCAGGCGTCTTCGCGGGACGGCATGCTATTTCCCCCTCAATGTTTGTCCGTGTTGTCTGCCCCGGTAAGACCGGGCTGTTCGACTTTGCGGTCACACTTTCTAGGATACAAGAAAGAGCAGGCTCTCGCTCTGCTCGCTTGGCTGGATGGCGAGCGCGGGGCGGGAGCGGAAGCATTCAAAGTAAAAGCACTAGTAATAGATGGGACGAGGGAGTAATCCACAAGCAGCTGCGGAAAATGTCGTGAGCTGTACCCGCGGACAGCGAAAGCCTGGCGTAGAGAGCAGGGGATTGCCGATGTTCCGCAAAAAAATATCCAAAAATACTCTTGACAGAATAGGTCGCTCGGTACACACTCCCTCTCGCGCCAGTTACTGCCTTCCCAACGAAGCACGTTCCGACGATCCTCCTCCTATCCGCACGCCGGAAAAAATGTCAGCAAGGAGCACCGGTGTCCGCACAAACAGATAAAAAAACCATGAATTCGCTAGAATTGGATAGGGAAGTTATTCGCTGTAAGACCTGTGGTCTCGTCCAGTACCGGACGCGCACGGATAACTGCCGCCGTTGTGTGCGCGCCTTGCCGCAGCGATTAGAGTTCCTGATTCCTCCTCCGGAAGCTCCAGAGGAAACAGTCGCTGAGCCGATATCCAACAAATTCGCCAATCAGGAGACGGTCGAGAACATCGGGCAGCGCATTCGCCAGTTGCGCGAATCGCGCACGATGACCCAGAGCCAGCTGCAATCGCGCTCCAAGGTCTCGCGCTCCTACCTCTCGCGCATCGAGAGCGGCCAGATGACGCCGAGCCTCGGCACCCTGGAAAAAATTTCCGCGGCGCTCAACGTCGGCCTGAACCGCTTCTTCATCCCGGAATCGGATGGTGAGGCGCTGCTCGAGGATCCCTTCATTCAAGGACTACGGCCGTTTCTTCGGCAGCTCGATTGGGAACAGTGGCAGTCGATCCTCAAGCGCCTCCATGCCATCAGCGATCACGTGAACGCAGCTCCGATTAACCTCCGCCCTATCGGTAATCCGGCGCGTCTCCCGCAGCCCGCGTCGTCGAATGGCAACGGAACGAACGGCCACATCGGCCATGCCAGCCATTCGAATGGGATTGCGCACTCGCACGCCCATGGTCAACCCCAGGGCTATCCGCTGCGGCGGCCCGGTACGCCTTCGTTTCTGCGCCCCGTCGCCCGATAGCTAGTTTCGAACGCATCGCCTCGCGGATTCGCGGCGCGGCGTGACCTCCAGGGGTTGCGCCGCGCCGTATTTTTTTGGAAAATTTTTTCGCGGCCACACCCGCGTGTCGCGGCTGAATGTGTTATGCGTGCGTGCCTATTCGCGGATGACGGAGACCTTTGCCGAGGGGACTTCAAGTCGCAAGAGGCGATGCTTGGCGTCGAGATACAAGATGACTTCGAGGTCGGAAGTGGTAACGCGCAAGCCGTCGTAGGATTTTCCGTCGTCGGTGAGCGCGCCGGTGGCTTCCACGGTGATGGTGCCGGGCGTCAATTCCTGGGGGATTAACACTGGAAATGTTTGCGCGCCGCGCTTGGACCAGTCGTACACGCGCGCGAGGACGGCGTATTGATGGTAGAGGTTGTTGTCCAGCACGGTGACGAGTGGCGCGCCGAACGATAATTCCTGCTGGAAGGGGCGTGCGCCCTGCATCTCCAGCGTAATTTTGGCCACGCCGTTGACGAAAATGATGTGTGCGCCATTGGTTTTTTCCGCTTGCGAACTCCATTCGTAGCTGACCGGCGCGCCGTCGGCTTGCAGGGCGAGAGAACCCGTGATGCGGGTGGCCGGGCCCTCGGCCGGCTTTATTTCGGTGGTTCCCTTGGCCAGCCAGCCGGCGCCGGATGGCGAAATTTCAAACTCCTCGTGACCGACGGTTTTCCCTTCGAGCAAGATCGTGAGTTTGCCCTTGTCTGGAACAAAAATTCCTGCGCCAGCGGTTTTTTGCGCCGCGAGACCCAGGGTGGCGCCAATGAAAATCAAAACAAGCCCCAGGCAGAGCAACTCCTTGCAGCGAAGTGTAGATGTCATTTTTTTCACCGAATCCTCCTGCTCCGAGAGCCAAACACGCAGAACCTGTGGCCGCGCCACAGCAAGCCAGCGGACTGCCCAACGCCCGCCCCGAAACGCTCAGGCCCATAACTTCATAAAATCTTCGCGTCTTATTCTAACTGCGGTTTTTTACGAATTTGGTTTTTCGACTACCAGATGTGCTTCCGTGCCACCTGTGGTGACGATGCCACGGCGCAGGATTTCCGCAACGACGGCTACTGGCTCGCCGGAACTGTCCACGCGAAAATCCGCCAATTGATAAGACGGCAGGCGCTGCGCATGGAGGCCCCGAAAACTTGTTTCATCGCGGAAGAGCGGACGCCCGGTCATGGTCATGCAGCGAGAGAGCAGCACTTCGATCGGAGAATCCAGCCAGATGACCGGAACATTTGTGGAGCGCAGAAACTCCGGCGCGCCG
>JBGOTL010000177.1:0-5152 GCA_041476465.1 Candidatus Acidiferrum sp. | reverse complement strand
CATTACAAGACGCAGAAAGCGTTTCGGAAGAAGCTGTGAGGCTTGAGGTGATTGGGGTGTGACGGTGATTGGCGAGCAGCGATCAGCGACCAGTAAACAACAAACTGCAAGCAGAGAACCGCGAACAGGGAGCAGCGAGCCGCGCGGCGGTAGTCACTCATATCGTAGTACGATATACTAACAAGGTGGCGAAAGAGATTACCACGGCGGAATACCGGGCGCTGGCGGCGTTGCGTTACCGCATACGGTTGTTCTTGCGGGAAGGCGATGCGGCGGCGCGAACAGCGGGCCTGGAGCCACAACAGTACCTGATGCTGCTGGCGATTCGCGGACTTCCGGAAGGCGTGGAAGCTACCATCCGGACGCTGGCAGAGAGGCTGGCGCTGAAGCATCACAGCGCTGTGGAGTTGCTCGACCGGCTGGAAGTGCACGGCCTTGTGCGGCGGAGCCGCAGCCGGGACGACCGGCGGCGGGTGATGGTGTCACTGATGCCGCGCGGTGAACGAATGCTGGCCGAGGTGGTGCGGCAGCGAATCAGCGAGCTGCGCGGGATGGGAGCCGTGCTGGTGGAGGCCATGGATGCCTTGCTGGAGAGAAAGCAAGAAGGACGGGGCAAAAGAAAGTGGCGGGAACGCAATCGAGACTGATCGAGGACCGCTGGTGGCACGACTGGGCGATGAAACTGGGAAGAAAAAAGTAACCACAGAGTTCACTGAAAGCGCTGAGGAGATTTCTCCAGCAGACCGCCACGAGCACGGATGATTCGTCCTACGAAGAACTGTCAGAAACCGCCGCCGCCCCCGCCGCCGAAGCCGCCGCCTGAAGAACCACCGCCGCCGGAGAAGCCGGAGCCGCCGCTACTACGCGGCGCAGAAGTCATAATGCTGCTGGCCTGGGTGGACATGGAGTTCAGGTCGTTCACAAACATGATGGGGTAGAAATTGGGGCCGTAGCCGCCCTGATACCAGCTCGGAGGCTGCGTGTAAATGCCCTGAAAGGCTTTGCTCCAATTTTTCTCGACGCCCAGCGCCATGGCAAAGGGCAAAAACTTCTCGAACATCTCGGGGGTCTTGATGGTGCGGTTAAAGCGGTCGGATTCCACATGATTCAAAAAATCTTCGAAGCCCAGGACGCTTTCCAGCGTGCGCGCGCCTTGACTGGTGTGGGCAGGCATATACCAGCCAAAGCCGAAGATGACCGCGATGGTGAGGACACCCGCGAGAATGAAGGAGAGCGGAGCGATGCCCATGCTGGCGGCCAATGCCGAGCCGCCCCAGATGGTGATGAAACCGATCACGAAACCGATCCCGATATAGGCGGCGCGCACGGTGTCCGGGCGGTGCAGGTAGTAACCGTGAGTGATGAGGGATTCGAAGATGCGGTTCTTGATCTCCGGCAAATTTTTGTAGAAGCGATTCTGCAGATCAGTGAGCGTGACGATGTCGGTGGCGCCGCTAGAGAAGATGCCTTTGAGCAATTCCTGTTCGTGCGGTTTGAGAGCGGTCCACTCGCTGGCGCGTTTCTTGAGATGGAAAGTGTAGTTTTTGTCGTGGATGAGGCCGAGCAGGTGGTCTTTCTGTTTCTCTTCGATGACCAGATAGCCGCGGACGGCGAGGTCGACGATGGAGGAAGTGATGTCGCGCATGTCGGCGGAGTTGTCCACCAGCGTTCCGGCTTCACCGGGAGTTAGCTGGTCGGGCGGCTCGTACTGCGCGGCGATGGGGCGGAGGCGGGGGTCGCGGCCGCGGGTCCACCAAAGCCAGAACATAACGCAAAACGCGAAAAACGGAATGACCAGGGCCGAGTTGCTGCGCAGGAAGAGGCTGGCTTTGCCCGCTGCAGTTGGTTCGCGGACAAAGCCTTTGTCGAAGGCCACGGCGACTGTCAGCCCTTCGTGATAGCGCAGCGCGTCGCGCGTGCGAACCTCAACGCCGTTGCCCGCAACCACAGTGTCAGCGTCGCGCGCGGTGGAGTGGTAAGTGCCGGTAAAAACATTGGCGCGGATGTTCGTCGTGGCTTCAGGAAGAACAATTCGTACGCTGGCAGACTGGATGGGAACATCCCACTCGTCGCCGGTAACGTTCCAATAGAGCTCGTCGTGGTCTTCATAGAAACGCAGGGCGTCGGAAACGGTGTACTCGATGGAGATGGTTTGTGTGGAATTGTCGGCGTTGGGAACGTAGATTTTCAGTTTGCGGTAATGGCGCTCGCGGCTGGCGTCGAATTTCAGCTTGTTGCCTTCGCCGTCGGTGACGCTCTTGATGCTGAGAAATAGTGAGTAGTTCAAGCCTTGCGGGTTGACGTATTCGACGGGGATTTGGCGGTAGAGGCCGTGCCATGGGCCGCCGAGGAAGTGAACCTGAATCTTTTCCGTGACGTCTATGGCGCCATCGGGAGTGATGACAACTTCAGCGTCGAATTTTTCAATGCGGAGTTCCTTGGCGATCGCGGGTGTCGCGAAGGCCATCCACATCAGCGCCAATAGAAAAGCAATAAAGCACTTGCTGATAACGGCGAGAGCTGCTTCGCTCCGTAAACCCATTCGGAGCGCAAACACCGCGCTGCACTTGGCATGGCGTAAGTAGGGCATGGGTGGGCGCATCATGCGGGCCGGTATGCCGCGCCTAGGCGGTGGGCGCGTTGAAGCTGACCTTAGGCGCTTCGCGCTCGACCGGGGCGGTAATTTCGAAGAACTCGCGCGTTTTGAAGCCCAGCATGTTGGCGAAGATGTTGGTGGGAAATTGCTGGATCTTGGTGTTGAGGTCGCGGACGACGGCGTTGTAATAGCGCCGGGCGTTCTGGACGGTATCTTCAATCTGCGTGAGGGAATTCTGGAGCGAGGTGAAGCTCTCTACGGCGCGGAGTTGCGGATAGGCTTCGGAGAGAGCGAAGAGGCTCTTGAGGGCGCCGGAAAGCATGTTTTCGGCCTGGGCCTTGTCACCGGGGCCCGTGGCGCTCATGGCGCGGTTACGCGCGTTGATGACGGCCTCGAGCGTGCCCTTTTCGTGGCCGGCGTAGCCTTTGACGGTTTCCACAAGATTGGGGATGAGATCGTAGCGGCGCTTGAGTTGCACGTCAATATCGGCCCAGGCGTTGTCGCACTGCACTTTGAGGCGAACGAGGCCGTTGTACATCGCGATGGCGAAGACAACGAGAAGAACCAGGACGACCAGAAGACCCATGCCGAACATTGGCCAACCTCACACTGGGTGGAGTAAGTGCAAACTTCGGACGATGCAAATATACGTGTCACCAAGGCGGGTGTAAAGCGGGAGGGAAGGGCGTTGGGCTGCAGAGCATTCGGCGACAGGTAGTATCACTGGCGTAAAGTAGTAAATTGATTTATCCTGCGCGCGTTGGCGGGGAGTTGTGTTTGACGGCTGATTTGCTGTCAGGCATGTTGCCGGCCGCTTTGGGGCTAGGCGAAACCACGATGCTATTTAAAACGATCAGCGCTTCAGTGTATGGCATTGACGCCTACCTCGTCGAGGTGGAGGTAGACGTGGGGTCGGCGCGCATGCAGGACTTTAATGTGGTGGGCCTGCCGGATAATGCGGTAAAGGAGAGCCGGGAGCGGATCAAGTCCGCGCTGAGGAATTGCGGGTTTGAGTTTCCGCATGGGCAGGGCGTGACGATTAACCTGGCGCCGGCGGATGTGCGCAAGGAAGGATCGGGATTTGATTTGCCAATGGCGCTGGGGCTGGTGGGATGCCAGGGACATTTTTTCGGCAAGGTGCTGGATCAGTGCATGTTTCTGGGGGAGTTGTCGCTGGACGGCGGGGTACGACCGGTGCGCGGCGCGCTTTCCGCGGCGCTGGCGGCGCGGGAGCGCGGGTTGAAAGCGATCGCGGTGCCGGAAGCAAATGCGAAGGAAGCGGCGGTGGTGGAAGGAGTGAACGTGTTTGCGCTGAAGTCGTTGCCGCAGGCGGTGGACCTGGTGAATTCGCCGGAATCGTTTGCACCGGTGAAAGTGGATGCGCGGCAAATGCTTTCCGAGGCGGCGCAGTACGCGGTGGATTTGCGCGACGTGCACGGGCAACAGGCGGCGAAGCGCGCGCTGGAAGTGGCGTGCGCGGGCGGGCACAACATTCTTTTTATTGGGCCGCCGGGGGCGGGGAAGACGATGTTGGCGAAAAGGATTCCGACAATTCTGCCGCCGATGTCGCTGGAAGAAGCCATCGAGACGACGCGGATTCACAGCGTGGCGGGTGTGCTGGAAGACAGCCGGGGGCTGGTGGGGACGCGGCCGTATCGTTCGCCGCACCACACCATTAGTGATGCGGGGTTGATCGGCGGGGGAGCTGTACCGCGGCCAGGGGAAGTTTCGCTGGGGCATAACGGCGTTTTGTTTCTGGATGAGCTGCCGGAGTTCCAGAGAAATGTGCTGGAGGTGATGCGGCAGCCGCTGGAGGATGGCGCGGTGACGATTTCGCGAGCGGCTACCTCGGTGACATTTCCATCGCGGTTCATGCTGGCGGCGGCGATGAATCCGTGTCCCTGCGGGTATTTTGGCGATCCAACCCGGGAATGCCATTGCACGCCGCCGATGATTCAAAGGTATGTGGCGAAGATTTCCGGGCCGCTGCTGGACCGCATTGATATTCATATCGAGGTGCCGGCGGTGAAGTACAAGGAATTGAGGGCGCCGGCTTCGGCGGAGGATTCCGCGGCGGTGCGGCAGCGCGTGATTGCGGCGCGTGAGCGGCAGACGGCGCGGTTCGCGGGAGAGAAGAAGACCTATGCGAACGCGCAAATGGCGCCGAAGATGATTCGCAAGTACTGCGGAATCGCGGCGGATGGGGAGAAGCTGCTGGAGAATGCGATAACGCGGCTGGGGCTCTCCGCGCGGGCGCATGACCGCATCCTGAAGGTGGCGCGGACCATTGCGGACCTGGATGGCGCGGAGAATATTGCGGCGAAGCACTTGAGCGAGGCGATTCAGTACCGGACACTGGATCGGAGTTATTGGGCGTAGCGGAAAGGCTGCCCCACCCGGCAAATTAGGACACCTCCACATGCTCCATTGACTTAGGTTTGCGCGCTATGTTACGGATAGTGGCGAAACTCTGGAGGAAATACCGCGGAAGCGGGCAGGCATGGCGCCAGACCCCAAGCAATTGGACGTTACGCTGGAGACGCAAGTCGAGAGTGT
>JBGOTL010000176.1:0-5220 GCA_041476465.1 Candidatus Acidiferrum sp. | reverse complement strand
GTCAACGCCCGCGATGCCATGCCGGATGGCGGAAAACTCGTTGTTCGAACAAGCAACATCTCACTCAGTGCAGCCGAAGCCGCCAGGCGGCCGGCCATGACCGCCGGTGAATACGTGCTCATCTCTGTTTCCGACAGCGGCCAAGGTATGAGTGAAGAAACCAAAACACGAATTTTCGAGCCATTCTACACCACCAAGGAAGTCGGCAAAGGAACCGGCCTCGGTCTCGCAACGGTCTACGGTATCGTCAAGCAGAGCGGCGGCTTCATCTGGGTCGAGAGCGCTCCTGGCAAAGGAGCGACTTTTGAGATTTACCTTCCGAAGGCCTCGGGTCAAGCATCCGGGGGCAGCACCGAGCAGGGCCCGCGGATTGAATCTCGCGGCACGGAAACAATCCTTCTCGTCGAAGATGAAGCTGGAGTGCGCGATCTTGCCAGCCAGTTCCTGCGTGCCAGCGGCTACTCCGTGCTCGAAGCTCAGGATGGAGTCCAAGCTCTCGAAGTCGCCGAACGGCATTCGGCGCCGATTCATTTGTTGCTGAGCGACATAGTCATGCCGCGCATGGGCGGCCAGGAATTGGTAGAGCGCCTGAGAGTGACGCGAAACGACATGAAGATTATCCTGATGTCGGGCTACTCGGAGTACAACGGCACGGAATTTCCGCAAGCGGAGAGTCCGCATCTTCTGCTCGGTAAGCCTTTTTCTTTGGCTTCCCTGGTTGGCAAAGTGCGCGAGGCTCTGAGTTCACAACTTGTTGGGCCATCGAGTCCGAAAAATGGGCCCAGATGAAGTCTGGCTTGCCCACGCGCCAACAATACTGCGGGCATACCGCCGAGAGGCGAATTTCGGCGGACAGGAGGCGTCATGTCACGCAATGATTGGCGATCGCTCATTATCCTTATCCACACCGCTGCGGTCTTTTGCTTTGTCAGCCAGGCGGCGCTGGCTCAAGAAACACCGGGCACCGCCGCATCAGCGGTGAAGCCCAACGAGACCTTAGAAGCGGTCCGCGAGTTGGCTGACACGGTCCGTGATTTGAAAGCGCGGGTGGAGTCTCTCCACGCGCAAATTGGCCAGATGCAGACGGAGCAGCAGCGGTCGAATTCTGAAATCCGCGAATTACGCGTGCAACTTAAGCGCGCCAACACCCAACAGGCTTCGTTACGTCCCGGGACGCGCGATTCCGCTGATGGATCTAGTTCGGTCGCAGCGGAGACGTACTCTTCGATTTCACCGGAGGTGACGAGTTCTCCCGTCCGCTCCACGACCTCTAGGGACCAAGCCGCTCCGGAGACCCAGACGGTGGAGCAACGGCTCGACCGCCTCGATGAGAATCAGCAGTTCATAGACGCCAAGGTTAACGATCAAGAACAAACAAAAATTGAAAGCAGTTCTAAATACCGCTTGCGGCTCTCCGGTATCGCTTTGCTGAACCTTTTCAGCAATCGTGGCACGGTGGACAATACCGATTTCCCCGCAATCGCAAGCGGACTCCAACCTCTCGGCAGCAACAGCTCAATCGGCGGGTCCCTGCGGCAATCTCAGATTGGCATCGAAGGATTCGGCCCGGATCTTGCGGGGGCGCATACCAGCGCCAACGTGAAGTTCGATTTCGCGGGAGGCTCGCCAAAAAACCCGAATGGCGCGGCTATGGGCCTTGTTCGATTGCGCACTGGAACGTTTCGCATGGACTGGACCAACACGTCGATCGTTGCCGGCCAGGACGTGCTTTTCTTTGCTCCGCTTGCGCCGACATCGATCGCCACTCTTGCCGTTCCTGCGCTCTCGTACGCGGGCAAGTTGTGGTCCTGGACTCCCCAGGTGCGCGTGGAACATCGCGTCACTCTCTCGGAGAATTCGCATCTTGTTCTTCAGGGGGGAGTCCTCGACCCTCTCTCGGGAGATGTACCAGCGGATAGCTATGAACGCACTTCTTCCTCGGGCGAACAATCGGGCCAGCCCGCGGTCGCCGGCCGCATCGCCTGGAGTCAATCCACGTTCGGAAAGACCTGGACACTCGGGGCAGGCGCTTATCACGCCCGTCAAAATTGGGGCTTCCACCGCAACGTGGATGCCTGGGCCAGCACCATCGATTTCATGGTGCCACTTACGCGCTTATTCGAGCTAAGCGGCGAATACTATCGAGGCCGGGCGATTGGCGGCCTCGGCGGTGCTATCGGCCAGAGTGTCTTGCTCTCTGGAGCGCTCACGGATCCCGCGACGACAGTTCATGGCCTGGATTCCCTGGGCGGATGGACGCAGCTCAAGGTCAAACTGCGGCCGAATTTCCAAGTCAACGGCGCCTTTGGACAGGACAATCCATTTGCCAGCCAGATGCGCTCTTTCCCTGTGACGGTTACTCCTTACGATGAAGCGCTCGCGAGGAATCGTAGTTGGTTTGTTAATTTTATTTATCAGCCGCGATCGAATCTCCTGGTCTCGCTCGAATTCAGGCGCTTGAAAACGCTCGACCTCGATCCCGAACCGTACAACGCCAATCACGTTAACCTATCTGTGGGGTACGTTTTCTGATGCGACCATTGCGAATCCATTTGCGACTTGGCGTGCCACTCGCAGCCGTGGCGATTTGCTGGTTCGTCTCAGCTTCGTCGTTACCGGCGCAGCAGCCTGTGGTAGCTGTCCAGGTCGAATTTGTCCAGAGCAAGCCGGAAAACGGGGAAAAAAAGCAATCCTCGCGGAATGGGATAGAACCATCGGACGTTGTGGTGTGGTTGACGCCCCTCGATGTCCAGCCGGCCGCGGGTGCGAACTCGTCGAAACCCGTTCTGCAGCTAGTTCAACAAGACAAAAAATTTGAGCCGCACGTCCTGGTGGTGCAGGTTGGCACCATGGTGCAATTCCCGAACAAAGACCATTTCTTTCACAACGTTTTTTCGCTTTACGACGGCAAACGCTTTGATCTCGGGTTTTATGAAGCGGGTTCCAGCAAATCTGTCCGCTTCGACCGTCTCGGTACAAGTTTTTTGTTTTGCAACATTCATCCGGAAATGAGTGCTGCGGTTATTGCGGTGGATACCCCGTATTTTGCGGTGTCTGACCGCGAGGGCCGTGTAACGATTCGTGATGTTCCGGATGGGCGCTACTTGATGCATGTATGGTCCGAGCGCAGCTTGCCCGAAAACCTAAAGGAGATGGACCGGGCCGTGACGATTTCGCAGGCCGAACGCACCCTAGCCCCGATCCGCTTGGCCGAGAATCCTAACTTCGCGCTCTCCCACAAGAACAAGTACGGCCAGGATTACGTCCCTCCTTCCAGCACCGATTACAGTCATCCTTAAGGCTTGTCTCAAGCAGCGAAAGCATCTTTGGCGAGGTACCGCTACTCGTCCCCCTAGCGTAGTTCCAGCGCTTCGTGCTCACCCGTGGACTCTCCCGAGGGCACCGCCGCGCGCCCGACCGCGCCACCGTCCAATACGACGTCCGCCTCAACAGTAGGATTGCCGCGCGAATCAATCACCTGCCGGGCATGCACTCTCGCAATCTTGTTGGACATTCCGCTATTTCTCCAGGGTGAGGATGAACTCGTAATTGTAGCAGACTCAAGAACCACGGGGCGGTCCGCCGCTGGCCGCCGAAATTGGCCGACACTGTCAGCTTTTCCTTGCGTAAGGCATCCACCGTCGCCACGAGCAATTGCATCCAGAACCTAGATGCGTCAGTGCTTGGCCCAAGAACAGCCGGACATCACGAACTTCGGCTTTGGTACCTCGTTTGCAAGCAACGCTGTAACACCCCGGGGCATCTCCACACTTCAGGATCTACCCCGGGAATTCTCAGGTCAACGCTCCTCTTGATTACAGTCGTTGGGCCCTCCATGGAGCGGAGGTCGGCATGAAACGCAGAATCTGGGCAGGCATTCTACTCAGCCTGTGCCCCCTTCCGGCGGCACTCTCGGCGCAAACGATTATTCCCCATCCTCATCGCCAGCCGCGCTACATCGTGCTGGACACCCGCCAGCTCTCCACCATGAAACAGGAGCTCAGCATGACCGCGATGCAAGGCTATCGCGTGATCTTCGTCACACCTCGTCCCGGAGCCGGCATCATACCCGCAGGCATGACCCTGGTCCTGGAGAAACTTCCAGAAGGATCGCCGACCCCGGAGTATTGGATAGCCGACGACAAGCACGGCTACTCCATGGGTCAGCTCGGCATAGGCGCCCAGGCCGGGTATCGCTATGTAAAGCGCTCTGCTTTCGAGCATCGCGGTCACGACTTCTGGGGAGACTTGTTTGCAAGCGCGATCTGGGGCGAGAAACACGTCGACCACCACAAGTACGACACCATTACCGGCTACGCTCTGATGGAAAAGATTCCCGGCCGCGAGGTCTCCTGCTTGTACGCAATCGAGCTGCAGGACTCCCGACATGCGTACCGGGCGACCGTAGATCAACTGCGTTCGGGTTTCCGTCTTGTGGGTGAGCTCGAGAAGCGGCTGATTCTGGAAAAGTGTTATGAGCCTTCCGGCAATGCGATCAGCACGGAGCGCGATGCGGTATTGCCACAGAACGGCCCTGACGACCGCGTTCGTTTGCTCTCCACCGACAATTGGGCCAAGAGACAGCGCCTACTGGAGGGAGCGGTGGCTCAGGGCTTTCGGATCTCCCATGCCTTTGGAAAATGGGTCGGTCTTGAGAAAAGCAAATCGCTGCTGATGACGCAATATACCGCCCTCGGCGCCAAGAGCGAGGCCGATCTAGAAAAACGACTCAACGCCGTCACTGGCTCGCGAGTAATTCCAGACACGCTGACGCGTAAGTCGAGCTTCTGGAACGGCTCCGAATACTAAATTGTCATGGAGAAGGCAGCGGACAAAACTCTACAATACGAGTACAAGGTCCTGGGCGAAAAGGCGGACACGTATCTTCAGGACGCGATCAACATGGCCGCCGCAAAGGGCTACGAGGTGCAAGGCTTAAGCAGAGATGCCTTCGGAATCACCGTGCTCTTGGAAAAGCCAGTCACGCCAAGCGCACCACCAGCAGCCGATACCCTCTCGGAACCCGCCGCCGCGGGTCAGCCTTTGTAGGCACCGCTGAGCCGCAACAGACGCACGTGGTAGCTGTGGAGTCTCAACAGGTTGTTCTGTTCTAATCCAGAGCGGCTGATAGGTGGAGCGTGGTTGAGACTACCATGAGGGCGATGCCAGTTGTAGTGATGAAGCCAAGGAGACATCTGTGCGTTACGTTGCTCGGAGTCT
>JBGOTL010000175.1:0-5362 GCA_041476465.1 Candidatus Acidiferrum sp. | reverse complement strand
CAGGCATAAATCGCCTGCGACTCCCCCCGCCTCCACCATATCCGATTGAGGATATGGTGTCCCGAGCGAGCCCGCGGGGCGAGCCGAGGGGCACCATTTCCCTTCCATGTTCTACTGTTACATCCTGCGATGTTCCGACAGCTCTCACTACGTAGGCGTCAGCCATGATCCCGCGCGGCGCACTCAAGAGCACAACGACGGAAAGGGCGCTCAATGGACGGCCGAGCGGCGACCCGTCACGCTGGTTTGGACAGAGGAACACGCCACTCTATCGTCGGCCCGCAAGCGGGAAAACCAAATCAAGCGCTGGAGCCACAGAAAGAAAGCGGCACTTATCGGGGGTTCCCCTCGACTTCGCTCGGGACAGGCATAAATCGCCTGCGACTCCCCCCGCCTCCACCATATCCGATTGAGGATATGGTGTCCCGAGCGAGCCCGCGGGGCGAGCCGAGGGGCACATTCCAATTTCAGTCGCAGCGACCGCTAGCAATCGTCACAGCAGTATGGGTCTGATGCCCGTCAACTCACAAAACTCCGCCAGTGCCGGATACAAATCACGACCATACCCGAGACACGCATACTCGTTGGTCCAGTTTTGAAGTAAGGCTTCCACGTCGCAATGCACGGTGACAAAACCGTGCGGCCAGAAAGGTATGCCGCATTCGTTCAGGCGCCGGTCGAGTTCTTCGCGCGAAGGTTCGAAGATGGTGGCGCGAGTTATGACCATACGGAACTCACCGTTCACCCTGCCAAGGCGAGCCAGGACACCTTCGCCAGCCTTGCAGACCAATTTGACCGAGAGTCCTCCGGCATCACCTTCGGTGGGGATGCCGTGTTCGGCGAACCCGGCAGGCCCCAGCTTGCTCGCCAGTGAGGGCGGGCAAGCGCCGTCGCCAATGATCTTGATTTCTTTTTTCTTTTTGTCGATGTGCTGGAGATCACCGTAGTAAACGCGTTCGCCGCTGAGTTTGGTCAGCAAGAGAACGGTGAGAGCGGTATTGAAATCGCCCAGCGTGGACGTTCCGTATCCGTCCTCAAGCATCATGCTTTGCGCAAAACAGCTGGCGGAATAGTCGTCCGCCAGGCCGGGGAAGGATTGAATGGTGTAAAACGTAAATTTCTCGCGGTCCACGATTTCCTTAATGGCGAGATACAATCGCATGGACCGTTCGTTAACCAAGTTGCGTTCGGGCATTGCGCCGAAGAGTTTCTTGATCCGGGGCTCGAGTTCCTTGAGCTGCCCTTCCGAAATGCGCTCGGCAGCGCGGAGAAGTTCCGTAGTATCGCGGGAATCGATGTCAATTCCGAACATGCGCATCCATTGCGAGGGGTCGGCGACGCCACACGTCTGTCCCATGCCGCGACCGCCAAACGTTCCCAGTGTGGCCATGTTTAGGGAATTTTTCAGATGCGCGGCGCGAACATAGCTGACGATCGCCGTAACGGTTTCCAGGTCGCTAGCCTCACCGTAGACAAACTTGTGTGCGACGCCAATCTCGAGCAATCCGCCGTGCAGGACGAGTCCGCCTACGGGCCGCCAACCCTGCGAGCCTGGGTGAGTCCAAAGCAGCAGTCCTTTTCCCGTGGCTGCATAGTCCCTTATCGCTCCAACCAGATGTGCAGCCCACACCCAGGTTCCGGAGAAGAGGATGACCATATCGATCTGGTCGTCGTTCTTCATCTTCTTCATGGCGACGCGGGCCTCCTCCTTGCTCGCCACGACGATTTCGTGCTCCATTAAACGCAGGCCGGCTTGAGCGAGCGCCTTCTTGGCGCCATCGACGATGGCGGCATCGATGAAGGGCTTTCCCATCGGGTCTTTCAGGCCGTCTTTATGAACTCCATACACGATGAATCCGACTGTGGGTTGATTCACGTCTCTTCTCCTGGTTGAATCAATTCTTCCGAACGATCTCGAACGCGGGCCAGCGCGCTATAGAACAACCGATAATTCTTCACCTGGCTGGCGTACTCGGACGCGAGCTGACGATCCGGCTCGATGACCGCAACTTCTTCGTGGACCATTTGTGCGACGGCCTCGGGAATGTCTTTGTAGATGCCGGTCGCGACTCCGGCGAGTATTGCTCCACCAAGACAAACCGCTTCCTGACACCGCATCAGATGAATGCGGCGCCCCGTAAGCGCCGCGCGAAGTCGCAAACCCAGCGCCGAGCGCGTGCCGCCGCCGGTTGCGTAAATGTCCGTGAAGTCTCCCGCCGATGTCGCGAGGATTTCGGTCATCTGCGACAATTCGCAAGCTAGGCCCTCGAGAATCCCTTTATAAATGTGGCCGCGACCGGAGTTGGCGCTGAGACCGGAGATGGCCGCGCGCGCTTGCGGATTGAAGTCTGGATTGCAGCTACCGATCAGATGCGGCGTAACCAGCAATCCGCTTGGCCCTGCGGGCGCAAGCGACTCCAATCGCGCGTAAGCATTTCCTTCTTCGGACTCTGTTTCCGCCTCACCACTTCCACAGCGGAGCAGTTCATGGAACCACTGAACCATGATTCCGGCTGGAAAGTAGGCGAGAGTGATGAATTTTTCCGGCACTACGTGGCAATAGGAGTTCAGACAAGCATGCAGCGCTTCCTTCCCAAGTTGCGGCAGGTCCGACGCGGCCACAATACATTCGTAAGTGCCCATGGAATCAGAAACGCGTCCACTTCCGATCACGCCGACTCCCAGCGCACCACAAGCCTGGTCATGCCCGCCGACAATGACTGAAACTCCTTTGGGTAAAGCGAGCAGACCCGCCATCTCTGTTGTAAGGTTCCCTGCAACGGTCCCAGCCTGGACCGGAATAGGCAGAGTGTCGGCTTTCAAATCCGTAAGCGAAAGAATTTCATCCGACCAGCGCCGCTGCCGCACATCGAACGCTAGGAAGCGAGAAGCTAGAGAGTAGTCAATGTATGGCGGGAGCCCCAGGCGCATCAGAAGGTAATCCGTCACACTAAAGAAACGTTTGGTGGCATGAAAAATTGCAGGGCGATGCTTGCGCAGCCAGAGAATCTTGGGAATCGAATACATCGGATGCGCGATCTGGCCGGTAATCTGAAACAGATGCTCGCGGTCAATCATCTGGCCGAGCCATGCTGACTCTCGCGTCGCGCGATTGTCGATGTTGAGAATAGCCGGGCCCACGGGCTCGCCGCCGACGCCTGCGGGAATAAACGTCTCGCCATGAGAGCTGAAACAGACCCCCTGGACTGCGTCATCGCCGGATGCTTGCGATAGTGCTCGCGACACGTGGCACACCGCATGCCAAAATTTTTCTGGATCCATTTCAGCATGTGAGGGCCGGGGAAAGTCCGGCGCGTACGCCTGCCCCTGCCGAGACAATACATCTCCGGCCACGGAAAAAAGCGTGCCCTTGCATCGGCTCGAGCCAATATCGATGGACAGAAAACTCATGTACGTTGCGGTTCCCTATTTTCGAAATACTTCCAACAACAGATGCTCGTCAAATCTTGCCGCGAGCTTCGCGTTTTGTCCGTCCACGCTGCCTAGGTCGCGGCCATTCTCATAGTCCAGAACTCGGAATGAGCCAGCCCCGAGGCCCCGCAGATCAAGGGTTCCCTGCCAGGAACCGGAGGCATAGAAGGCGTAATACATCTTGCCGTTCTTCTCGATTGCGTAAGCTTCGGGAAAGTCATAGCCGAAGACGTAGAGGTCGCGGAACGTCCCGTCCGAAAGCATTTTCTGGTTGTAGAGTCCAATCCACTTCTTCCAGTGCGCTTCCTTCTCCTGGGTAAGCTGCACATCCCGGAATTTCGATGCGTGGACCGGCCACGTAAATTTGGTGCCTAGCACACCGCCCACGCCGATGGTGGAAGCGAAGTCTCGCCCGGAGTCCTGCTCATTCCTGGTGTTCATACGTGTAACTTTGGTGAGTTCGACGTGATCTCCATACACGGCCGCCTCCGGGCCGAGCAGAGCTTTGTACATCTTGATGCGGCGGCGCACTTGGATTGCACCAACGGGGTCGGCGGTCACAGCCTGATCGATGAAGGAGAGCCAGGCGATATTTGGGGTCGTGCCACACGAGCAGCTCTGCGTAACGCTTTCGGGTTTCAGGGCGCGGGTGGTATCAAAAATAATTTTGTACACTAGTCCCATGGCCTGGGTGGATTCATCCGGCGATTTGTGATGATGCTTGGGGTTGTAGCAAGGCGGCACGGCGAACGAAAAGTCTAATTTGTGGCCGTCAAATCCCCAGTCGCGGATAAATCGCTCCGTGAGCTGCCGGTAGTATTGCTGAACTTCGGGAACGGCGGGGCATAAACCCGCGAGGCCCGCGGTCATCCGCGCGTGTTTTCCGTCTTTGTTCAGCATCAGCCAATCGGGATGCTGCTTAACGACGTCCGCAAGCTGGTAAGGCTGCCCATTAAGAACGTCTTTCCCTCCGCCATCTTCCACTACGATGGGAATCCACCAAAGCGTGAGTTGAATGCCCTCATGATGAAACTCGTCGGTCAGCTTCTTGATGCCGTCAACGCCGATACTTTGCCGCGGCTGCCAATCGCCGCGATTCTTGAACCAGCCAGCGTCCAGCGTGGCCCATTTCAGCCCCAGCTCCTTCAGCTTTGGTATCGTTCCCAGCATTTGCCCGGGCGTGAACTTCAGTTGATATCCCCATCCGCACCAATTGGCCTGGTAGTCTGCACGCGTTGGGGTGGGTAGTTTCCATCCCTCGGCTTGGAGCGCAAGAGAATACAAACGCAGTGGCGCGTAAAAGTCGCCTTGAAAAACCGCGACGAAACTGATCGGCGCGGAGTAGGATTCTCCCGCTTGCAACAATGCGGATGGCCTCAACTGCAGCGACGCATTGACGCGGTCGTCCGGTTCCACTTTTGCGGGAACGGACAAGACTTGCGGCAGTTTTTCCAAATGGCCGATCGCTTCTCCGACTGCTTTAGTCCAAAAGGCAACGACAGGAATTCCGCCACCTGCGCCAGGATCACCCGGCATTATTTGTTCCATCACATTTTCTCGGGAGAATTTTTTCGTTACCGGAGCTATTTCGTCCTGGCCCCATTTTTCACTCGCTCCGTGGAAGGACCACATTTCATGCGGAGCGGCCGCGTGATCCACTAGAGATGCATTAAAACGGTGCGCCTGCGTAACCACCTGATCCAGCTTCGCGGCGCGAGAGCCAACGTTTTTATAAGCCGCAGTGCTTAGCGCAACCGCCGGAAAATCGTCGTAGACCTCGATCACCACTGTTTTCTCGATTTCGGGGTGGGTCATGCTCGTGCCCGAGAGTTCGATTCGCTTTCCGGCCGCGCCCAGGAGGTGACTGGTATCTGCAATCCTTGCGTGCTCCAAATCGAGAACAAAATCCCGGACTTCTTTGCCGTCAATT
>JBGOTL010000174.1:0-5424 GCA_041476465.1 Candidatus Acidiferrum sp. | reverse complement strand
CTGGTGGTATCACACTATCTGCTGGGCACCGAGGAAATCATGGTCATCAATCACACCGATTGCGGATTGATGCACACCGGCGAACAGGAATTGCGCACCAGAATCCAGAATCGCACCGGAACCGCCGCTGTCGCTCCGGCCTTCTTCTACACCTTCCAAAACATCGAAGAAAATGTCCGCCACCAATTGCAGAAGCTCCGCACCCATCCCTGGATTCCAGAGAGTGTCGCCGTCCGCGGCTTCGTCTACGACGTCACCAGTGGGCGTCTCCGCGAAATCAAGGATGCCTGACCACTGCCTCGTACACCGACTCCTCCCATCACTGCATCCACTTGGACGATAAACGCGTAAATCGGAAACTTACCAATTCAGCCGAGGGGGTGGAATGAGCGACGAAACGCAGGAAAAAATCATGGCTGGTTCAGGTGCCAGGCCTCCTCGTGTTCGACTTGCACCATGAACAGCCCTTGCGGGGGGACTGTTGGCCCGGACTTAGAGCGGTCCCGCAATTCATACAGGCGGTCGATGTCCTCGGGTTGCAGCTTGCCGCGCCCGATGTCCAGGAGCGTGCCGACCATCTTGCGCACCATGTAACGCAGAAACGAACGCCCATGCACGGTGAACCAGAGTTCTTCGCCGTCTTCCGCGCGCTGCAGTTCAGCGGAATAGATTTCGCGTTCGGTGGAGCGTTCGTTGTCGTCATCCTCAGAGCCCGTGGATGCAGCGAACGCAGCAAAATCATGCACGCCGACAAAACGGGCGGCGGCGGCGGACATGGCGTCTTCATCGAGCGGAAAGGGATAGTGCAGAACGTAGCGAAAGAGCGCGGGCGGAACCACTTTTCCCCGGTAGATGCGGTAGCGATAGATTTTTCCGCGCGCGGACCAGCGAGCATTGAAGTTCGGGCCGACTTCTTCGGCGGCGGTGATGCGGATCGTGGGCGGCAATAGCGCGTTGCAAGCGCGCTGAAACTCAGCAGCGGAAAGAGCAGAAAGCGTGCGGAAATTGGCCACCTGGCCGAGCGCGTGCACGCCGGAATCGGTTCGCCCTGCGCCATGCAGGGCGATATTTTCCTGCGTGAGGCGGCGCAGCACGCTGACGATTTCCCCTTGAATGGTGGGCTTATTGGGCTGGAACTGCCAGCCGTGGAAATCGGTGCCGTCGTAAGCGATGGTGAGTTTGAAATAGTGCATGCGGCAGGAGCTGGTAACCGAATTCCTAAACGGACCGCACGAAGCGGCTCCCGGGTTTTACGGCGGCGCTGCCTCCGCGGCAGAGCGGGCAATCTTCCGGCTCGAAGCTGTCAATGGTGAGACCAAACAAGGATTGCGCTTCGACGGGAAATTCGAGCTTCCCGCCGCTGCGATCGATCAACGCGCCCGCGGCGATCACCCGCCCGCCGGCTTCTTCCACCACCTGAATGGTTTCGCGCGTCGAGCCGCCGGTGGTCCAGACGTCCTCGACGACCAGCACGTGCTGGTCGGGCTTCAGCGAAAAACCCCGGCGCAGGGTCATCGTGCCGCTGGCGTCGCGTTCCACGAAAAGAGCGGGCACACCGCCATGCAAGGGATTCTTCGGCTCCGGCAACGCGCGGGCGACTTCCTGCCCGATGATTACACCTCCAAGGGCTGGGGAGACCACGGCATCCACGCGCGCGTCGGAAAACAGTGCGGCCAAGGCCCGGCCGAGCTTCTCCGCAAGGCGCGGATATTGCAGCACCAGGGCGCATTGCACGTAGGTGGCGCTGTGCAATCCGCTGGACAGTTCAAAATGGCCGTGGCGGATGGCCCCGGCGGCTTCGAATAGATGCAATAATTCTTCGCGTTGCAGGGCTGCCTCCAGCTAACCGTTCGGCGTTGGTAAGCGTCGAATTGTCAGCAGACTAGCCGCGCTGTCCCGCGTTGTCAAGGAACAGGGCCCCTGCTAGACTCTTTTTTCGGATTCGAAGCGCAAAAACAGCAGTTTGATTGTTCGCAGCAGGCCGATTTTTGAAACAAAATCCATCCCTCGAACGTTTTACAGGTGTGGCCGCGGAGATACCGCGAATTGTCTACTTTCATACTGGCAGGGTAAGGAGCACCATGACTTTGTATACCGAGAGTGCGAAGCGGAAACAATCTAGCGTGACCGCAACGCGGTCAAGATTTGGCGTGACCGCGAAGCGGTCGAGGTTTGGTGCGACCGCGAAGCGGTCGACTCACTTTGCCCGGCCGCTATTGGCCGCAGTGTTGGCGGGTATCCTCTCCGGAGGCACTATCTCACCGGCTTTCGGGCAGAACGCCGCGCAGGACAAGACGGCATCTCCCGCAGCGCAGGGATCCAGCATCGCTCCGGTCGGATCGCTTGGCCTGTCCCGGCATAGCTTCTCGCGCGGACCTAGCGCCTTCCCTGACCTGCTCAACCCCTACCGGCCCATCAAACTCGAGGAACCCAACCTGGTCAACGCGCCGCGCATTGATCAACTGGTGCATGACGGAACGCTGCAATTGAGCCTGCAGGACACCATCGAGCTGGCCTTGGAAAATAATCTGGACATCGTGGTGCAGCGCTATGGCCCGTGGGGCGCCGACACCGACATTCTGCGCACCCTGGGTGGCGGCGCGGGGCGCGGCCAATCCGGTACGGGAACTGCTTCCGTGCTAGGTTCCATCCCCTCGCTCAATTTTGATCCGCAAGTTACCTCGACCATCTCCTTCGATGATCGCAGGTCACCGGTCAACAACGGCTTTATCTCCGGCACCGGCACCAGCGCGCTCACCTCGCTAGTCACGCACTCTTCCACGTTCAACACCCAGTATTCTCAGGGCTTCCACACCGGAACGGGCTTTTTTGCCACCTGGGACAATACCCGCAGCTCGTCCACCTCGGCGTTCAACACTTTTAATCCCTCGGTACAATCTTCCCTCTACGTGGGTTTCTCGCAGCAATTGTTGAACGGCTTCGGCTTGCTCCCAAACACGCGCAATATTCGCATCGCCAAGAACAACCGCAAGGCCGCCGGTTTACAGTTTTCCCAGCAGGCCATCACCACCATCACCACTACTATCAATACCTACTGGGAGCTGGTCTATGCCCGGGAAAACGTGAAGGTGCAGCAGCAGGCCGTGACCGTCGCGGAAAAACTCTATAACGACAATAAGAAACAACTGGAAATCGGCACCATGGCGCCGCTGGATGTGACGCGCGCGGAATCCGAACTGGCCACCGACCACCAAAACTTGATCGTGGCGCAAACCGCGCAGCTCCAGCAGGAACAGACCCTCAAGAATGCCATCTCCAAGAATCCGCTCGCGGCTAACCTGATCACTGTGCAGATCATCCCGACGGATCAGCCGAACCCGCCGGAAATGATCGAAGCGCCTTCGTTCGAGGCGGCCATCAGCGAGGCTTTTGCAAAGCGGCCAGATCTGCAGATTCAGGTTTTGGATCTGCTGAATGGCGAAATTGAAGTGAAGGCTACTCGCAATGCCCTGCTGCCCACGGCGACTTTGTACGCGCAGTACGGCAGCGTGGGCCTTGCAGGCAATCAACCTCAGTTCGGCCCTTCAACGATCGTCGCAGGAAACCAGATCGTTACTCTGGCCGGACAGCCGGTCCCCGGCGACTATGTACCCACCACTCAGCTGGGCCCGTTGCTCGGTTTTTCGAAAGATGGTTTTGGCGGAGCGACGAGCCAGATCTTTCACAACCAGTTCCCTGATTACTCCGTGCAGCTAAGCGTGACGGTTCCACTTCGCAATCGCCAGGCTCAAGCGGACAGTCAACGGGCCATCTTAACCCAGCGACAGCTCCAGGCGCAGATGCAACAGCTAAAAAATCGCGCGCTGCTGGATGTGCGTAATACCTACATCGCGCTGGAACAAGACCGCGCGCGCGTGGAAGCGGCACGCAAGGCCCGCGAACTTCAGCAGCAGACATTCGAAGCGGAGCAGAAAAAATATCAGCTGGGCGCTTCGACGGTCTACCAAGTGATTCTGACGCAGCGCGACTTCATCACCGCCCAGGGTACCGAACTGCGCGCGCTGGTGGATCTGGTGGAAGCCAAGGCCAATTACGAACGCGCCGTCGGCCGCACACTCGATATCAATCGCGTGACGGTGGCCGATGCCAAGACCGGCGATGTTGAGCGCGAGACGCTGATCCCCGGCACCCGCAACGGCCAGGTCGTCGGCACGGAAAAGCTTTTCAACGCCAAATCCGGCCAACGCTGAGGCCGCGAAAAAACACCACAAAATGTCATTCCCAGCTCCGTTCGGCTTTTGAACGGGGCTGGGAATCTGCTTTTTTCCTGGTGTTTTACGAAAAGCAGATCCCTCGCTGCGCTCGGGACCCCAACGAAAGGGATGGCATCGAATTGGATGACAATGAAGGACAATTTTTTGGCAGTCTACTAGTATGCCCACCCTGCCTTCCTGCCCTTGCCGCTGGCACACGTTTCGAATAACATTCTAAAGAGCGCGATTTCGAACAAACGTTCGATTCGAAGGGCCGGGGAGATCTTGACCATGAACGAGCCGTCCAAGGGAACCGCGCAAACCGCAACCCCTGCTGAATCTCCCACATCGAAACGCAAGCCAACTCTGAAGGAACAAGCCTGGGAAGAAAAGACTTTGCGCCCAACCTTGGAGAAAAACCCCGAACGCCAGGCGGAATTCACGACTACTTCCGGTTACCCGATCCGCCGGCTGTATACCGAAGCGGACCTGCCGGCCTGGGAACCCAGCCGGGATTTGGGCTTTCCGGGGGAGCCACCTTACACGCGCGGGATTCATGCCACCATGCATCGCGGGCGCATGTGGACCATGCGGCAATTTGCCGGCTTTGGCGCCGCCGAGGACACCAACCAGCGCTTCCGCTATCTGCTCGCGCAAGGGCAAACCGGGCTTTCCACGGCTTTCGATTTGCCAACCTTGATGGGTTATGACTCGGATCACGCCCTCGCCGAGGGCGAGGTAGGAAAGTGCGGCGTGGCCATCAGCTCGCTGGCGGACATGGAAGTTTTGTTCGACCAGATTCCGCTGGCCAAAGTAACGACTTCCATGACCATTAACTCGCCCGCGGCGGTCATCTGGGCGATGTACCTGGCGGTCGCGGAAAAACAGGGCGCGGACTGCAAAAAACTTTCCGGCACGCTGCAGAATGACATTCTGAAGGAATACATCGCGCAGAAGGAATACATCTACCCGCCCGAACCTTCCATGCGCTTGGTGATCGATACCATCGAATTTGGCGTCAAGAACACGCCCAAGTTTAATCCCGTGTCCATCAGCGGATATCACATTCGCGAAGCGGGCTCCACGGCGATTCAGGAACTGGCGTTCACGCTGCGTGACGGAATGGAGTACGTCGAATGGTCCCTGCGCCGCGGGCTGGATGTGGACGCCTTTGCGCCGCAGCTTTCCTTCTTCTTCAACGCGCACAATG
>JBGOTL010000173.1:0-5439 GCA_041476465.1 Candidatus Acidiferrum sp. | reverse complement strand
GCAAGCCTGCGCTTGTTTCACCTGCTGCGCCACCGCCGCTGCATCCCAACCCAAACTCAATTGCGCACAAGGTGTCGTATGCGTCTTCACCACCCACGGCCGCGCCTGGAAACCATACTTTTCCCGTATCCGCGCCACACGCTGCGAAGCTTTCCTCCGGTATGCTTCCGGTGCGTAGCCGTTTTTCCGGTACCCCTCTTCGTACTGCTTCGCCAAGCGCGGAAACTTCTCCTTCACAAACGGCAAAAATTCCTTCGCAGAAGCCGGCATCAGAAACAGCACCACGGAGAAAAACCACTGTGCTCCGGCGTTCCGGGCCGCCTCCGCGACGCCTTCCAGTTCTCCTGCGCTATCCGTAATCCCCGGAATCAGCGGAGACGCCGACACCCCAACCGCCAGGCCCGCCTCGCGCAGTTGTTTCACTGCTGCCAGCCGCAAATCCGGCCGCGGCGCGCGGGGCTCCAGCAATCGCGCCAGACGCGGCCGCAAAGTCGTAATCGTGATGTCGATCGCCAAATCTGACCGCGAAGCGATGCGTTGCAGCACGTCAATATCGCGCACAATCTGATTCGACTTGGTGATCAGCGAAACGCTCAAACCCTCCCGTTTCGCCAGTTCTTCCAGGCACGCGCGCGTCACACCATATTCCCGCTCCGCCGGCTGGTACGGGTCCGTCGCCGTGCCAATCGCGATGTGCTCCGCTTGCGAGTATCCAGAAGCTTTCGATTGGTAGGAATACTTCCGGGAAATCTCCCCGGCCAGCAGCGCTCCCGCGTCCTGCTTCACGAAAATCTTCTTCTCAAATTCGCCGCCGTCGATTTCCATGTACTCGTGGGTGTATCGCGCGTAGCAATACTTGCAGCCAAATTCACATCCGCGGTACGGATTGATGGTCCATTCGAATGGCACGCGTTTCGAATCGCACCGGTTCAAAATCGATCGCACCGGCAACAAAAAATATTCCGGCCGCTCGCGCGACGCCCGGCAAGTCCCTGCCGGTGGAGAATCTGCTGCGAGACGGGCTATGCCAACCAGCGGTGCGGCAGCGTCGCGGATCCGGTGACTCGCAAGGCTTGGGGAGCCTTGCGCCACGCGAAACGCCGGGGGGCAATCCGGCGTGGGGCGATCCGTACGACTGCCGCGTAAACCGGCGTCTCCACCGGCCTTTGGGCTTGGCGCATTAGGGCTAAAAGGAAAGAGTGAACTAGCAGGTTGTCGAACGGGGCGATGGCGCATCCGAAAACGCGGCACCGATGTGGAAAGAACTGGGGACATAGCCCACCTCGAAGCACGTCGCAGTATTTCGCTTTTTGTTCGCCTTGTCAAGAAATATTCGCTTTTCGTTCGTATAGAGTCCTCCCACCCTCCTTCAACTGACGCCGCGCGTCACGCCGCTGCCTCCCCCGTGGTATCTTCTTTGCTTGCGCCAGGGGAGACCATCTGTGCGAGCCGTATCGTCCGCCACAAACAGTTTGCGTCTAGTGTCTGCGCTACTTTGTTTCTCGCCGCCCTTGGCCTGGGCGCAAGCGCCGCCTAAAAAACCCGCGCCTGCAAAGCCCCCGGCGCCCGCCCCCGCGGCACCGCAATCCAAACACTACCCGATTCTCGTCATCGCTCACGGCAACGAGCCTTCCTGGAGCTTGCGTATCGGGATGAAAGGTCCCGAGCGGCTGGACCGACTCGGATATCCCCCGATAGTCCTCGAGCCCGCCGACGTTGCGCGCGAAGGCACTGCCGATGTTTGGACCTATCGCGCCAAAGACACCGCAACGGGCGCGGATGTCGCCGTCCACCTCTCCCGCGAAGCCTGTTCCGACCCCGTGTCCAGCGCCTCTGCCGCTTCGCCTCCGCCAATCGAAAAGTTCACCTTTCGCGTCGTCGTCGAGCACGCCCAGATCGGCGAGATGAAAGGCTGCGCCCGCAGCTCTCCCGACCTCTTCCCCGAGTTCAGGACCAAAAACCAGGACAAGGATGACGAGGAAAAGAATCCCGACGAAATGAAGAAAAAGACGGTTCTCGATCCCATCACCAATTTCAAGCCGCCCGCCGCCGTCGCGTTCTTGAATACGGCTCAGCAGGCCGTTTTCAAGCGCGGCCAAATCACGCGGGTTGTATCGGCTCGCCCTTCGTCTGGCTTATCGGTTTCGCATGACGGCAAGCGTCTCTTATACATACGGGAGAACAACGCTGCAGACCGCACTCTGATGCTCTACGACTGGTCCACCGGAAAATCGGTTGAACTTCTTCACGGCGATGTCCAGCGCGTTTTCTGGTCCCCGGATGACACGCGCGTAGCTTTCATGAAATTTGTCGATGCCAGATGGCAATTGTGGGCAGCGTCTGTCGATTCGCCGCAGTACGCGGCTCCTGTTTATCAGGCTAAGATCATCTCCATCCACGGTTGGGCGGACACTCATACCATTGTAGTGGACGATCTCGAGCAGTTAACTTGGGTTAGCGACACTGGCACGGTGCAGCAAACGCTCCCCGAAAAAGACCTATATGGTGATTTATTTCGTAGCGTCGGCGCCGGCACAATCCGCATTCATCCGCTTAACCCGGACTTGTTACTCGTCACCGCCGAATGGCTGAAGCTGCCGGCAGGTTTCACTTTGGACCTGCACGCAGGAAATGGTTTCGGCTTTTTTCTTTACGAAATTCGCGCAAAGCGGCGTGTCATCCTCAGCCCCCTAAATATGTTTTCTCAGGATGCCGAATGGTCCCGCGACGGCCTGCAAATCTTTTTCACAGGAAGTGATTCCCCTCACCGGTATTCCACATATCGCATGTTTTGGGATGGAAGCGACCTCCGTAAATATGCGGATGGAAGCAACCTGGTCATCGGCCAGTAAGCTGGTTTGAAGGGCCAAAAGTACAGGTAGCCGATACGCCGCCAGCCACCTTGCAGCTCAGCCGCGTCCATAGGCCGAGGTTTATACTCGTCAAATGGCGACCCCTCCCCAGGTCGAACCCAAACAAGTCGGCATCCTCGTCCTCGACGACGATGCCCAGAACTCCGGCGCCATTCGCCAAATTCTAGATTCCGAGGGCTGGCGCGTTCGTATCGTTCCCGACACCAAGTTTCTTCTCAGCGAGCTGAAAACCGGTGAATGGTCGCTTGTCATCGCCAATGTCGTGCTAATGGGTCTGGATACCCCGCTCTTCGTCACCCTTCGTGAACTCTCGGGCGTATCCGCCGAAGAAGGCGGCCGCATCCGTGTTCTTTACCTCGTTCCCGCGATGTCCGGCAGCCAGTTTGTGGCGCCCCTGGAAACCGCTCATCTGCCCTATGTCGTTCGCCCGTTTCATCTCCATGATTTCCTGGAAAAAGTCGGCGACCTGCTCGTCGAAGTAAAAGCCATCGAAGCGCCGCTCCGCCAGGTGCGCTACGAATTCGGCGGCTTGCGCAAAAAAAAGAAGCAAGCCGGGCGCAGTAACTCCATGTTCGCTTCGCGCGACTCCTATTCCTACTCCGACGAAGAACTCGCGGAGTACGAGAAAATGGAAAGCGAAGCTTCCAGCGCGCGGCGCAACAAACCTCGCACCAACCTCGGCGGCACCGACCGCTAGCTCGGTAAGCAAGCTATTGTGATCCGCGTTCCGTATATCGTTTCCGTGTCCCCGCCTTCCTCTGCGTTCTCCGAGTCTCTGCGTTAATTCTTTTCTTGCTGCAAGAAAACTCTACAAGCCCGTTCTAACCCTGTGAGGCGCTCTCTCCGCCCACTTACTGGAGGCTTTCATGAGATATTCTCTTTGCGCCGCCCTGTTTGGTATCAGCACTCTCGGTAGTCTTGCCCTTGTGCCCTGTCCCCTGCTCCCACCCAGAACCGAAGGCGATTGGCGGCTTCTCGAACCGGTCACCTACGAAAACATCACCATATTCCCGGTGGTCAGCAGTTCCGGCCATGACACCAGCTACTTCCTCACATTGGAGGATGGACTTTCCTCCGGCGAGGTCATCGTCCGCGAACAGGGCGGCGAGGGCCTGGCACGCTCCCGCGACAATCGCCCCGGCACGCAGAGTTATTCAAGCGGCCCTTCCGTCAACCAACTCGTCCTCATCAACCGCAGCAAGCGCCCGCTGCTACTCCTTGCCGGTGAACTGGTCAGCGGCGGCAAACAAGACCGCATCATCGCCAAGGACCGCATCATCGCTCCCGGCGCGGATCCGCTCCCGCTAGACGTCTTTTGCGTCGAGCACGGCCGCTGGTCGTCCGGCTCACAATTCAGCGCCGCCAAAACCATCGTCCATCCCAGCGTTCGCGAGCAAGCCGCCGTCAACCTCGATCAGCACCAAGTTTGGGACGCCGTGCGCTCTGGCACAACGGCTGCCGCTCCTCCCGCCGCGGCCATGTCGCGTGACGCGGCTCCGCGCATCAGCTCACAACAGCTCGAACTGGCCATTACCACCGAAGCGCCAACGCAGTCTTACGCAAAAATCTATGAGAAGAGCAAAGTTGGAGTTTCCGTGGACAGCTTTGTCTATGAAGTGCAGCGCCGCTTCGCCAAAGCGACTCGGGGCCTCAAAGGTGAGCAAGTCGTCGGCGTCGTCGTTGCTTACGGCGGTGAAGTCGCTTGGAGCGATATCTTCGCCTCCGGCGATCTCTTCGATCACTACTGGAGCAAGCTCCTGCGCAGCTACGCCGTGGAAGCCCTCGCGCGGCCGACCTTGCGCGAAGTTGCCGACCGCGATGACGCCCGCGAATTCCTCCGCCGCTTAAACGGCCGCGAGCGCCAGGAATCCGAGCCCGGTGTGTACCTCTGGCGCGAAATCACCGAGGGCCGCCTCTCGCAAATCGAGCTGGACGCACTGCAGCCCAAGCCCATGACCTTGCATCGCTTGGTCATTCACCGCACCAGCTGACAGGGCGCTGCTTTTTCAAAGTGAGGCGCTGATTACGGTGATATCCTTCGGCCCCGGAAAAGCTCCGGGGCCTCAGGATGACAGCACTGAAATGCATTTGGTTCTAGTGTGGCGAAAAACGCCGCACCACACTTTTGTCTGCCGTCCGCTTCAGCATCTCCGCCGCATTTCCATCCCAGGCCGGATGCCGCAAACCAGGTCCAATCTCCGCCAGCGGCACCAGGACAAATTTTCTCTGTAACATGCGCGGATGCGGCACCTGCAACCCCGCCGTATCAATCGTCTCGTCGCCATACAACAAAATATCCAAATCGATCAGCCGCGGCCCTTTGGCAAACTCTTTTTTGCTCTTCATCCGCGCTTCAATCCCCCGCAACCCGCGCAACACCTCCACCGCTCCCAGCTCTGTTTTCCCTTCCACCACACAATTCAAGAACCATTCCTGCTCCAGATAATCCACCGGTTCGGTCTCATAAATCTTCGACACGCGCGTCACGCGCACTTCCGCCCCCGTCAGCGCGGCAATCGCCGCGCGCAAATTGGCTGCCCGGTCGCCAATGTTCGATCCCAGCGAG
>JBGOTL010000172.1:0-5470 GCA_041476465.1 Candidatus Acidiferrum sp. | reverse complement strand
CTGGGTACGCAGGTTGCGGTGCAGATCCGTGATTATCTTTTGGAAGGCGTGATTCGCAATGCGGTGAATCTCCCGGCGCTTTCCGCGGAGCAGTACCGCCGCGTACGGCCCTATCTGGCACTGGCCGAGCGCCTGGGTTCGTTGGTGTCGCAAGCTGCGGCCACGCGGCCGGCGCGCATTCGCATCCGCTACGCCGGGGAAGTAGCGGAAGTGGGGACGCACTTATTGCGGAGCGCAGTACTTGCGGGTGTGCTCAACGCAGTGCTAGATGAAAAGGTAAACGTAGTGAATGCGCCAGCAGTGGCGGCGGCGCGAGGGCTTACCGTAGAAGAGGAAACCCGGCGGCGCGAGCACGGCTTCCCCAACACGCTGGAAGTGGCGGCCCTACCGGAAAAGACCGGCTCGGCGCAGGGTTTTACCGCCGAAGGCACGGTGCTGCACGATGGCTCGCCACGCGCAATCCTGATCGACGGCATTGCTCTGGAAGCGCAGCTCGAAGGGACCATCCTCTATTTGCGAAACCACGACGAACCCGGGGTCATCGGCCATGTGGGCGCAACGCTCGGCAAACTGGGCGTAAACATCGCCACGTTTGCGCTTGGCAGGCGCAAGGCGCAGCGGGGCGCGGAAGCGATTTCGCTGATTAGACTGGATGGCGAGGTGTCCGAGAGCATCCTTGGACCGATCCGCGGGCTCCCCGCGATTACAGAAGCCAAGCTGATCCACTTGGACTAGGCGCTAGGCCTGGGCTTAAAGCGGGCACCGGGCCAATACGGCTTCAAGGGTCCAAATAACTTTCCTTGACAATCAGGGGCAAACTGTCCTAAAACCTTTGCAAAGCTATATTGTCGAGTGGTGGGACAGGTTGCCTGGGGGCTGTTAAGAAAGTGCCTCTTCCGGCGGCTTGGTTCTCGGCTGCAGTTCTTTCGTGCCTGCCCCACATGCTGTCTTTCACCCAACTTTGCCTGAGTGCTGGTGCGCAAAAAGGAGCAGTCCATGAAATCGTCATCCGCTAAATTGTTCAGTCTTCTGGTGAGTTTTTGCTTGCTCTTCCTGGTGGCAGCAAATGTGCATGCGCAATCCGGCACGACGTCTTTGCGCGGGACGATCACGGACAAGACGGGCGCAAGCGTGGGCAATGCCAAGGTGGCGCTGAATAATCCGGCCCAAGCCTTCCACCGCGAGGCGCAGACGAGCACTACCGGTGAATACGAGTTTGTGGCCCTGCCCCCGGGCACCTATGTGCTGAGCGTTGAAAAGGCCGGGTTCCGGAAGTTTGAGCAGAGGAACTTGCAATTGCTGGTGAACTTGCCGGCGACTGTAAATGCCACGCTCGATGTGGGTGCCGCGAATGAAATTATTGAGGTGTCCGCACAGACCGTAGCGTTGAATACCACGGATGCCTCAATCGGAAACGCCATCAGCGGAAACCAGCTGGCGCAGTTGCCGCTGGAAGGAGACAACGTACCAGACCTGCTAACATTGCAGGCCGGCGTGGCCTATACAGGCAATCGCCCTGATATCAACCGGGACATTGACACACGCAGCGGGGCTGTGAATGGAGCTCGCAGTGACCAAAGCAACGTCACGCTGGATGGTGTGGATGTGAACGACCAGGTGAACGGCAGCGCCTTCACCTCCGTCCTGCCGGTCACAGTAGACTCACTCCAGGAGTTCCGGGTCACGACCACCAACGCTAACGCCGACCAGGGACGCTCCTCGGGCGCCCAGGTATCTCTCGTTACCAAGAGCGGCACCAACAGTTTTCACGGCTCGGCCTATGAGAGCCACCGCAACACTTACACTAGCGCCAACGATTACTTCGTAAAGCAGGCGGAATTGCAGTCAGGTCAGCCAAACGTGCCTCCCAAGCTCATTCGCAACATTTACGGCGGCTCGCTTGGCGGACCGATCCTTAAAGATCGTTTCTTTTTCTTCGTGAACTACGAAGCTGCCCGCCAGCGCGAGGAAGCCAGCGTCTTGCGTATCGTGCCCAGCGACAACTTGCGTCTTGGCAAAATCCAGTATGTGTGCAGCCCTCTTGGTGTGACCCCGACTGATCCAAATTGTTCCACTAGCAATCCCAAAGTGAATGTTGTGAGTAATCCCGCCCTCGGTCTAGTCGCGACTTTAACACCAGCGCAGATCCTGGCCATGGATCCACTTAGTACGAATGCACCGCCGGGTTACACCGGGCCGGTGGGGGTAAACCCGGTCATGCTGACGTACTTCAACACTTTTCCGGAGCCCAATGACTTCAGCCAGGGTGACCTGCTCAACTTTGTCGGATACCGCTTCCGTGGGCCGGTCCCAACCAACAATAAGTGGTATATCGCGCGGGCGGATTACAAAATCACGAGCAGCGGGAGCCACACCCTGTTCTGGCGCGGCGCCTTGCGGAACGATGCACACTCCACGGCCCCTTACCTTCCAGGCAGAGCTCCCTTACAAACTCTGGCGGATTTCAGCAAGGGTTATACTGTGGGCTATGTGGCAGTACTCAAGCCAACTATTATCAACAGCTTCCACTGGGGTTTCACGCGGCAGAGTTCTGGCCTCATCGGCAACAATGACAGCCAGCCGTTCAACTACTTCAGGGGACTAAATGACAACGAGGGGTCTAACAACTCCGAACTCGCGGTCACTCGTAGCCGCGCTTTCCAGACTCCGGTGTACAACATCGTTGATGATGTATCTTGGACAAGAGGTAAGCACACCTTTCAGTTCGGCACGAACATCCGTTTCATCCGAGATCCTCGCCAGAACTTCCTGAGTTCCTTTTCCTCAGCGTCGACGAACTCTTCTGGACTGGACACGGCCGGGATCGTGGGCAACCCCAAGGCTGCGCTTAGTCCGGGGAACCACTCGAGCGACGGGCTTCCTGCGGTCGATCCCTCATACAGGCTCGGGTACAACTGGCCGATCATGGCGATGATGGGAATCCTCAGCGAAGTGGACGCAACTTTCAACTTCGACAAGACAGGCACGGCGCTGCCCCAGGGAGCGTCATTGTCGCGCCGGTTCGGCGCCGATGAGTACGAGTTCTATCTTCAGGACTCCTACCGGATGAAGTCCAACCTCACCTTTAACTTTGGCTTGCGTTATTCCTTGTTCTCGCCGCCATGGGAGACCAACGGAACCGAAGTGACTCCCCAAGGGTTTCCCATCGGTGGCGGAAGCCCCATACCCTTGAGCCAGTGGTTTAGTGACCGCGCGACCAAGATGCTTAACGGCGGTTCCTCAGTCACAGATCCTCTCCTCACCTATAGTTTGGCGGGGCCCGCAAACGGTAAAGCGGGCTTATATAACTGGGATTATCACAACTTAGGGCCACATGTGGCCTTCGCTTACTCGCCGCGGGCCAGTGGAGGCTTACTGCACAGCCTGTTCGGCGATGGGGATAAGACGGTCATCCGCGGCGGATTCGGTGTGGTGTTTGATCGTATTGGCGCGGGTTTACTGTCCAGTTTCGATGCGAATGGCTCCTTCGGCCTTTCCACAGCGATATCCGCCCCAGTCCCATGTGTAGGACCTAGCAGCATTGATCCTTGCACTGGTACTCCCATCGCACCGCGACTCACGGATCTGAATGTCATCCCGCAGCTCGATGCGTCTGGTAATCAATTTTTCCCCGCGACTCCATCGGGGGGCTTTCCGTTTACCTATCCGCCCGCTGGAACGGGTCTGGCGATCCAATGGGGATTGGATCCCGGGATCAAGACGCCTTACGCTTACACGATCGACTTTTCGGTTGGCCGCGAGTTACCTGGGGGCATGAGCCTTGAAGTCTCCTATGTAGGACGCATAGCGCACCGGTTGTTGTCGCAGCAAGACTTGGCGATGCCACTCAACATTACGGACCCGAAATCCAAGATCAATTACTTCACGGCGGCCAAGAAGCTGTCACAGCTGGGATTCGCGGGCACACCCACTTCGGCGGTTACTTCCAGCACAGTAGGTCCAACAGGAGCCTACTGGCAAAATATAGTCGCGCCGTTGAAGCCGGGCGACGCTTATTCACTCGCTTGCAGTGGCGGTTTCACCACCGACGCGACGCAGGCCATGTACGACCTCTTCAGCTGTGGCGGAGGTCCCGTAGGAGGGCCCGGGCAAAGCTTTGGTGACGAGACCACACCCCTCGCTCAGTTGGACTACTGGGGTTCGGATTTCAGCGGAACCGCGGGCATACTCGGCCAGTCCGGCACGTACTACCCTTCGATTTACGGCCCGAACGCTTTCTTCAATAGTCAGTTTCACTCGCTGTACGCGTGGAGGTCGGTGGGTAACGCGAATTACCACGCCTTGCAGGCCGTTCTGCGAAAGAGACTATCTCACGGCGTGCAGTTCGACGTTAACTACACGTTCTCTAAATCGATTGACATTTCCTCCGATGCGGAACGTATTGGCGCTATTACCGGCGGCCTGGGGGGCCAGATTATCAACTCATGGTCACCCAATGCGGAGCGCGCTGTCTCTGACTTTGACACAGCGCACCAGATCAACACGAACTGGATTGCCGAGCTGCCGTTTGGCAAGGGTAGGTGGCTTGGCCGGAACGCGCATGGTTTTGCTGAGGCCATCATCGGCGGTTGGCAACTCTCTGGTTTGGCTCGTTGGACCAGCGGGTTCCCAGTGTCAATGACCAACGGCGGTACCTGGCCTACAAACTGGGAGTTGGGCGGCCCCGCAACCCAATTTGGCCAAGCCCACCCGCACACGACGACACGCCCGGATGGCTCGGTGAACCTTTTCCCCAAGGACCTGCCTCAACTGCCCCTGGGTCTCGGCATTGGTCCGTTCCGCCATGACTTACCGGGGGAAAGCGGTACCCGCAACACGGTTCGCGGCCCGGGCTTCGCCGGACTGGACCTCGGACTCAGCAAACAATGGAAGATGCCGTGGAAGGAATCTCACAGCCTGCAGCTCCGCTGGGAGGTCTTCAACGTCCCGAACTTGAAGCGCTTCGATATCCAGACAATTACGACGGATATTTCTTCAAGTTCGTTCGGCGTGTACAGTGGTTTGCTGACCAACCCACGGGTGATGCAGTTCTCATTGCGCTACGCGTTCTAACCTAGGCATGCCGCCCTTAAGGGCGGCGCTACAAAAACCATCTAAAACGCCGGGAAGCGAGAGCTTCCCGGCGGTTTTTCTTTCTGCCAGGCGTGGAGCAGGTCAGGAGCAGCGGACAAAATTCATTGCACCGCCCGTGAATCGCAGATTTGTTGAGGACGGAAGATCTGCGCTGGTCGAGATGCCGCCTAGCCGCTGCCGGGGAGCTATGTTATTCTATGAGTCGTGCTTAGGCTTTTTGGCCCTGAGCGCATCCGTCGGGGCGTAGCGCAGCCTGGCTAGCGCGCCTGGTTCGGGACCAGGAGGTCGATGGTTCAAATCCATTCGCCCCGACCATTTTCTCCCCTATTTTCGTCGGGTTGCCCATTGGACTGCTGCGATGCCTTCGACGATTCGT
>JBGOTL010000171.1:0-5634 GCA_041476465.1 Candidatus Acidiferrum sp. | reverse complement strand
ATGCTGGATCTCACCCAATATCAATCCATCGGCGCGGCGCTGAAAGATGCGCTCGATCAGTTCGCGGGCGAAGTGTGTTTGATAGAATCGGATCGCGATCGAGAGAAGGAGCGGCTGACCTATCGCGAGTTCAAGTCCCACGCCCATCCATTGGCAAAAGCCATGCAGGACGCGGATTTTTCTTCTGGAGACCGCGCGTCCGTCATCATGACGAATCAGTCCAAGTGGCTGATTTCGGCCTACGCCATTTTTCATGCCGGCGGAGTCCTGGTGCCGCTGGATTACAAGCTCACTCCAGAGGAGCAATGGCAACTGCTCAAGCACTCTGGCGCCAGCTTTCTGATTACCGAATATCCCATCTGGCGGCAGTTGGGCGCCGCAGCAGGCCGCAGCGCGGCGACGAACCTTAGGACTGTTCTTGTCACCGAGGCCCCGGCGAACGCAGAGCTCTCCGGCGCGCAGCGTTGGGAAGAGTTTCGCGGCACCGGCGAGCCTGCATTCGTTCCGCGGCAGCGCCGGGATACGGCGTGCATCGTCTATTCTTCGGGCACCGGCGGGCGCCCCAAGGGTTGTATGATGACGCACGAGAACTACCTCGAGCAGTGCGTCGCGCTTACCTCGCTATACCCTTTCTGGCCCGGTGTACGCTACCTCAGCATTCTCCCCACCAACCACGCCATCGATTTCATGGTCGGCTTTTTCGGACCATTTACTTGTGGTGCAACCGTGGTGCATCTGCGCACACTGCGTCCCGAATATGTCCGCGAGGCTTTCGTGAAGTACAAGATCACCTACGTGAGTCTCGTGCCGCTTGTTCTTAAGAATCTGCAGAGGGGCTTGCAGGCACGCTTCGACGCGTTGTCTCCTGCAAAACGCAAATTGTTCCATGCGCTCGTGGCTATCAACAAAGCGCTCACCAAGAAGCGTCCGCGCCTCGGCATCAGCCGCCGCCTCCTCAAGCAGGTTCATGAAGCGTTCGGCGGCGAACTGCAAGCCATCATCGTCGGCGGTGCTTTCACCGAACCGCAAACGCTGCAATTTTTCTACGACCTTGGCATTCCGGTCGCAAATGGCTACGGCCTCACGGAAGCCGGCACCGCGATCACTGTCAACGATTTCAAACCCTTCCGGGCGGACACTGTCGGCAAGCCGCTACCGGGCATGGAAGTGCGCATCGTGAATCCCGACACCACAGGCATCGGTGAAGTTTCCGTGCGCAGCAAGACCATTATGTCCGGTTATCTCAACGATCCCGAGCTCACCGCGGAGACTATCGTGGACGGCTGGCTCATGACGGGGGACCTCGGCTACTTTGACGCCTCAGGCCATTTGCAACTGTTCGGCCGCAAGAAAAACATGATCGTCACCGAGGAAGGGAAGAACATCTACCCGGAGGACATCGAAACCGTCTTCGAGAGTCTGCCTGTAAAGGAATTCTGTGTCTTCGCGGCCAATTACATCTGGCCGAAGCGTTCCATGGTAGGTGAGCAGCTGGTCCTGGTGCTGCGCGTTGAGCCCGGCCAACTGTTTTCCGAGGAGCTTCGCCGCGAGATCTCCGCGCGCAACACACGTCTGCTGAACTACAAGCGCGTCCACGGGGTCATTCTGCTTGAAGAAGATTTTCCCCGCACCGCTTCTCTCAAGATAAAGAGAAACGCGCTGGCGGAGCGGCTCGCGCAATTAGACCGTGCCACTGCGATCCTGCCCTTATAATGTTTATGTAGGTAAAAAGTCTTGCTGCCTCTGCCCCTATGGCCAAGGTAACGGAAAGATTTCTCGCCATCGTCAATCCCGCCGCGGGTGGCGGCCGCGCGGCGAAGCTCGCCGGGCCGGCTCTGGCACGACTGCGCGAAAAAGGCTTGCACATTGATGTGATGGCCTCGACGGGGCCAGGCCACGCCACGCAACTCGCCCGGGAGGCCTGCGGCCAAGGGTATCGGCGTTTTCTCGCTGTCGGCGGCGATGGCACGGCGCACGAAATTCTGAATGGCGTCTTCGGCGGGGGCTGCAGCGCGCAACGTATCTCGCTCGGTTTTCTGCCGCTTGGCACAGGCAACTCTTTTCTCCGGGACTTCACTCAGGACGGCGCGGCGTCTTCGATGCAGGCTCTCATCGAGAACCGCACGCGCCGCATCGACCTCCTCCGCCTCACGCACTCCCTTGGCGAAACCTATTCGTTCAATCTCCTCAGCCTCGGCTTCACCGCCGATGTTGCCGCCATCACCAATCGCATGTTCAAGCCGCTTGGCCACCTCGGCTATTTGCTGGGAGTTATTGTCCGCGTTGTGCAGTTGCGCCGCCGCGCCTTTAAGCTCCGCTGCGACGACGACCAGGAATGGGACGAGCGCCGGTGTCTCTTCCTCACCTTCAGCAACAGCAAGTACACGGGTGGCACCATGCTCATCGCGCCCCACGCTGATCCGGCCGACGGCTTCATCGAATTCGTCCGCTGGGGACCCATCGGAAGGCTTGGCCTCCTGCGCACCTTGCCAAAGCTCTACGACGGAACGCACATCAACCACTCACTCGCTTCGCGCCGCGCCGTTCGCCGCGTCGAGTTCCAACTGCCTGTTCCGGTGGACGTCATGATCGACGGAGAGATCGCCGCGCTGGAATGCCGCGTGCTCCAGATCCTGCCCGGCGCGGTGGACATCTATATATGAAGCGGGCCTTGCTCGCGCTGCGCAGCGCGCTTCTGTGGATCATCAGCGGGCTGCACTTCTTCATCGCAGCTCCCGTGCTCGTTTTCCTGGGCATTTTTCTCGATCCCCGCAAACACGATTGGTTGCAGCGCGGCCTTTGCCGCCGCATCGTTTTTCTTTCCGGCGCAGGCCTCGAAGTTCACCGTGGCCCCGGCTTCGATCCCCAGCGCACGTCGTTCTTCATGAGCAACCACGTCAACCTGTTCGACCCATTCTTTCTGTACTGCGCCATTCCGCAACACGTTCGCGGCTGGGAACTGGAATCCCACTTCAAAATCCCCGCTTATGGCTGGCTGATGAAACGATTCGGCAACGTTCCGGTTCCCGATGTGCGACGTCCCTCCGACCTCAAGCGAATGTGGCGGCTCACGCAGGACGCCGTCGATAACGGCACGAGCTTGATCATTTTTCCGGAAGCAAAGCGCACCCGCGATGGGCGTGTCGATCAATTCCAGGACGGCGGCTTCCGCGTCGCGCAGCAGCTTGGCATCCCGATTGTTCCGGTCAGTCTGGCGGGTTCTTTCCGGCACCATCGAACCGGCCATTGGATGTTGTGGCCCGCCACCGTCACCGTCTATCTTCACGACACGATCGAAACGAAAGGACTCAAGAAGGAGGACGTGCCGGGCCTGCGCGAACGCGTGCGCGGAATCATCGCCGCGCCAGTGGAAACCTTCTTGGAAAAAGGAGTCGAGAAATAATCGAAAGGACCGCGCTACAAGCTGATTTTCATGCCAGGCAGGATCCGACCCGCCTTGGTTTCCTGCCAGGTATACACGATGCGGTGGATGACGGTGATCGTGGAGATCACCGCAATCATCCAGAGCACCGGCCCCATGCGATTAAAGGCGCCGCCGATAATCAGCAGCACCAGGCGCTCGGGCCGCTCCATAAAGCCGGCCTTGCACAACGGGATCAGTGATTCGGCGCGGGCCCGCGCATAGCTCACCATTACCGAGCCGGCGGTGGCCACCGCGGCAAGCACAACATACGGCGTGCGCCCGCTCACCGAGTAATACACCAGCAAGCCCATGTACAGCGCCATGTCCGCGTAGCGGTCCAGCGTGGAGTCGTAAAACGCGCCGAATGCGGTGACGCGATTCTGCCGCCGTGCTACTTGGCCATCGAGCATGTCCAGGAATCCGGCAAAGAAAATGATCGCCGCGCCGGTGCGGAAATGTCCCACGGCAAAGCTCGCCGCCGCCCCGAAATTCACCACCAAGCCGAGAAAGGTCAGCAAATTCGGGTTGATGCCGGTGGCCGCGATGGCGCCGACAATTCTGTCGAGCAGCCATTTCCCGCCGGTTCCGATTGCGCCTGTGAATGTAGCCATGTCGTTTCCAGTGCGACATCATACTTCACCCTTCGCGTCTCGCCAAATCGTGGGGCTACATTCCCGTCTGCCCGCTTGCGACTGAAGAGACATGAGGAATGGACAAGCACTTTTTTTGCGTGCCGCAAGAATTCCTTGACGCTCTGTGCTCCCCGGCATACAGTCCAACCGTCCTGTAAGGAGCTCCATGAAGCTCAGCGAGGTCACCCGCAGAGAATTCCTTCAGCACACCGGCGGCGCATTCAGCGCTATTTGGCTCTCCACGAATTGGCCGGCTATCGTTGCTGCCGCCGATCACGCGCATCAAGCCGCCCAATCATCCGCGCCCGTCAAATTCGAAGTATTCACACCCGAGCAGGCCGCCGAAGTCGAAGCCATCGCGGCTCGCATCATACCCAGTGACGACACCCCGGGCGCGCGCGAAGCCGGTGTGGTGTACTTCATCGACCGTGCTCTCGCCAGCTTCGCCAGCGATTCTCGTACACTCTACCAAGACGGCCTGGCCGATCTCCAGGACCGCGTCCGCGAGACTTTTCCGGGCATCGAGAAGTTTTCCTCGGCTGCCCCAGAGCAACAAGACGCCATTCTGCAGGCCCTGGACGTCGATCCAACCGCGCCAAAGCGGCCCTTCCGTACTCCGCCGAAGGATTTTTTCGAATTGGTCCGCGCTCACACCATTACGGGCTTCCTCGTCGATCCGGTGAGCGGAGGCAATCGCGGCGGTGTCGGCTGGAAGCTCATCGGCCGGGAACCCGAGCACATGTTTCGGCCGCCTTTCGGTTTTTACGACAAGGACTATCCCGGCTGGCAGCCGAATCCTTCCACCGCGGACAAGAAATGACCTCCAAGCGGCCGCAGTACAAGACGTCCGACGAAGTTGATTTCGTCATCATCGGCTCCGGTGCGGCAGGTGGTGTGCTTGCCAAGGAGCTTTCCAGCAACGGATTTCGCGTCGTGGTTCTCGAGCAGGGACCGTATCTCACGGAAGCTGATTTCACGCACGATGAAACCAAGATATTTACTGAAGATCTGCTCACCAACCACCCCAAGCTCCAGCCGAGCACCTTTCGAAAGACAACGGAAGAAACAGCCAAGCAGCAGCGCGCCGTCGTCTACGGCCGGCTTGTTGGCGGAACGAGCGTGCATTTTACCGCGAATTTCTGGCGCTTCCACGAAATCGATTTCATCGAGCGCAGCAAGGTCGGCGCCATCCCCGGTACGGGCTTCGCCGACTGGCCCATCACCTACGCCGATCTCGAGCGGTACTACACGAAAGTGGAATGGGAAGTCGGTGTCTCCGGCCTCGCCGGCGCGAGTCCCTTCGATCCGCCGCGCTCGAAGCCCTATCCCATGCCGCCGCTGCCGATAAAATCCTCCGGCGTCATTTTCGAACGTGCCGCGAGGAGACTCGGCTGGCACCCATTCCCTGCGCCCATGGCGATTCTTTCGCAGCCCCGTGCCGGGCGCAGCGCCTGCATCAACTGCGGCTTTTGTCTGGGCTTCGGGTGCGAAGTTGGCGCAAAATCCAGCGCGCTGGCCAGCGTCATACGCATGGCGGAACGCACCGGCCGCTGCGAGATTCGCCCCAACTGTTACGTT
>JBGOTL010000170.1:0-5765 GCA_041476465.1 Candidatus Acidiferrum sp. | reverse complement strand
TGCTTGCCTCAAGGAAGGCTGCGATTGGGAGAAGCTTGTCCCCGAAAATCCGCCGCATGCAGAACCGGAAGAAGTTGCTGCGCAGGTTGGGGCAAAGCCATGAGAGTGTTAGACGGTTTCTAAACTCATGATTTCCGGATTCTTGCCGCGCGCAGTTGTCGCAATCCTTCTGCCTACCTTTCTTATCACTCAGCTTGAATCTTTCATTGCTTTTCAAGATACGAAGCCGAGCACTGCAACACCCGTCAGTGGAAATCCAGAACAAGCCACAGCGCTATCGCAAAAACTTTTGATAAAAGACGGAACGCCGATCAAGTTGAAACTGAAGCGCGGGGTGTACTCTCAATACGCGAAAGACGGCGATGAAGTCGATTATTTGGTGGACGAAGAAGTTCTTGCCGGAAATAAAATCATCGTTCCTGAAGGAGCCAGCGTAATAGGTAAAGTCATCACCGCCGAGCATAAACGCAGGATGGGACGGGGAGGGAAGATCGATATCTCGGCGGATGCGATCAAACTTTTCAATAGCCAGAGTATTCCGTTGCGAGTGTTGCAACACGCGCGCGGGGGCGGGCAGGGATTAAATATGACTGGCGGGATGCTGGCGGCCGCGACGCTCACTTTGGGTGTAGGCGCTCCCTTCGCGCTCTTGATGCACGGCAAAGATGTTGAGATTCGTCAGGGTTCGTCCTTCACGGCGTTTGTCGACGGAGACATCTGGCTGGAGGACATCGCTTTCCCAACCAAAGGCCTTTCTCCCGAACCTGCTCCCGCCGCGGCAGCCCCGCCCACGCCAAAGAGCAGTGAAGGAGTCCTCAAGAATGATCAGCCGGGAGCAGTTTCAATTAGCTCATCACCTGTAGGAGCGGAAATCGAGTTGGACGGAAACTTTGTGGGGAATACACCGGAAACACTAAAGGTTTCGCAGGGCGATCATCTCCTGGTTCTCCGCAAGCATGGTTGCAAAGCTTGGGAGCGAAAACTCCGAGTCGCAGGAGAAATCGTAAACATCACCGCCGAAATGGAACCTGAGACGAATTAAGCGCAACCGCTGGTTGGGAAAAAGGCCGCGCAGAGCGGCCCAGTTGCCCTGCATCCTGGAGGGTCCCCGCTTTACTCCACGATCCCAAACGTATAGAGCTTGCCGGAAGAGGCGATGTTTCCAGAAGTGCTTCCTGGAGGCAGGAAGCCATACTCGCCCTTTTTCAGCGGAGGAAGCTTGATCCGGAAGACTCGAGGGGCGATCTTTTCGGAATCGTATTTTTCCGCATTCTTCTCTGCTCCCTCGGAGGAATGGATGACGCCGCCGGTCCAGGCACGGAATTCGCGGCGGTCCCCCTTCATATCCAGCCGGAGTAATTGATACTCGGTGATGGCCGTGCCTTCCGGACAGCGAACGATGAATTCCGCGTCTCTGCCAACCTGCAGAGCGCTTTTCGGCCCCTGGACGGTTCCGTTCCTATGCCCTTTATCCATACCGTATGTGGCAAAGCTTTTCAGCGCGCCGCCGCTCTTATATCCCACGACTTCCGGGCTTACCTCGTTCAGTTTTCCTCTCACCTTGATGTACAGGCCCACGTCATCTGGAATGTCGGGATTCGCGGGAGTCGGCGCAGCCGCGGTCGGCGCCGCGGCTGCCTTTGGATTAATCATGGCGCGGATCACGGGGTCGGAAACGTGCGCGGCCTTCAGAGCCTTCAAGGAATCGAGATCGGTCGCGAAATCCGTTTCCGGCGCGGTGCGAATTTTCTCCAGGATTACGTCGTCGCCAAGACCGAGGGACGCCATATCCAAGATATCCTGGTTCATCAGTTTTCTTTTAGTGAGTTCCTGGCCTTTAGCCTGCTGAAAGTTTGCTGCCAGCATGATGGCGCAGAGCAGGAATGCAATGCTCACCAGTGGTTTTCTCATGGAGTGCTACTTCCAAGACACACCAATGTGAGTCTTGCGTGGAAGATTCTGGAAATTGAGCGGACTCTAACTGAGATCTTATCCGAGGTCAACCAATTATTTGTTTTGACGCCGATGGATCAATCCCCGCGCGAACGAGCCATCACGATTGAGTTCCCTAGCGGCGATGCGCTGCCACGGAAATTCCCATGCGGGTTCTGTGCTTCTCTCCCGCGCAACTGTGCCTATAATGCAGAAGAAACGAGTTGAGGGCAGATTAGCGGGCAGAGCAGCGGATGAAACAGGCGATTGGCAAATTTCTCGAGTATCTGCAGGCGGTAAGGAATTCCTCGCCGCACACGATTACGAATTATGGCAAGGACCTCGCGCAGTTTGTGGCGTATTTATCACCGCCGGGGGCGCAGCTGCCGGCGCTCAGCGGCGTTACGCACATGATGATCCGCGAATTCGTGGCGCATCTGCACGACCGTGGTCTGCAGAAGAGTTCCATCGCGCGAAAGCTTGCGGCACTGCGCTCGTTTTTCAAATACTGCGTGCGCGAAGGACAATTGAAAGAAAATCCGGCGCGGCTGGTTCCCACGCCAAAACTGCCGAAGCGCATTCCTACGGTGCTTTCCGCCGAAGAGATGGGCGATTTCCTGAATCAGCTGGGCGCGATGGGGAAAACCGTGGCAGACCCTGGGGCAGGCCGCGACGCGGGAAAAGAGCAAGCGCTGCATCCGCCAGGGAATTTAGGCCGCCAGCGAACCCAGCCAAACGCCGAGGGACTGCTCCTTCGCCGCGACCGCGCGTTGCTGGAAATGCTTTACGCCGCGGGCCTTCGCGTCAGCGAACTCACCGGGCTCAATCTCACCGACATGGACCAGAAAGAGCGCGTCCTGCGCGTCCGCGGCAAAGGCAACAAGGAACGCATCGTGCCTTATGGCGGAAAGGCCCAGGAAGCCCTTGATAAATACTGGCCCCTGCGCGCAGAGCTGCTACTCCAGACTTCCCGCGGGCACACAATCCGCCGCGCTGCCCCGCACACGGAAGCGATTTTTTTGAATTACGCAGGGCGCCGGCTGACGCAGCGCTCCGTCGGGCGCATCGTGAAGAAATACGTGCGCCTGGTGAACGTCAACTGGGACCTCCATCCGCATTCCCTGCGCCATGCGTTTGCCACACACCTGCTGGCGGACGGCGCGGACCTGCGGGCCATTCAGGAGCTGCTGGGGCACCAGTCGCTCAGCACCACGCAGAAATACACGCACGCCTCCATCCGTCAATTGATGGAAATCTACGACAAGTCGCACCCACACGCCTAATTTTTAGATTTGCGCCAGCACCACAATCGCAACCGCGTATCATCAATGGAGTGAGAAAATAACCGTCACGGGGGTTTCCATGCGCACTGATTTCCCGTTGCATGTAGGAGGGCCGTATCTCCACTGCTTCACAGCACTAAGGGCGGCTTCGTCGAGCTCGGACCCTGCCGATTCAATGATCTTGGCGTGCGAGAGTGAACCGTCTGCTTCCACTGCGGTGTAAATGGTGACAGCCCCTTGCTTGTAAGCTCTCCTCGCCGATGAGGGATACTGCGGCGGCACACGATTGTCGAGTTTTAAGCTTCTCAGACCGGCGCAATCACCCCACGAATCGCCGTGCACAGATGGAACCAGGAGGGCTTCGTCGAATTCATGCGGCGCAGTCAAGCTGGAAACAGACACACTTATGGTGTTCTCGTTCCCGGTCTGTACCCGGATTTCCATCGGAAAATGTTTCTCCGCCCACTCTTGAAACCCGCTGTAGTCGACGCTCCTCCGTTCCGGGGAGCTCGACGACGAATCTTCCCGCAGCTCCGCGTGGACAAGATTTCCCGCGGTTCCCTCAAAGCATAATTCTCGCTCGAAATTCCCTTTTTCGTTTTTTACTTCCACGCACGAGAGCTTAGAACCGTTAATCTTTCGCTCGTGGATTTTGCCGATTTTTTCTCGGTCTCCTGTGTGCAACAATTGCGTAATTTGCATTGCCCTATCAAGGTCGAAGATCGGCTTGGTTTGAAAATCTGCGTTGCGAACTTGCTGGTAGCCTTCTTCCGTACCGATGCGGAGGCGTTCAAATCCCGGTAAGACCAATTCCTCACGCCAACGGCGTTCCGACTCCCAGATTAGTTGATACTTGCCTGTATATGTTCCGCGTCTCCCCTTGAAGCTAATGGAGGCCTGCAAAACAAACGCCGCACCGCCCGCGGCGCGGAGGTCCTCGTTTTGGCGCGCTCGTTCCATGAGGGCAACAGCCTCGACCGGATGGTCGTCAGCCACAGCCCCTCTGGGAATCATTGTGCAAAAAAAGAACAATGTGACCTGTTGCAAACACCCCAGCTTCATCAAAATGCCTCCATCACAAATCTTACATCAGTTTACCGAAAGTCTATCACTGCGCTACTATCCAATCGCCTTCGAATGAAAGTTTTCATGATCCCGCGGCTCGTTTCGTTTGCCCTTCTCGTTAGCTGCCTCTTTCTTCTGCCGCTGTGCGTTCCCTCACCCGTCCACGCACAGGATAATTACGAAATCCAGGTATATGGATACGACCAGGTGGAGCCGGGGCATACCATGGTCGAGCTGCACAGCAATTTTACGTTTCAAGGCTCGAAGACGGTTGAGAATGGCTTGCAGCCGACGAATCATGCGTTGCACGAAACCATCGAGATCACCCACGGTTTTACGGACTGGTTCGAGACCGGCTTTTACATTTTTACATCGTCGCGGAGCGGACAGGGGGTGCAGTGGGTGGGCGATCACATCCGGCCGCGCGTGCGCATCCCCAAGAAATGGAACTGGCCTGTGGGGCTGAGTTTGTCGAATGAGATTGGCTACCAGCGGCGGCAATTCTCGACCGATACCTGGATCTGGGAGTTGCGGCCTATTATCGATAAGCAGCTCGGCCGCTGGTATTTTTCGTTCAATCCGAGCTTCGATAGGTCGCTGCACGGAGAGAGCGTGCGCCAGGGGTTCGTCTTCTCCCCGAACTTCAAAGCCAGCTACGATTTCACAAAGAAAATCGCCGGGGGGATTGAGTATTACGGCGCGGTGGGGCCCGCCACGGAATTCGCTTCGATCAGCCAGCAGCAGCACCAGATTTTTCCGACCATCGACCTCAATCTTTCTCCAAGATGGGAAGTTAATTTTGGCTTGGGTGTGGGCATGACACGCTCGACGGACCATCTAATCGGAAAGATGATTTTGGGATACCGGTTCGATTTCTGAGATAACCGCGCCGGCGGACCGCACAAACGCGAATTTCCTTGCATCACGCCAGTGTGGGTGAAATTATTCACGCAAAAGCAGGAGAGGAACTCATGTCCACCATTGCAGCTTCCGGCCAGGTCATGACTTCGGGGAAACCAAGGACGCCGCACTTTGCGGCAAAGCTCCTGGGCTCGGCAGCGATCCTAACGATCGCCGTCGCGTTCGTTTTCAAATACGTCTTCCGTTACTACCTGCACTACAACCAAGCGGCATTCACCGATCCCCTGCGCGGCGCGGCCAACTACTGGGCAATGCGCGGCTGGCTGCTGATGCACATGACGGCCGGCATGGTGGCTTTGCTCACCGGCCCCTGGCAGTTCTGGACGGGCTTCCGCGCGCGCTATGTCCGCTTGCACCGCTGGACCGGCCGGGTCTTTCTTTGTAGCGTGGCGGTAGGCTCGGTCGGCGCTTTCCGCATGGCTATAAACACCACCTTCGGATGGGCCCAAGGCTTCGCGCTGGGTATGTTGGCTACCGCCTGGGTCACAACAGCGGCCATGGCGTACTACGCAATCCTGAGCGGGCGCATCCAGATTCACAAGGAATGGATGGTGCGAGCTTACG
>JBGOTL010000169.1:0-5884 GCA_041476465.1 Candidatus Acidiferrum sp. | reverse complement strand
TCCCCCGCCCGGCGCCGTTGCCGCTTGGTCGCCGGCGCAATTTGTTGGGGCTCTTCGTCATGACCCGGCCTCACCTTCCTACAACACCAACTTCCGCCAGTTACTTCATATCGGCTTTAAGGTTGCGGCCCGAATGGGCGGCGCCTATCTGGACCTGCTTTCCGCAAATGAAGTTTTCATCGCCAGAAACGTGACCAACAATCTTTTCGAACGTCATATTCGCCCGGTCTTTATCGGAAATTAATTTGCTATGGTCTCTAGCGGAGAGCTATTTGGCATACTCTATCGCAGCCCGAAAGGCCCGCAAGCCTTGAAAGGCCCGCAAGCCTCGAAAGGATTGATGAATCCGATGAATCCACCCGTCCCAACTCTTTCCGGCAGGACCGCCGTGGTAATCGGCGGAACCTCTGGCATTGGACATGTTCTTGCTCTCGGTTTGGCAGCCTCGGGAGCCGATGTGATCGCATCCTCGCGGCGTGCCGAACAAGTGGAGTCCACCGCTCGCAAAATCGAATCGCTGGCGCGGCAAACCTTGCGTGTCCCTTGTGATGTCTGCAACCGGGCTTCCCTGGAGAATCTCCTGGCAAGAGTGCTGGAAAATTTCGGCAAAGTAGACATCCTGGTGAATTCTGCGGGAATCATCCAGCGGGCTCCCACCCTCGATTTTCCGGAAGAATCGTGGCGAGACATCTTGGAAACAAATCTCACCGGCACGCTCCGAGGCTGTCAGATTTTTGGCAAACACATGCTGGCGCGAGGTTACGGGAGAATTATCAATATTGCTTCGCTCAATACGTTTGTCTCCTTGTCCGAGGTGGCCGCCTATGCCGCCAGCAAAGCCGCCATCGGCGCTCTCACAAGGTCCTTGGCTGTCGAGTGGTCCGCGCGTGGAGTGCTCGTAAACGCCATCGCCCCCGGCGTTTTCCGTACCGCGCTCAATGCGGATCTCCTGGATAATACCAATCGTGGCCACGAGCTGCTGGCGCGCACTCCCATGGCCCGCTTTGGGAGGGCGGAAGAGTTGGTCGGGGCGGCGGTTTACCTTGCCTCGGATGCCGCTTCTTTTACCACCGGACAAATTCTCGTCGTGGACGGAGGCTTCTTGGCGAGTGGTGTAAATCAGTAACTGCGGTTCCTTCTGAGGTAAGGCTCATCGTTTTAGATCTTCCGAACAGAGGCCTAACTCCGAATTAGCCAGTTAACCGGACATGTCCGGTAAGCGCCGCGTTAATCGGGCGTTACGCGGTGGCGGTTGCGGCTTGTGCGGCAGCTTCCACGGTGTAGACCACGACGGCCTTTTTGCCGCCCTTCGCGGCGGTGGCGTGGATGGAATTCAGGTTGACGCCCTTCGCTGCGAGCTTCTCGAGGCATTGCGCCAGCGCACCCGGCTTGTTGGGCAGATCGTACTGTTCCGCGGGAGTTTCCGCATACGCGACCCGGGCCGCGTCGAGAGCTTTCTTGGCGCGCCGAGCATCGTCGACGACAACCTGAACCGTCCCGGCCGTGCCCTGGACAGTTCCTAAGAGAGAGAGAATATTCACCTTGGCATTCCCAAGTGTTTTCGCGATTCCTGCGACTGCGCCGGGTTGATTGTCAACCGCGATTGTGAATTGTTTGGTTTTGGCCATGTCGGTTCCTCCTGCCGTGCTGCTGATGGATTATACGCCTGCCGGGCATCTGCCACTCTGATTTTGGCGTCGATTCAAGCCTGGAGCTATTTTTATCACAGGGAATCCCTATGTGTCTACAACACGGGCGATGCTTGAGGAGATGCGCTTTGCAGTGGTTGGTAAGTCGGATAATCAGAAACTGACCCACTACCGTACGCTGCGCTCTTAATTCCTGCCTGTTCAGCGCTCCAGCCAACCGGATACTAGCTTGACGTGGTACACCGGCACGGTTACGCTTTCCCCGCTATCTTTTGCAGCAACTCCTCTCGGCGGAACGCCGCCTTGCCGAAAAGGAAACCGTGGCAGACACACCGCTCCAGATGACTGGCCGTCAACCCGAACCAGAGGTCACCCTCTCCATTTCGACAGTGCTTTCCGACGCGGTAAAGGGCGGCATTGCCAGCGTTCAGGATTATGCGGAGCTGTCCGTTCGCTCCATGACGAATTTGGTCGTGGGCCCGCGTTACTTCCAGGATACGCTGGTCCAGATGGACGACATCGGCGTGGGCTCACTGCCCATCATTCTGCTTTCCGGATTTTTTATCGGCGCGGTCATGGTGCTGCAGACCGGGGCACAGTTCGTTCGCTTTGGGCAGACTTCCCTCACCGGAGACATCGTCGCCATCTCGCTGGTCCGCGAACTGGGTCCAACGATTTGCGGGCTGCTGGTAGCCGGGCGCTGTTCTTCGGGCATGGCATCGGAGCTGGGATCCATGCTGGTTACCGAGCAGGTGGACGCCATGCGCGCCATGGGCACCGATCCCAGCCGCAAGCTGGTCACTCCGCGCGTACTGGCGACTTTGATTGTTCTTCCACTATTGACGGCCTTGACCGATTTCATCGGACTGATCGGCGGCTGTACGGCCTCCGTATTCTCCTTGCGACTGGATGCCATCACCTTCTGGCGGCGCGCGATTGATGCACTGGATTTTGCCGACCTGATGCAGGGTTTCACGAAGCCACTGGTTTTTGGCTTCATCCTGGCCACGGTGGGATGTTATAAGGGCCTCACCGTTCGCGGAGGCACCCAGGGGGTGGGCCGCGCGACGACACAATCAGTGGTAGTTTCCTCCGTCCTCATTATTGTTGCGGACCTCTTCGTCACCAAGCTGGCCCTGTTTTTTGGCAACAAGTTATTCTGACGCCGGTCATGAGTACATTGCCGTGCTTTTCGCAAAACGCAGCGGCCGCTGGGGGGAATTACCGCTATAATTCCGGCAACGCCCGATGAACAGCGCTGCCACACTCGTCTCGGATGCCGCCGCGGTCATCACCTTTGAAAACGTTCATATTGATTTTGGTGAAGGAGATATCCTGCGGGGCATTTCCTTTTGCGCGAGGCAGCGTGAAACCATCGTGCTGCTTGGTGAAACCGGAAGCGGCAAAACCCTGGCCTTAAAGCTCGCTGCCGGACTCTTGCAACCTTCGCAAGGTTCGGTCAACGTGCTTGGGAAAGATCTCTCGCACATGCCGGAACGCAAACTCCTGGCGTTTCGCCGCGAGATTGGATTTGTGTTTCAGGAAGGCGCGCTATTCGACTCCATGACGGTGGCGGATAACGTGGCCTACCGGCTGCGCGAAGAGCGCATGAAAGAAGAGGAGAGCGAGTCGCGAGTGCGCGAAGTGCTCCGCTTCGTGGAGTTGGAAGACACCATGGACCTGCTCCCTTCGGAGCTTTCCGGCGGCATGCGCCGGCGCGTTTCCATCGCGCGCGCGCTGGTGAATCGCCCCCCCATCGTGCTGTACGATTCGCCCACCGCCGGCCTCGATCCAGTCACCTCGCAGACCATCATCACGCTGATCCTGCGCTTGCGGGATGTTTACGGGGTGACCGCGCTGCTCGCCACACAGCGCTTGCAGGATGGATTTGCGCTGGCAAATTTTCGATTCGACCCGCAAAGCAAGCGCGTGGTGCATTCCAGCCGGGCATCAAACGGCGGCCCCAGCCCGGAGACCAGCGCCACACGGTTCCTGGTTATTCGCGATGGCAAAGTTTACTTCGAGGGAGCACCGGAAGAACTTGCGGCCTCGAACGATCCTTATCTGAAGGGGTTTCTGGTTTGATTTTGCGGTAGTCTAGTGCCGTTCCAGCTATTCAGGCCAAATGGTGATTCAAGGACCGGGCACGAAATTGGGAAGGGCATTCTCAGCGGGACTTGCCCGAGCGAGTTGGAACGGCAATAGTGGCGTTTGGTGGGCACGAAGTTAGCGGGAGGGAGAAATTCATGGCGCAGCGAAAACAGTTGACGTGGTCTGAACTGCGCGTTGGGTTGTTCGTGCTGGTCGGCTTGCTGGTCCTCGCCGCTGGTATTTTTTATGTGACCGGAGCAGGGGTGCTTGGACCCAAGTACCGGCTGAAGACTTATCTCCCTGAAGTGACTGGTTTAGTGACCGGTGCGCCGGTTCGGCTGGACGGAATTGAAGTCGGAAACGTGGATACCATGCGTCTTTTGCCGCGCACGCCAGGCAAGACGCAAGACAAAATGCACAACATCGAAGTTACCATGCGCATTGATGACCGCTTTCAAAGCGATATTCTTACCGATTCTACCGCCAGCCTGGTTACGGAAGGCTTGCTCGGAAATCGCTTCGTAAACATCACCCGCGGGTTTACGGGCGTGGCTCTCAAGGAAGGGCAGGAAGTTCCCGGCACGGAAGAAAAGGCCATCAAGGAAGTGGTCCAGCGCAGCGCGGATGTGCTGGGGAATTTGCAAGCGCTCACCGATAACGTGCAGGATTTGCTCGCCGGCGTGAAAAAAGGGCGGGGGACCCTCGGTAAGTTGCTCACCGACGACCAGGCCTACAATCACCTGTACAGCATTCTGGCGCACGGGGATCAGGTGGTGACCAGCGTGCAGGCGGGGCAGGGGTCGATTGGAAAACTGGTTGCTTCCGATGAGATGTACAACAAGATGGACAAGGCCGTGGATAACGTAAACGTGATCTTGGGCGACGTTCGCGCGCAGAAGGGCACCATCGGCAAATTGATGTACGACCCCACGCTCTACGACCAGGCGAAGGAAGCACTGACGCATGGCAACGCGCTGCTGGGTGATGTCCGCGCGGGAAAGGGCTCGCTCGGCAAACTGGCCACGGACGATACGCTGTATATCAAAATGCGCGACACCAGCAGCAATCTGGCGAGCGCCACCGCCAAGCTGAACGACAATACCACCACCGCCGGCAAACTTTTTTCCGACCCGCAGCTTTACGACAATCTTACGGGGCTGACGGGCGACCTGCGCCTGCTCATCGGAGACTTCCGGCAGAATCCGAAGAAATTTTTGCACATCAAAGTTTCTATTTTTTGATGCGGATGCCCTTGCTTTGCCGGTGCAGGGCCCGTTGTGTTGTAATGAGAATGTAACAGTGAAAACGTAGACTGAGCAGGTTGATCAGCGTCGCCCGGCAAACTCGATGGAAAATCAGGAATCGTCTCAAAAGACAGTCCGTACCGAGGCTGTTAAGTCCACTCTGCCGCAGCCGGGGCGCCCCATCCCCAGCCGCGCGTATCCAGGCGCCCTGATTGTTGTCGAAGGGACCGACGGCTCCGGGAAAAGTACGCAACTCTATCTGCTCAAAAGGTGGCTGGAGATCGGCGGCTACCGGCTGCATTTCACGGAGTGGAATTCTTCGCCGTTGGTGAGGTCCGCCACTCGGCGCGGCAAACAGCGCCGCTTGCTGACGCCTACTACCTTTTCCCTGTTGCACGCAGCGGATTTTGCGGATCGCTGCGAACGCCAGATTATGCCGCTGCTGCAGGGCGATTACCTGGTTCTCGCCGACCGCTACATCTATACGGCGTTCGCGCGCGATGCGGCGCGTGGTTGCTCGCATCGCTGGCTGCGGAATTTGTACCGTTTCGCGCCGGTCCCGGACATCACATTTTATTTTCGCACGCCCCTGGATGTTGCCGTGCATCGCATCCTCAGCGGCCGCCCGAAGTTGAAATACTACGAAGCGGGCATGGACCTTGGTCTTTCCTATGATCGCGCGGAGAGCTTTCGGCTGTTCCAGGCGCGCATACTGGAGGAGTACGACAAAATGGTCGACTCTGATAATTTCGTGGTGCTGGATGGAACGCTTCCCGTTAATAAATTACAGAAGCAGATGCGCGACATTGTTGCATCGAAAATCGAACTGAAACGGTTCGCTCCCGGCGTCCAGGAATCGGAGTGATCATGCCCGACCAGGAAAAAGAGAAAGCGGCAATT
>JBGOTL010000168.1:0-5983 GCA_041476465.1 Candidatus Acidiferrum sp. | reverse complement strand
GAAGATTGCCAGCAGCGCAGAAGACCGGCTGCGCGAGACGTGCGCGCAGGTATTTGCGGGGATTGGCGATACGCTGCGCGAACGGCTGCAGCAGATCGCTACCAGTTTGAAGACACCGCCAGAGCCACAAGCCCGTTAGGGGCGCGGACCGCTGCGATTGCCTGTCCGCGGGCGTGCGCGAGATTCGCCTCTCCCCTGCCGGCCCGGTATAATCCTTACCATCTCAACTCTATGGCCAATCATGCCTACCTGCGCGTTTGGACAAGCGACTTTTCCAACGCCACGATGATCGCGGAGTTCGCGCGATTTCTGGCGAGCGTGCCGCTCTCCGCTTCGCAAGACTCATTTGAAGAACTGGTGGTGCAGGCGGTGGACGCCACCGAGACGCCGGTCGGTGAGTGGGACCTGCGGCCACTCGGGTATGGGGCAGCGGAAGTGGCGGCGGTGGCGATGCAAAATCTGAATGCCGATACCGCGTACATGGTGTCCGCAAAGTGGGATTTGTGGGCGCTGGACATCGAGAGTTTGAAGTGGCAGCATGCGCCGCAGCCGCTGCTGCTCACCTGCCAGGGGATAGATTATGATGGAGGCCTGGCGGCGAGCGCCGGACATTTCAACGCAGACCTAGGCTTTGAGCATTTTTTTACGGGCCATGCGGGGCTGCTGGCGCCGGGAGCGGCGTTGAATCCCTTCGATTCTTCGGATCATCCGACGGAGAAGTTGTTCAGGCGATGGATGACGGCGGGGAGTAACCTGAAGGAATATCACGCAAAGACTCGGGAGAACATCCAACAGCTATTCAAATGGGTGGAAGCCGTGGAAGCCGCGCTGCCGGTGGAACGCAGCGAACTGTGGAGTGAGGGAGAGGAAAACTTTGAGGCGCGGCTGGACGCGATTCTGGGGCAGCGTTAGTGGAGATTCAATGAAAAAGTCGTGCGACTCCACGCCCAGCCGGATTCGTGGAGCCTTCCACACGGGACGCCCAACAGCTAGAATTGCTGCATCACTCGCTTGGTCGGGCGGGGCCACACGTGCCGCAGGGGTTGCAAGCGCTGTGCACGGTGAGAAAGGATGGCAAGCCGGGGCGGGTGGTGGAAATCACGCTCGCCGCGCAAAGCCTGTGATGCAATATTCAAACCAATTTCCGGGCGCAGACGCTAACGAGCGATGCTGCAACCCGTCATTACATAGAGAGGGACTTCGCCTTCTGTTTTCAAGTCTGCAAACACGGTTATCCCGGACGGAAGGCCACTGCTTTTTACGTGCGCGGAGCCGACGAATTGCCATGCTTTTCGCAAGCGCTCTCGCAACTGCAGTGCTACTTCTTGCAAGCTGCGGCTCCGAGCCGGCGAAACCCGCCGCACAGGCGGAAAGCAAATCCGCCGAACCCGCTATCCCCGAGGACATCCAAGCCGCGGCCAAAGCCCTGCTGGGCAGCGAAAACCAGGTGCTCCTTTTCGGGGACCTCGCGAAGACAGGGAAACAACAATTTCTCGCTGCCAACGTGGTCCCCAATACTCCGAAGAGCACGGTGGCGGGACTGGTCATCACCCGCGCCGTCATCGCGGAAAACGAAGATGGCAAATGGGCCGAGATGTTCCGCTGCGATGAGCATTTGAAAAACTCCAAAGGCTTCCTGGGACTGACGCCGCTTGCCGCAGTGACCGGCTGGAAGCTGCAGTATGAGCAAAGCGCGGAGAAGGGGCTGCAGCTTTATTTCACGCCGCTACAGAGTAATGGCGCCACCCACGTTCTGCCCATCGGAGTGCGGTGGAATCCCGCGACGAAGCGTTACCAGTCGCTCGACCGCAATTACGAACATTTTCTGGTGGAAGCACCAACCCTGGAGAATCCAAGGTCAATGTTGCGATGAGCACGGCCGCCACATCCGCGGCCAAGCAGCCGCCGCGCAAAAAGGACTTGCGCGGGCTTATGCCATATTTGCGCCGGTACCCGGGCAGAATCGTCTGCGGCCTGCTCGTTGTCACTCTTATGGGAGTCATCGGCAACTTCCTTCCGCTCGCAACCGGCGTGATGACCGACACTCTGGCCGGCAACCCGGTTCCTTTCGAGCATTCCTCAGATTCGGGGCCGCACGTGGCCCCGGCCATCGCCAATTCCGCGCTGGCGCGCGCGATTCCCTTCTATGCGCCGTCCAGTCGCCGCACGCTGGGCATCTACTGCCTTATCGTCGTGATTTGCGTGGCGATCAAGGGGATGCTTTCCTTCACCGCGCGCTGGAGCCTTATCGGTGTTTCCCGGGACATTGAATATGACATCCGCAACGATTTGCTCAAGCGGCTGCTGCTTCTAGAGCCTGAGTTTTACGTGCGCAATCGAACCGGCGAACTGATGTCGCGCGCCACGAACGATCTCAACGCCGTGCGCATGGTCCTTGGCCCAGGCATCATGTACAGCGCCACGACCATCTTCACGATGATTTTCGCCGTCGCGGTCATGATCACGCTTTCGCCTTCCTTGACGCTCTGGGTGCTTCTGCCGGCTCCCGTGGTTGCGGTGGCGGTATGGTTCTTCGGCAAGACCATCCATGATCTTTACGAGAAAATCCAGGCCGCGCTTGCTACGCTCACCGCGCGCGTGCAGGAAAATCTTGCCGGTGTGCGGGTGGTCCGTGCCTATGCCCAGGAAGCCGCGGAGCTGCGCGGATTCGATGAGCCCAACCGAGAATACGTGGCGCGCAACGTCAAGTTGATTCGCACCTGGAGCATGTTTATGCCCTCGCTGCAGGCGCTGATCGGCACGACATTTCTCATCGTGCTGTGGCAGGGCGGGCACCAGCTCTTGCGTGGCCAGATTTCCCTGGGCGCGCTGATTTCCTTCAACGGCTACCTCACGCTACTCGTTTGGCCAATGATTGCTCTCGGATGGGTCACAAATATTTTCCAGCGCGGCGCTGCTTCCATGGGCCGGCTAAACTACATACTTACCGCTCAACCTGGCATCGACGATGGTGACGCCAAAATTGCCACCGGCGTATTTCCCGAAGGCGAAATTGAATTCCGCCACCTCACTTTTACTTATCCAACCGCGCTTGCCGCCTCCGAAGCAAGAAACGGGAATGGCGCTGCGGGTACGAACGGTGGTGGCACGCATCCTGTTTTGCGCGACATCAACCTGCGCATCCCCGCCGGGTCTTCGCTGGCCATAGTCGGCCCCACGGGCAGCGGAAAAACCACACTGGCCACTCTCGTTGCGCGCCTCTGGGAAGCCCCGGAGGGGGAAGTGCTCATCGACGGCCGGTCCATTCGCGATTGGCCGCTGGCCACGCTGCGGCAGTCCATCGGCTTCGTGCCTCAGGACACTTATCTATTCGGCGAAACACTTGGCGGCAACATTGCCTTCGGGTTGCCCGCCTACGATGAGCTTCGCGTCCGTGAAGCTGCCGAAGTCGCCAACCTGGACGCCGACGTGCAGGCTTTTCCCAAGAAGTACGAAACCATGGTGGGCGAACGAGGCATTACTCTTTCCGGCGGGCAAAAACAACGCACCGCCATCGCTCGCGCGGTGGCTCGCGATCCGCGAATCCTGATTCTCGACGATTCTCTTTCCAGCGTGGACACCCAGACCGAAGAGCAGATTTTGCAGCGTTTACGAGGCGTCATGCGGAACCGCACAACGATTCTCATTGCCCACCGCACGTCGACGGTACGCGACGCCGACCAGATCGTTGTGCTGATCGACGGCGCCATCGTGGAGCGCGGCACTCACGATGAACTGCTGGCGCGCGGCGGATATTACGCCGACCTGTATCAAAAGCAGCTGCTGGAAGAAGAACTAGAACGCGCATGAGCAACCTGCACGAAGAAGAAGCCCTCGGCAAAGCGTACGACTCGCGCTTGATGCACCGGCTTCTCCAATACATGAGGCCGTATCGCTGGAGCGTGGCGCTGGCACTCCTGCTGGTTGCGGTGGTAACCCCGCTGGAGCTCGCTCCGCCCATTGTTTTTGGCAGGGCCATCGACCATTACTTTGTTCCAGCAATGAAGCGCACCCTCCCGGAAAACACGGCCTGGACTGGCATCTTGTGGTTGAGCCTGATTTTTCTGCTGGTGCTGGTCTTTGATTTCCTGGCGCAGTACTTGCAAATCCGCATCATGCAGCGCGTTGGCCAGGAGACCATGTACGACATGCGCCGTGAGATCTTCGGCCACCTGCAGCGCTTGCCGATGAGCTATTACGACCGCAACCCGGTAGGCCGCCTGGTCACGCGCGTGACCTCCGACGTGGATGCCTTGAACGATCTTTTCGCCGCGGGAGTCGTCACCATGATCAACGACTTCTTTCTCCTCGCGGTCATGGCTGGACTGTTATTTAAAATTGATACGCGCCTCGCGCTGGACACCCTCGCCGTGCTCCCCGGGATACTTGTGGTCACATTTGTCTTCCGGAAGTTCGTCAGGGACGCCAATCGCAAGATTCGTACGGCGATTGCTCGCATCAACGCGTTTCTTCAGGAATACATATCCGGCATGAGCGTCGTGCAGATCTTCAATCGCGAGCAAAAAGCCGTCGGCGAATTTGCCCAGCGCAATCGCGACAACATGCTCGCCTGGCGTGACGCCATTCTGGCCTACGCGCTCTTCTATCCGGCCGTTGAATTCCTGAGCTTCGCAACTATCGCGCTTATTTACTGGTCCGGCGGCAATCGCATTCTCCACGGCGCACTCACGCTCGGCACTCTGACCGCTTTCACCATGTTCGCGCAGCGTTTCTTCCGCCCGATCCAGGACTTGAGCGAGAAATTCAATATTTTGCAGTCGGCGATGGCGGCCTCCGAGCGGATTTTCAAATTGCTGGATGAGCCGGTCAGCATCGAATCCAGCCGCGATGCAGCGCGTTTGGAGCAGCCACGCGGAGAGATTGAATTCCGCAACGTGTGGTTCAGCTATCGCCATGTTGGCGAGCCACAGGAGGAGGACTGGGTGCTGCGCGATATCTCCTTCCGCATCCCGCCTGGTCAGACCTTTGCCATCGTGGGCCATACCGGCGCGGGCAAGACCACGTTGATTTCGCTGCTGCTGAGGTTCTACGACATTCAACGCGGACAGATTTTGCTCGATGGCGTGGATATCAGGCTGCTGGATTTGCAGGATTTGCGCCGACATTTCGGTATCGTGTTACAAGATCCGTTCCTTTTTACGGGAACGATTGAATCCAACATTCGCCTGGGCACGCCGGGAATCGAACGTGCGAATGTCGAGCAGGCCATCGGCGAGATTGGCCTCGGCAATTTTGTGCGCTCGCTTCCAGAAGGCGTGGCCACCAGCGTTAACGAGCGCGGCTCGACTCTTTCTGTGGGCCAGCGGCAGCTCATCAGCTTTGCCCGAGCGCTGGCGCATAATCCGCGCTTCCTGATTCTCGATGAAGCGACCTCCAGCGTAGACACCAAGACGGAACTCTTGATTCGCGAAGCGCTCGACCGGCTGCTCTCCGGACGCACAGCGCTGGTGATTGCGCATCGCCTCAGCACCATTCAACACGCGGACCGCATCTTGGTGTTCCACAAGGGCCGCCTGCGGGAACAGGGCGCACACCAGGCGCTCCTTGCGCAGCGCGGCATCTATTACCGGCTTTATCAGCTTCAGTACCGGGAGCAAGAGCTGCCCTTGCCTGTGGGCGGGGCGTCCGCCTTGTCTGCACCTCTTCCCGCGAGCGATTAGGTTCTCTCGCTAAACGCATGCCTCCGATCCCACTGCTCATCTCCGCCGGCGAAGCTTCTGGAGATATGTACGCCGCGCGGCTCGCGACAGCGCTGAAGCAGCGCGTGGACGTGGAATTATTTGGCATGGGCGGGCCAAACATGCGCGCGGCGGGCGTGGATATTGTCGCGGACTATTCGGAAGTATCCGTCGTGGGCATCACGGAAATTCTCAGCCACCTGCCTTCCCTGGTGCGGGCAATGAGACGTCTCGTTTCCGAAGCGGAGCGCCGCAAGCCGCAGCTGGCGATCCTGACGGACTTT
>JBGOTL010000167.1:0-6017 GCA_041476465.1 Candidatus Acidiferrum sp. | reverse complement strand
ATCCGTCATCCGGTAGAGATGGTCGAGTTTTATCGCGGGAAGCCGGTCCAGAGCCTTCTCCGTGTTCTGGGCCGAAAACGTGGCACGCGGATTTCGCAAGCGTTCATTGTACACGCGTTCAAAACTCCCCATGTATTGCTGCGCCACACGGTTCCACACCATGTCTCTAGAATAAAGGTAAGCGCGCTTCCTCATGGAGTGGCGTGCCGTCGGGTTGTCCAGAAGCTCAACGGTTTTTGCGGCAATAGCCTCGGGATCGTCAAAAGGGACAAGAACACCGCGCTCGTCATCCAGTAGCTCGACGGCGTGCAGATAGGGAGTCGATATAATCGCCTTGCCGGCGCTCAACGCATAGGCGAGCGTTCCGGAAACCACTTGCCCCTTGTGTTTGTAAGGCGTGATGTAAATATCCGCCGCGCCGATTAATTCCACGAGTTCCTGGGGGCTCACGAACCGGTTGCGGAAGATTACATGGGCTTCAACCCCCAGTTCCTTGGCCAGGTTCTGCAAGTAGTGCCGATACTTGTCACCTTCATGCCTAAGAATATGGGGATGAGTTACTCCCGAAATCATGTAAACGACATTGCTGTGGTGCCGCAGGATGCTGGGAAGAGCTTGGATGACATTTTCGATGCCCTTATTCGGTGACAACAGACCGAACGTGAGCACGACCATTTTGCCTTCCGTTCCGAAGACATCCTTATAGTAATTAGGGTCGGTAAAAGGCAAATCAGGAATGCCGTGGGGAATCAGGTCTATCTTCTCGGCTGGAACGTGGAACACTTCTTCCAAGATCGCGGCGGATTGCCGGCTCATGACAATCAGGCGGTCCGACAGCGCTGCGATCTCCGCCATAACAATGCGCTGGTCAGGATTGGGCTCGCGCAGCACCGTGTGCAGCGTCGTAACCACCGGCATTTGAACGCGACGAAGCAGTTCCAGGATATTGCTGCCTGCCGGTCCGCCAAAGATTCCATACTCGTGCTGCAGGCAGACCAAGTCGATGTTGCTGAAATTCAAAAAGTCTGCCGCCTGCCGGTACGAGGCTACATTGTCTTCAGACAGCTCAAAGCGCACCCGCCCGGGGTAGCTGTATCCCTCTTCCGTGTCGTTGACCGGCAAGGCCAGCAGCTCTGTCGCGCTGTACTCGGCGTGGATGGCATCGCACAGGTCTGTTGTGAATGTCGCGATTCCGCATTTCCGTGGAAGATAATTTCCAACAATGGCTACACGGCTCGGGAGCATCGGGCGCGGAAACGAGGGCGTGCTTATGCTTAACTTCTCCTCCAGGATGAGCGAGGTTAGATTGAGTCGTTCAACGGTCTCCGATGGCGGCATGGTATTTTGCAATGACATTTGAATTCCTAAGGAACAATCGATTTACCTAAGTTGCAGGCTTTTTATAAGGCCTTGATTCTCGAGATATGCGATGGACGGACGTGTGGGCCTGGGCGAAGAAAGATCCTTCTATAGGGTAACAGATTGAGAGTACGCCATGTGTGCCATACAGCACACTTGTTTCGAGCTAGCGGCATAAATACAAGAGTGAAGCAACAAACAGGAACCTGCTCCTGAAAGCTATTGAAGCCGGTTCAAGTTCTCCGGGCAAATCATTGAGTTTTATTTGCGAAGTCCTCCTGTGTGGTAACCGCGGAATCAATTCTCCAGGTGCTAGGGCTACTGGCCGCGGGCGGACTCGATCCAATAGACGCCGCCCAGGGCGAGGAGGCCGCCGAAGAGCTGGCTCCAGGAACCACGTTCGCCGAGAGATAGAATTCCGAGCAAGGTTGCGGAAATGGGGAGCAGATAGGTGAAGGCGCTCAATTGCGAGGCTTCTAGATAACGCAGCAGCCAAAAGTAGAAGAGATAGGCCAGCGCCGAGCTGAACAGGGCCATGTAGAGCATGGCGGCCCAAGCCTGCCAGGGGACCGCGCGCCAGGTGGCCGCCGGGCCGAAAGTCCACGCGCGGTGGATGGCGATAGGCAGAATCATCAGCCCGCCGAACAGAAAATTGTACATGGTCATGGTCAGGGCGTCGTATCGGGAGGCGACCCGCTTGCCGAGAACGGCATAGATGGCGAAAGCGATTGAGCCGGTCATGGTGATGGCATCGCCGAGCAGCGATGGTGAGTGAGTGGAGATGCCATTCTCCGCGGCCATCGCTGCGATACCCACAAAGGCGATGGTCATACCGATGGCCTTTCGCCAAGTCACCTGCTCCAATCGAAACAACACCGCCAGCACCAATGTATAGATCGGCCCCATGCCAACGATCACCGCGGAATGGCTCACAGAGGTATAGCGGAGGCCCACGGTGAAGCAGACTTGGTTGATGGCTACGCCAAAAAAGCCGAGGTAGGTGAAGATCCAGAGATCGCGCCAGGAGCGTCCCTGCTTGCGCGCCGCCGAGGCTTCGGCAAACGCCGGCAGGGGGCGGCAAACCAGGTAGACGAGAACCATAAATACGGCCGCCAGAACAACGCGGAATGAAGCCAGCGTCATCGGCTGAAGAGACCGCAACGCAATTTTGCCGGCGACGAAGTTGATGGCCCAGACCGCCACTAGAAAGCCGATGGAAGCCGCAACCATGGCGCGGCTGGGCGTCCGCCCGCTGGAACTTTCCAGGCGCACGGGTTTAGACCAACCGTTCTTTTCTCACGGTGATTTTCTCGATGAAGTCGCGGCGCGGCGCGAAGCCGATGCCTGGTTCGGTGGGCACGCGGATCGTGCCTTGCGGAGAAACCGTAACTTCCGGCTCGATGATGTCCTCGTGCCAGTAGCGCCGGCTGGCGGTCACGTCGCCCGGAAGGGAGAAATTCGGAAGCGTGGAGAGCGCGATATTGTGGGCGCGGCCGATGCCGGATTCGAGCATTCCGCCGCACCAGACGGGAATACTGTTTTGCCGGCAAAGGTCGTGAATGCGCCTGGCGACGGTGTAACCCCCTACCCGCCCCAGCTTGATGTTGATGATTTTGCACGCGCCGAGAACGATCGCCGCTTCCGCTTGCTCTGCGGTGTGGATGCATTCGTCGAGGCAGATCGGAGTGTCCAGCTTCTTCTGCAATTCCACGTGGCCGAACAGATCGTCCCACCCGAGGGGCTGCTCGATCATCATCAGGTAGAAGCCTTCGAGCTGTTTCAACAGCGGCCAGTCCTCTTTGTGGTACGCGGAGTTGGCGTCCACCATCAGCTTGATGTGGGGGAATTCCTGGCGTAGCCGCTTCACCGGCTCCAGGTCTTTCCCCGGCTTAATTTTGATCTTTACGCGCTGATAACCAGCGGCAAGCTCGGTTCTCACAGCCGCAACCAAATCTTCAAGCGAATCTTTTATACCGATGGAGACGCCGCTGGAGATCTCCTCGCGAGTTCCGCCGAGCAGCTTCCACAGAGGAACGCCTTTCTGCTTAGCTTCAGCGTCCCAAATGGCTGCCTCTAGCGCGCCCTTGGCCATATTGTGGCCACGCACACGTTCCAGCAGCCCCCAAATTTCCGCGGCGGATGCAAAGTCTTTTCCATTAAGCATCGGCCACAAGTAATCCCTGAGGACGTGCCACTCCGTATCGGTATCTTCCGGGGAGTAATAGGGATGCTCTCCTGCGGTGCATTCGCCCCAGCCGACTGTGCCGTCCACGTCAGCTTCGACTAGAATGATTCTGCGAACGTCAGTGCTTTCCATGCTGGTCTCAAAAGGGGCGACCAACTTCATTTGCACTTCCCGGAGTGTTATCTCTCGCAAACGCATCTTTGGCCTTTCTTTAAACTCTAGAAATCGCTCCACGGCGTAAGCAGATAGGCGGCGCCAGCCGGTGAAACCTGAACCGCCACGACCGCATAGCCTTTGGCAAACCACCTGGTAAACTCTTCGCGGACACGCGTCTGCACGGCTTGCACCTCGCTGGAGCCTTCTTGTTTCCAGCGCTCGAGTTCCGCTGGGAGTTCAATTCTCGCCGGGCTGTCCGAAGGATCTTTGTACAGGTGGTTCACCGCTGCTACGACACGCGCAGAATCCAGACGCCATTCGGCCACCAAGCGGTCGGTGGGAATACCGCGATGCAGGGGGCTGCTCGTCACTCCATATAAGTTCGGGAGGTACTGCCGGCAGATGGCCCCCAGACGGTTCAAGTTGAAATGGGCGTTGCGCGTTTCGAGCGGGTCAAAGGTCCACTCAATTAAGCGAATTCCCCGCCCTAGAGCCTCCTCGCGCTGGTAGAGCTTCAGCATTCGACCGACACCGCGATCGCGATAGTCGGCCGCGACACCGGTCATGTGAGAGTGTAAGTAGGCCGCGCCATTTCGCACACCGACCACCGCCAGCGTGAACCCAATCATCAGGTCGCCTGCGAAGGCGCCCAATACCTGACCGCCGGTAATGGCAGCGACCACAAACGCCGTCACCGGCTCGACTTCCAGGGCTTCTTCGGCCCAAATTTCGCGCTGCAGGGTCACACAGCTCTGAAATTCCTCGAATTTGTCGCATTTGCGAACGATGATCTCCGCGCTCATGGCTTCCACTGCGTCTCCGGTGATGCGATTCCTCCCGGCAAGGCCGGGATCTTCGATTTTGTTTTTGCGGCTTCCCACAGCGATTCCATTTCCGCGCGGGGCACCTCAGCAAACGACTTTCCACCTTCCCGAGCCAGCAATTCCATGGCGCGGAAACGCCGCGCAAACTTGGCATTCGCTTTCTTCATCGCGATCTCTGGATCAATTTTCAAAAAGCGGGCCAGGTTGACGCCGACGAAAAGCACATCCGCTACTTCCCCTTCGATCTGCTCTTGATCGCCCCGCGCGATGGCCTGGCGCAGTTCGCCGGCTTCTTCCTGCAACTTATCGAAAATGCCATCAACATGGTCCCAGTCGAAGCCGACGCGGGCTGCGCGGCGTGTCAGTTGAAAGCCTTCCATCAGCGAGGGCAGGCTCCTGGAAATGCCGTCGAGCAGGGACTCTGCTTGCCCCATATCGTGCGGGGCCGGGTTTTGCACTTTTTCTCTGCGTTCCTCTTTCTTGATTTCCTCCCAGTTCTTCAGGACTTCAGCGGCGTCTTTGGCGCGTTTCTCACCGAACACATGGGGGTGCCGGCGGACCATTTTTTCGTGCACTTCGCGGATGACATCGATGACCGTGAAGCGGTCCTCTTCGCGGGCAATTTGCGAGTGAAACACGATCTGCAGCAGCAGGTCGCCCATCTCCTCCGCGAATTTAGCGTCCTCGCTGCTTTCCATGGCGTCCAGCACTTCGTAGGCTTCTTCAATCAAGTAGGTGCGCAGGGTGGCGTGCGTCTGCTCGCGATCCCAGGGGCAGCCATGGGGTGAGCGGAGGCGCGCCTGCAAAGCCACCAGCTTTTCGAACCATTCTCCCGCGGTCAGCTTGTGGTTCCGCGCAGGTCTTTTTCGCGGGGTGGGGCGTTTCCTTGTTTTTGCAGTTCTTTTTCCGCGGGAGGCCATGGGTTGTCCAGAGAAAACATTGTCCAACAATAATCGTTCCACTTTACGGTGCGCATGAATCTTTGACAAGCAATCTGTGAGATTAACTGTGGCGGCGTTTCGCGGGCGCTTGCCATCCCTCAGCCGTGTTAAACTTCAAGTGACACTATTCGCCGAGGATTGTCCTTTGCCCGACCAAAAGCACGAAGAAAACAAACAGGAAGAATCGTTCCGGGTCATTGACCGCCGGCCGTTCACGGCCGAAGGTGAAATTCGCAAGGAAGTGGTGGAAGAGGCGGAGCGTGAAGCGGTGCGCGAAGCCAAGCGCGAAGCGGCAAAACACCCGCCCGCGCCCCCGGAGAATTCCAAGGCGGCGCCACAGCCTCCTATCGAGACACCGAAGCGTTCCGTGCCTTTCGAAAATTTGGTGCGCATGCTGGGCAGCAATGCCGCGATGGTGCTCGGCGCTTATGCGGATCCGCGCACCGGGCAGCCGGTGATTGACCCGGACGCAGCGCGCGAACTCATTGACATGCTGGATGCGCTGCACGAAAAGACCAAAGGGCATCTCGCGCCGGAAGAAGAGAGCCTGCT
>JBGOTL010000166.1:0-6028 GCA_041476465.1 Candidatus Acidiferrum sp. | reverse complement strand
TCCCAAGATATCCAAGAATCAGGCTGTGCGACTCCTTTTCAGTCTCGTCTTCTGTACCCTTTTCACCGCATCTGTGTTCTGCCAGGAAGGGCTGAAAGCCTCCTACGAAGCTGCCCAAAAACTCTTCGAAAGCGGCAAGGACGACCAGGCAGGAGCGGCATTCCACGCCCTGCTCGTGGAGACGAACCGGGACCGCACCGCGCTCTCGCATAGGACGCCGGGCCAGCTTTCCGAAAATGACCGGAAATTGCTGAGGACCTATACACAGGTTTTAGCCAGCGGGCACAATTTTCTAGGATTGATTGCAGCGCGCCATGAACGATTTGCGGAGGCTGCCCGGCGATTTGCGGAGGTCCGCGCTCTCCAGCCGGACTTCGCTGATGTTGACTTTAATCTGGGTTTGGCCTTATTCGGGGCTCAACGATATTCTGAAGCTGCTGCTCCCTTGAAACATGCTCTGTCACGCGATCCTTCGAGCGCTAAAGTCAAAAAGTATCTAGGGTTGACGTTGGTGGAAACGCAGCAATACTTGGAGGCCATAAAGTTGCTCGAGGAGTTGCGTTCCCTTCCATCCGATGATTCGCGCATATTGCTCGCACTTGGAACGGCCCTGGCGCGCAGCGATCGGCCGGACGAATCACGGCAGGTTTTTGAACAGCTGCTGAAATCTCAGCCGGATACGGCTGAATCACATGTGCTGTGGGGGCAGGCCTTTGCTGCTCAATTGCAGAAAAAGGAAGCCGAAACAGAATTTCGCCGCGCTTTGGAACTCGATCCCAAAGTGTCTTCCGCTCATTTCTTTCTGGGCATGCTGAGCCTTAGAACCGAGCGGCTGGAGGACGCGCAACACGAATTCGCCGCCGAACTCGTGAACCATTCTGAAGATGCGCGCGCGCGATACCATTTGGCTTTTGTCCTGTTGGCACAGCAAAAACCAGACCAAGCCATTCCTTTATTGCGGCAAGTGGTTACCGAGCAGCCCGGCTACGCGGAGGCGCACTACAGCCTGGGCAAGGCTCTGCTTCAACAGGAGAACCTGAAGGAAGCGATCGAGCATCTCGAAACCGCGACGCGATTGGATGCCGGAAAATCCTACAGCCATTATCAACTCGCGCGAGCTTACCAGCGTGCGAGCCGAACCGCTGAAGCGGAGAAGGAATTTAAGATCACGCACGAATTGGAAAACAAGCAGAAATCACGTTCTCCTCATGCTCCGAAGGACATACCTTGAGGAATCCTCTATTCCTCTTTGTATTCCTGATGCAGGCCGCGATCCCTAATTCTCTTTCCGCGCAAGGCACGCCCAGCAAGAAAGATAATCCGGTGCAATTTACGGACGTTACAGACTCCGCTGGCATTACCTTTCGACATGTTTCCGCGCCCGAGAAAAAATATATCGTCGAATCGATGAGCGGAGGAGTGGCGCTTTTTGACTACGACAATGACGGCTGCCTGGACATCTACTTCACCAATGCGCTGACGGTGGACACCGCCAACGACCCGCACGCCTCGCGCAGCGCCCTCTATCACAACAACTGCGACGGCACTTTCACGGACGTGACGGAAAAGTCCGGGTTAGCTTTCCCCGGCTGGGCAAATGGCGTCGTCGCTGCAGATTTTGATGGCGACGGCTACGGAGATCTTTACGTCACCTGTCTTGGACACAATCATCTCTATCACAACAATGGAAACGGAACGTTTACCGATATCACGGAGCGCGCAGGAGTGGACGACCCTCGCTGGTCCACCGGCGCGGCCGTTGCCGACTATGACAAAGATGGAGCATTGGATCTCTTCGTATCGAATTACGTCGACGTAGACCTTTCCAAGCTCCCGGAATTCGGAAAGAACAAGTTCTGCCAATACCGAGGAGTGCCTGTGCAGTGCGGCCCTAACGGATTGCCAGGAGCCGGCGATTCGTTGTTTCACAATAATGGCGACGGGACGTTTACCAACGTCAGCAAGAAGGCCGGGGTCTCGGACCCGGAAGGGCGTTACGGCTTGGGGGCCATCTGGACCGACGTTGATGGCGACGGCTGGCTGGATCTCTTCGTCGCCAATGATGCCACTGGAAACTATTTGTACCACAACAATCACGACGTTACTTTCACGGAAATTGGTTTACAGGCAGGTGTATCTCTGGATGAAGATGGCGTACCCCTGGGTTCCATGGGCGTCACGGTAGGCGATTATTTACACACCGGTCAATTCGGGATCTTCGTCACGAATTTTTCTGGTGAACACGCCACTCTCTACCGCCATGACAAGCCTCTGCTGTTCACGGATGTCTCTTACTCCTCGAAAGTGGCACCGATCAGCACTCCTTACGTCGGCTGGGGAACGGGGTTCTTCGATTACGACAACGATGGCTGGCCCGATCTCATCGCCGTCAACGGCCACGTCTATCCCCAGATGGAAAACGCCAGTGTGGGAACTACCTACCGTCAACGTATTCTGCTTTTTCACAATCAGCACGATGGCACGTTCTCGGAGGTTGCAGCGGAAAGCGGTGATGCGCTCATGACGCCCCGAGTAAGCCGGGGCGTGGCCTTCGGGGACATCGACAATGATGGCTACATCGATGTGGTGATCAACAATCTTGATGGAAAACCCACAATCTTGAAAAACGATGGCGGCAGCCATAACAATTGGATCACCATTAAAGCCGTTGGGCACGGGATGAACCGCGATGCCATTGGAGCGCGCGCGAAAGTCGTTAGCGGCGACCTCACGCAATGGGATGAGGTGCACGCTGGCGGCAGCTACCTTTCCTCAAGCGATCTTCGGCTTCACTATGGTTTGGGAAAGAGGACGCAGGTGGATTTGATCGAAATCCACTGGCCGGACGGAAAAGTCGAAACAGTGCGCGGCATTCCTGCCAACAACTTCTTGACCATCGAAGAGGGAAAAGGCGTTACCCACATGGTCCCCCCGAGCGCCACCCATCTTCATTTGGATTCTCCCTCTTCCCAAAAGTAGTACACTACCGCGCATGAATAGACGAAGTTTTATTGGCAGCTCTCTCGCCGCCGCTCTAGTTGCGGCGAAACCCGGTGCGGCAACGGGGCCGCCACCAGCCACAGCTCACCATGTCGACCGCTCCGCGGTCGCACATTCCATCGATCGCGTCGGCTTGCAGCTCTACACCGTGCGCGACGCCCTGGAGAAGGACTTTGCCGGCACGCTCGCCAAGGTCGCCGCCATCGGCTACAAGGAAGTCGAATTTGCCGGTTATTTTGGCCATTCGCCGAAGAACATCCGCGCACTTCTTGACAAGAACGGTCTTACCTCGCCTTCCGCTCACGTGGATTACGCAACCGTCGAGATGATGTGGCCCAAAGCGCTGGCTGCAGCGCATGTCATCGGTCATCAATACATCGTCTGCCAATGGATTGAGGAGTCTAAACGCAAGGATGCCGGCGGCTGGAAGCGCGCGGCGGAATTGTTCAATCGCGCCGGCGAGGCCAGCCAGAAGGCGGGCATCCAGTTCGCCTACCACAATCACAATTTTGAGTTTCGCCCAGAAAGCTCGCTCGGCGGCAAGATGCCCTATGATTTTTTGCTGGCGGAGACCGATCCAAAGCTGGTGAAGATGGAAATGGACCTGTGCTGGATCAATGTAGGCGGGCAGGACCCGCTCACCTACTTCGACCGCTATCCAGGCCGCTTCCCTCTCGTCCACGTCAAAGACTGGAAGGGCAAAGGCGGCGAGATTGACGACGCTAAAACCCGCATGGCCGACGTGGGCAGCGGCGAAATCGACTGGAAGCGCATTTTCGCGCAAAGCGGCAAGGCCGGCATCCAGCACTACTTCGTCGAACACGACGAGCCGAAATCGCCGTTCGACAGCATTCGAACCAGCTACGAGTATCTTTCAAAGCTACAGTTCTAACTCGGATCCGCTCCATGTAGGGGCCGCCTTCTGAGGCGGGCGTGTTTGAATTAACTGCATTCATCTTCCCGGACGGGTGCCCCAGGTTCGGTTTTTGAACCTGGGTCTTGGGTTCCCCTTTTCTTCTCATGGACGCCGCCTCCCGACGGCACGCCAGGAGATGGCACTAGTTGCTACTTCCTTCAAGTTCTACACACTGGCGTGGCAAGGGAGTATGAACTGCGATTGTTTTTTCGCTTTAATCCCGCGTTTCCTTTTTCCGAAGCCGGGTACCCTTCAGACGCTTCGTTCCACGGCGAGGGCCGAGTGAGAATTTCAAAGGTGCAAGTCTATTTCTGATTCAATCTGGCTTTGAATCTACCTGAGCCTGGTATCGCCATTTGCAATAGGTTGCGGACATTCTGAGAGAGAATTACCGGCGGCCTCCCGGCGATCTCAGCCGGTGCGGCCGACGCAGTAGCTTGGTTCGTGCTGTTGCTGTGCTGCGGGGTCAGAAGTACGGCATGCACATTGCCGGTACTAAACTGAAAGGCGCTGGCCACGATCTGCCCGCGCGCATTGATACCGAAAGCTTCAATCAACTGTAAGCCGGAATTGGCGGGAATCAGGGTGTTGAGATCGGTTAGCACGCCATTTTCCCAAAGGAAGGCGTGAACAGGGGTGAAATCATCGATGAAGCCTGAACCGGATCCGCCGACGACCTGACCTTCTTTGTTCAGAGCAAAGGCCTGGCTGCTGGAATCACCCGATACTGTACCAAGGTCGCGCATCTGACCGTTTTGCCAAAGGAACGCGTGAGAGATGCCGGTTCCGTCTGAGTCTACAAACGTGAACTCGCCAGCCACCTGCGGCCGGTTCCCAGAAGACAGCCTCAAAGTTGCTGAATACGACATCAGGGGTGCGCAGATCGTAGCAAAGCACCGCGATGAGGGGCGCGAGAAGCGAAGCAAACTTGATTTTGTGCATCATTACGCCTGTCGTGCTCCCCTCAGCGTTGTGACAACAATCGCGCGAGCCCGCCTTTTCCTAACTTATGCAGGCTGTTCGACAGGGGCCAGAACCGTCGAACAACCGTTGCCGGGACTGCGGAGTGTTGAGACACTTGTCCTCTCTGCGGAGTGGCCAGGAACGCATGACAACCGGTGTCGTCGCAGAAGAGGCCGGTGACCTGCCCTGCCGGATTGATCGCGAAGGCAATGGCGCCACCGGAGCCTGGCGGCTCCAAGGTAATCAGGCCGCCGTCGGGGTTTCGCAGATATCCATGGCAGGTTGTCTCGTCGCAGTAAGTTCCGACGATCTGGCCCACCGAGTTGATGCCAAATGCATCCGTCTCCACTGCGCCCGGCACATCAATCGTTGTCAACACCCCGCTGATGCCGCCGCGCAACAGGTAAGCATGGCAGATCGAAGTATCACAGTATGTCCCCACGAGATCACCGCCGGGACTGATCCCGAAGGCGGCGGTAAAGGTGGCACCGGGAATATCGAACGAGGTCAGAACGCCATTGATGACCACGAAACCATGTCCGATCCCGGCCAGATCGGTGTAGCGACCCGCAAGATTGGCCGCGGGGTTCATGTCCGCCACCTCGGCATCCAGAACGCCGTTTGGGTCGGGGTCAATGGGCCTGAAATGCTCGGGGTGCAGCAGGTCCCAGACATAGCCGTGTGGGTTGCCGCTTGCATCGGTATACGATCCGGCCACCAGGAATCCTCCGGGATGTATCCCCGTGACAAAGGAACTGGAGGCTCCGGGCGGAGTAACCATGGCAGGGATTGCCCTGCCCTGAAGCAAGAAACCCTGGCACGACGGCCCGGCGCAGGCCTGCCCACCAATCTCTCCACTGGGACTGATAGTAAAACCCGCAGTGAAGTCGGCCCCAGGGTAGTCGATGGAAGCGTAGTTATAAGCTTGTGCCTGCGCCGCCAGCCGAACGGGGAGCGCCAGTGCAGTGAAGAAGGTCATCACGGCAATCAATGTAAAGATTCTCAATCTCACGGTTTCCTCCTTTTGGCGTTGCTTGCGGGAATCGCACCAACCAATGGTCGGAGCGAAATCGCTCTCGAAATTTTGCTGCGTTTCAAATTAAACGATTATGCGCCGCTGGGCGCGCCGAACAACGGCACCGCAACTGA
>JBGOTL010000165.1:0-6141 GCA_041476465.1 Candidatus Acidiferrum sp. | reverse complement strand
GCTCTCGACGCATAAACGTGAGTCGTGCATTCTTGTGAATGTCCATTCGGGTACCTCCGGTTGAAGTCGACTGCTGAACACAATCAGCTTCTCCGGTTCTGCTCGAATGGACAACCTGTTGAAATCTCACAGGTAGCCCACTGTTCCCAGGCTAATATTCAGTTCCCGCGAGGTTTCGCCTTGACTCTTGCCTGAGTTCAGCATCTTCAGGATCTTTCCGCTCAGCTCCGCCGAATGGCGGGTCATCGGTTGGTAGGACTTGCGGAATGCTTACCCGGCCATGTTTCTCCGGTCGAACCTACACCGATTCAGGTTCCTCGATCAGCGATTCCTGGCGCACCACCACCACTATTCCCGAGTCCGTTACGTGAAACCGCCGTTTGTCGGCTTCCAGGTCGTAACCGATTTCAGTGTGTTCGGGGAGGCTGACGTGGCGGTCAATGATGGCGCGCCGAATCTTCGAATGGCGGCCGATGCTGACGTGGTTATAGAAGATGGAGTCGGAAACTTCGCAATAGCTGTTCACGCGGACGTTCGAGCCCAGGACGGACTTCTGCACGCGCCCGCCGGAAATGATCGAGCCGCTGGCAACGATGGAATCCAGCGCGATGCCCATACGGTCCGGGTCGGCAAAAACGAATTTCGCCGGCGGGTACTGGTGTATCCAAGTGCGCAGTGGCCAGTGGTTGTCGTACAGATTAAAGACCGGCGACACGCTGACGAGGTCCATGTTGGCCTCGTAGTAGGCGTCAATGGTTCCCACGTCGCGCCAGTACAGCGCATCCTTGCTGTTTTCATCCACAAAGTTGTAAGCAAACACCCGGTGCTTCGAAATAATGCGCGGAAGAATGTCCTTGCCAAAGTCGTGACTGGACTTGCTGTCTTCGGAATCAGCAAGAAGAATCGGAATCAGCAGTTGCGTGTTGAAAATATAAATGCCCATGGAAGCATTGCAGTGCCCGGTGTGATGCGGAGAATGCTTCGCCTCGGCAGGCTTCTCTTCGAAGCCCAAGATGCGCCAGTCCTTGTCGGTTTCAATCACCCCAAATTGCCGCGCCGCTTGTTCGGCGGGAATCTCAATGGTCGCCACGGTGACGTCCGCGCCGGAGTCGCAGTGCTGCTGCAACATCTTCGCGTAATTCATCTTGTAAATGTGATCGCCGGAGAGGATGAACACGAATTTCGAGCGCTCGCTGCCGATCGAATAAATGTTCTGGTACACCGCGTCGGCCGTGCCCTGATACCACTGCTGCGAAACGCGCATCTGCGGCGGCAGCACTTCGATGTAGTCGCCCAGCCCCGCCAGCGGCGACCAGCCCGCGCGAATGTGGCGATTCAGGCTGAGCGCTTTGTATTGCGTAAGGACGAATACCCGGCGCAGATCGGAATTGATGCAATTGGAGAGCGTAATATCGATAATCCGGTAGAGCGCACCGAAAGGAACCGCGGGCTTGGCGCGGTCCCGGGTCAGCGGCCACAGACGCTCGCCTTGGCCTCCTGCGAGGAGTACGCCGATGGCATCGCGCATATCGGACATGGGTTGACCCCCGGGCCGCTCATTAGAAGGAGCGGCACATTGTAACAGCAAGGGCCAGGAAAATTCCAAGAGCAGGCGCGGGAGCTGCCAGTCAGCCGTGGAGATAGGCCATTTCACACTTCTTACTAGCTGGGTACCCCCGTAGCGGCGTCGCCACTGGCGGGGCGGAACACCGTGCAGGCAGAAAGATTCCTTGACTTCGATGCCTGTTATTGATTAGAAGATGCCAGCTACCTCATGAGATACTCTCCAGGGGCGGTGTCCGTCGCAAAAAGAGACGCCGCATATTACCAATCCGAACCGGATTGGGGGTGAATTACAAGTGGCTGAAGTCATCATTCAAGAGAGCGAATCTCTTGAGAATGCCCTGCGTCGTTTTAAGCGCAAGGTGCAGCAGGAAGACATCATCAAGGAAATCAAGAAGCACAGCTTTTACATGAAACCCGGCGAGAAGCGCCGGACCAAAGAAGCGCTTTCGCGGAAGCGACTGCGCAAGAAGCAGCGGCGTGAAGTGGAATAACGTTTTAGGTGGTAACCGCTCCGCGGTCGTCGTTACTGACGATCGCGGAGCGATCCACCGCTTCTCGCCAAAGCTCGGCGCTGCACTTCCGAGAATCAGGCCCCGTAGATAAGGCAGAGAACGTTTGGGTAGCAGTTGCAGCTTCGCACCCGCAGGCCCATGGGATCCGCGCCCGGCGTCCCCGGTTACCGGTTTACCCACGTATCCAGGCCCCCCGGTTAGAAGTTGGCCCCTTCCCCTGCCCGACTCGGGCCCAGGGGAGAGCGGCTCATGGAATACCACGACAGAGTATTGAAATGTTCAGAGTGTAGCGCCGAGTTTGTATTTACGGCCGGCGAACAGATGTTTTTCGCCGACAAAGGCTTCAAGAACGAACCCAAGCGATGTAAAGGCTGCAAAGCCAAGCGCGCGGAAGGCGGCGGGGGTAACGGCCCCATGCGCTCGGAAACCAAAACCAACTGTTCGCAATGCGGAAAAGAAACCACGGTTCCCTTTCGGCCAACTCAGGGGCGCCCCGTTTTCTGCCGCGAATGCTTCCAGCAGCGCCGCACCATGGGCGCTGCGTAAGCCGGCGCACGCGTTACCTCACCAACTAAGCTCACAACGATTTTCTGCGGCCTGACCTCTACGCCGCATCTGCGGCTCAGCGGTCGGTGGGGTCCTGAAAACGCCGATTGTCAGTAAGGTTTGGAATCGCCCTCAAATTGCCGATCACTTTGACAGAGAAGCTCTGAACGGCTGGCACGCCATCCACCCCGTCTACCGTAAGGCGTATGGTGAAATTTGCTGCTCGGGTGTAAGCGTGAGACACCTTGGGACCATTTGCGCTGGTGCCGTCGCCAAAATCCCAGTGATACTCGACCGCGGGCATTCCGGCGGCTTCTGCCTGCTCCGGTAAATGGGCCGAGAGATGGATTGTCTCGCCGGCGTTGGCGACTGAAGGCACTTGCGCCGTAACGTTTGGCGCGCTCGGGGAAACGTTGCTATCGATGAGCTTGATCACTCTCACAGACTCGGGGAGCTGATTCTCGATCCGCACCGTGCCACCAACGAGCGTCACGGGAGCGTTCTGGTTCAGCACATCCGTCGCAGAAAACGTGTGCTCCGCGCGCAGCCCAAGGTCAGCAAGTTTTAGCGTGTGCGACCGCGAGGTCTTTGTCCAATTGAAGACCGTCAAGATGGCCTGGCGCGGACTTTCCTGGAGAAAAAAGATGCTGGGTTTTTCATCCCCAGCCTCGTAGGTCATCAGATCGAGCGGCGTGGACGCTCGTCCAATTTTGGCCATATTTAACAAGTCTGTGTTTTCAACCAGCGCCAGGCGATCCTTCTGAGAACCCAGCACCACCATGTCGTCGCCAATCTCATACATGCCGCCGGACACTGCGGAGAGCGCAATCGACGCCTGAGCCGCGGAAAGCTCGAGAGACGCGGGCAGTTTTCGACCATTGCTGAAAGACTCACTTATGGTGTTGAAAGCGTCCGGATCGTTCACGAAGAAATTGCGCTGCATGTAAAAACGCGCGGCGACGCCGGGCGCGGCAGTTTTCGTGCCCTCAAAACTGTGGGCCGTGTCCGTGGAAATCCGCCCTGTATCGACCAGCCCCACCGCGTTGAGCATGGGACTTCCGTCTTTGTCCAGGACCACCTCATCGCCCACGGTGTCGCGGATGATTTGCAGGCCGATGCGCTGCGCTTCCAAAGCCGTGGTGTTTGGACGGTAATGAAAACCTTCGATGGCGGTAGTGTCCATGAAGTCGAGTTTAATGAACCGCACTCCCCATTCGCGAACCAGCGTCTTGTACGTCTGGCGCAGATATTCCTGCGCTCCGGGATGCGTGGTGTCCAGCGTGTAGAGCGTATCCGTCTTCTGGTTCCAGACATTGCGGCCAGGGATCGGCTCACCCTTGGCGTTGTGCACCAGCCAGTCCTTGTGATGCTCGAAGACCCAGGCCCGGCTGGTCACCTCGAAAGGACCAGTCCATATTCCGAATGTCAGGCCATCGCCGGTAATGCGGCGTCCGACGAAGCGCATGCCATCGGGAAACTGTGTGGCATTGGCCGTGGCGTATTCTCCGCGGGCATACTGGTAGCCTTCATCAATCTGAAAATATTTATAACCGAGCGGCTTAAGATATTTGGCTTGCCAGTCCGCATTGGCCAGGGTTTCGCCTTCGTTGATGCCGCCGTAGTAGGCGGTCCAGCTCCACCAGCCGATCGGAGTCTCGCTTGGGATGCGCGCGTGGTGCAGCCGCCGAATTGCATCGCCGTAAGCCAGCAGCTGGGCGTGATAATCGGACCCAGCTGCAAACATGAGCCGTTCTGAAGCCAGGCTCTCGCCGCTCGCGAGCGGCAGGCTCAGTTCAATGAGGTTTTCTTTTGGACCGTCTAGCAGTCCCGATTCCTCGTCAGTAGCTTGGATTTCGGTTGTGCCCGTTGAATCCGCCGTGAAGCTCGCAATACCGTAGCCATCGGCGGCAGCTTTTGTCGCCAAATGCAAAATTGTCAGGAATCGTTCCGACGCCAGGGCGCCGAAAAACACGCTCGCCTTGCTCTCTCGGTTGTACACCAGCTGACTGCCTACGGCCCGGTGCATTCCGCCCGGCGCTTTACCCAAGTCGTAGAGCTGCAGCGGAGGCCAATCCTCGCTGAAACTATCCGAAAGCACTCGATCGGAGGATGCAGATCCACCAATATTGAGGGTGGGTTCCCCAATCGCCTCCACGCCTCGTATAGCCTGCACTGTCACTTCCTTACCCGTCGTGTTCCGCACCGTCACCTGCACCGTGGCGTAGGGACGCTGGTCATACAACTGCACGACATAGAAAAGTTCTGGCTTGCCCTCCAGTCCCGTGCAAGTGACGGTTATCGCGTGGCCCGCGCCGAGTTCATCGGTGAATGTGGATTCCAAAGCCTGGTGACGTGGATAATCGTTTGAGCGCAGCCACTCGTGATTCACCTGTGCCGCCACGCGGCTGGTGAAAATGGGCTGCCCGCCCCGCGTCGCGAGTTGGTATGTCCCGTCTTGCGCGTTGACGGTCACGGATAGTTTGTCGTTCGTTAATTGCTGCGCCGCACCCGGCGCGGGGACCATAAGCATCCCCGCGATAATCGCGATTCCCGCATTGCTGAGTAGTCTACAAATCCTTTTCGTCATGGCCTGCCCTCCGTAGCTCCAACGTAGGAGGGCGTGCCCTCCATAGCTCCAACGTAGGAGGGCGTGTCCTCCGTAGCTCCAACGTAGGAGGGCGTGCCCTCCATAGCTTTAGCGCAGGAGGGTGTCATCCTCCCTTCTACGCATGCTCCTAATGGCAGAGGCTAATACTATACCGGTGAGGCGGAATGCGGCCAAGGCAGAGTCATGCGCTTCTTGAACGAGTGCATTCCACTTCTCCGGTAACTTGGCTGGTCGGGCATTATTGCACACGAAGAGCAGAGAACAGCGCTCGGTTTTCGCAAAGGAAGGAGGTGATGACATAAGCGGTTGTGGGGCGTCCAAAGGGGGAGGCATCTTCGAGGAGGCTTCATGAACATTCGCAAAATATTGCCAGTGGTTTTGCTGTTGTTGGTTTGTTCCGTGGTCGGAGCCGCCGGAGGCAGCCTGTCCGCGGAAGACATCGCAAAGATAAAGCGAGTGCACAGCAAGTACGAAGAAGCTTGGCTCAAGGGAGATGCAGATGGCGTGCGCTCTCTCTTCACGGAGGACTGCGTGTTGCTGCCGCCACACGGAGACACGCCGCGTGTCGGGCAAAAAGGATTGAACGAATACTGGTTCCCTACGGATGCTCCGCCAACTCGGATCACAAAGCTGGTCGTGACACCGCAAAGTATCGGCGGCGACGGGGAGATCGCGTATGTGTGGGGGACAGACGAAGTGGCGTGGACGACGGCGCAAAACGGCAAGACGACCAGCGCGTCGCACAAAAGCATCTTCTTGAATGTTCTCCGGAAGCAGGCGGATGGAGAGTGGAAGATGTCGCACCATATGTGGGATGACCCAGTGGAGCGGCATTGAGTTGCGCGGGTGACGGACGCGGTATGCACGCGGGTCGCCGACCCTCGATCCGCCAGGACACTTCTGGGTAGC
>JBGOTL010000164.1:0-6208 GCA_041476465.1 Candidatus Acidiferrum sp. | reverse complement strand
GGCCGAGATTTGCCCATCGCCATCGTGCGGCCTTCGATCGTGGAAAGTTCCGAACGTTCTCCATTCATCGGCTGGAACGAAGGCATTAACACTTCTGGGCCGCTCTCCTATCTGCTGGGCACCAATTTCCGGCAATTGCCTTCCAACGAACGCAAGTGCCTGGACGTCATTCCCGTGGACATGGTCTGCCGGGGGATGACGCTGATCGCGGCCGCGGTGATTGCGCGGTGCAGCGCGCGCATGTATCAGCTGGCGACCTCCGCGATCAATCCGGTGAATATGGGGCGTTCCATTGAGCTGACCGGCCTGGCACATCGCAAGCATTACCGCACACAGCAGGGAATCGAGCATTGGTTCAAGGTGAAATTCGAGACCATCTCGGTCTCCAAGCTGCGCTACGAGCGCCTTTCGATTCCCATGCAGAAGGCGGTGATTTCCAGCATCAACCGCGCCGCCGCATCCCTGCACATGAAAAAAGCGCCACTCGCCAGGGCCGAGCGCGACCTGGGCCGCGCGGAAAAGCTGATCGAACTCTACGAACCGTTCATCCTGCACAACGAGCACGTCTTCGAATGCGAAAACGCGCGCTTGCTCTCCGCCGCGCTTTCTTCCGAAGAACGCAGGCTGTTTGATTTCGCTCCGGAATCCATTGACTGGTGGGACTACTGGATTAACATTCATATTCCGGCGCTGCGCCGCTGGTGCTACCCGTTGATGGAAGGGCGCCCGCTGGAAGCGCGCGCGCCGCGCGAGTTGGATTGGTACGCCGGCGCCGCGGGAGCAACGGAGCGTTCCACTTCGGCGAGGTAGCGCGAATTTTTATGGCCATCTTTCTAACCGGCGCGACCGGGTATCTCGGCAGTTATCTCGTTGCCGGCCTGTGCAACGGGCACCGCGATCAGCTGAATCTCCTGGTCCGCGCGAAGAGCGAGCAGGAAGCGCGCGAACGCTTGTGGCAATCGTTGCAACTGCACTTCGCATTTCCTGAATTTCTGGAATTCATCAATACGCGCCTGCGAATTTTTTGCGGGGATCTCAGCAGCGAGCGCTTCGGTCTTTCCGATGACGACTACCACGCACTGGTGGATACCACGGATTCCCTGCTGCACTGCGCCGCTTCGCTGAACCGCAAGTCGGAGAAGCAGTGCCTCAACGTGAATCTTCGCGGCAGCCTGGAAGTCATTCAATTGGCCCGCCGCGCGCAGAATCGCAATGGTTTGCGCCGGTATTCGCATGTCTCGACCGTCGCCGTGGCGGGCAAACGCCAAAACGAGGTGATCACCGAGGACGCTTCCATCGATTGGTCCCTGTCGGACTACGATCCCTACGCACGCACAAAAAAATTCAGCGAGCACATGGTCCATCAACTTTTGCGGGACGTGCCGCACACGATTTTTCGTCCCGCAATTGTTTTGGGCGACAACACGCGCCCGGAAACCACGCAATTCGACATGGTGCAAGCCTTCCATGTGCTCTCTCGCCTGCCGGTTCTTCCGCTCCGCCCCCACGATAGAATCGATATCGTTCCCGCAAATTATGTGGCGAAAGCTATCGTGGCCATTCATCAGAAAGCCGCGCCTGCATTCGGCATCTACCACCTGTCTTCCGGCACAGGCTCGCAGACCTACGGCGAGCTGACCGAGGCTCTGGCCGCCGCCGGCGGCTGGCGCAAGCCGGCTTTCTGGCCGTGGCTCCGCGGACCGTTCTCCAGCACGGTGAATTGGCTCGCGAGCCGGGGTGGCGCGGCCGGCCACGGGGCATCCCTCATAAAAGTTTTCTGGCCTTATCTGGATTGGAACACGGTGTTTGATAATTCGCGCGTGGTTTCCGAACTCGGTGGCGAAACACCTGCGAAATTCTCCACGTACGCGTATCCGCTCCTGCAATTCAGCCGCGCGAATAAGTTCCACTATCCGGCGAAGCCCTGGCCGGAGGGTACGGCAAGGAACGGAGCGGCGAGAAGGATGGCAGGGGGAGTTGGGGCATGACGGACTTTTTGCTCATTGCCTGGGTGAGCGCACTCATCGAAATCAGCCGAATCGGTTCGATGTTCGGCCTGGGGCGCCGCTGGACGCCGGGGGAGAAGCTCAAGCTGCTGTTTGCCACCTACAACGGCACGCGAAATACCGGCGCTGACGTGCGGGTGCAGGAGACACTCCGTCAGGCACGGCACGTTCTCGGAGCGGAAAACGTCGATTTCAGCGTCATGACCCAGAACTTCGAGCGCTCCCGCGGTTATTTCGAAGGCTCGCGCCAGGTGCATCTGCCCGACGTTTATCCGCCGTTCCTGTATCGCGAGGCGCGGCAAAATCACGGGGTCATCGCCTGTGAAGGCTCCATGTTCAAGAGCAAGTTTGCCAACGCGTTGACGACCATGACGATTGGTTCGCTGGGAATCGCTGCTGCGGAGAACAAACTCTCCCTGGGCTATGGCGGGGAGGCCGGCTACATGGATCCGCTCGTTGAGCGCATGTGCGCGCGCTACGTTCACGATTCGCTGATCATCACGCGCAGTCCGGAATCACAGGCGGTCCTTGCCCGCCTCGGTATTTCCACCGAACTCGGCACGGATACTGCATGGACCTTCGAGCCCCATCCGCCCGAATACGGCCGAAAGGTGCTCCGCGAAGCTGGCTGGGACGAAAAAACCCCGGTGCTGGTTCTCTGCCCAATCCATCCTTTCTGGTGGCCGGTGAAGGCATCGATTGCTAAATATCTCGCGAGCATCACGACCGGAGCGTTCAAGGAGAGCCAATATCGCACCGTGTATTTCCATGCGTCCGGCGCCGATGTGGACGCGAAGTACAAGCGATACATCTCCGCTTTCGCCAAGGCTACTGCCGCCTTCCGCGAACGCCACCGAGTTTTCCCGGTTCTCGTCAACATGGAGCGCCTGGATGCGCGCGCTTGTCATGATGTTGCCGCGCAACTTTCCGGCATCCCCGTTTTTACCGCCGACGACTACGACATGTTCCAACTGGTGAGCATCCTCCGCCAGTGCTCGCTGATGGTGTCCTCGCGTTATCACGGCATCGTTAGCAGCATGCCAAGCCTGGTGGCCTCCGGCGGGGTCACCATGGATGAGCGCATTCGCAACTTGATGACCGAGCGTGGCCACCAGCATCTTCTTCTGACCGTTGATGATCCCGACCTGGAGCCTAAGCTTTTGAATATGATGAATACGCTCGCCGCGGAAGCCGATTCCGTGCGCGATGGTATAGCCAGGACGGTTGTCCGCAATCTCAAAGTCATGGCGCGCATGGGGACTTTTCTCGAAGACGCCGTGCGCCGCCAGTATCCGGAATTTCCGTTGCGTTCCGGCGTGCTCTCCTGGGAGGACTATCTCCCGCCGCTCAACCCCAATTTGCGGGCGCTTGCCGAGCGCTATGAATCCCCGGACAACGCGCTAGCGGCCGCTCGCTGACGACCATGCCGAATTTTTTGGAAAATATCTTTGCGCAGCTGCAGCGCGCAACCAGCCGCGTGGTCCTTCGAGAAGTCCGCGGCGAGGAATTTCTGAGCGTTACGGGAAGGGAACTGTTCGATCAAGTGCAGCGTGCACGCGCCTATTTGCGCGGCGCAGGTTTGCAGCCGGGCGACCGCTGCGCGATCCTTGGCCCGAATTCCATCGGTTGGATCGCGATTGACCTGGCGCTCATGGCCGAAGGCATCATCTTCGTCCCGCTGTACTTCCGCCAGGCGCCCGCCGAGCTGGCCATGATGATGAAGGATTGCCAGCCGCGCCTGCTGTTCGTGAGTGACGTTGCTCTAGGCAACGCGGTAGCAGATGCTTGGCCTGATGCACCGGCCCGCCAACTCTTTGACGATGCTCTCAGGCCACCCGCGACGTTGCCAATCCCGGACGCTCCCAATCCGCGGAGTGACGCCAGCCTGGCCGCCATCATCTATACCTCTGGCACGTCGGGAGAACCCAAGGGTGTGTGTCTCAGCACCGGCAACCTCAACCATATGCTTTCCTGCACCACCGACCGGCTGAATATGCTCATGGGCGAAGCCGCAGAGCCCGACCGCATCTTTCACTACCTGCCATTCAATTTTGCAGGCTCGTGGATCCTGCTCCTCTCCTGCCTCTCGCGTGAAAGTGTGCTGACGCTCTCGACGGATCTGAATCGCGTTGCCGATGAAATACGCCTGATCTCGCCCAACTATTTCCTGAATGTGCCGACGCTGCTCGAACGGGTGCGCCGCGGAGTCGAGGGCGCGCTTGCGAAACGTTCCGCTCCGATGCGCTTGCTTTTTGCCAAGGCGCGCGGTGCCTGGGAGCGCCAGCACGTCGGCCGCGGCAGCACGCTGGATTCCTTCTGGCTGGCCGTGGGCCGGAAGCTCATCTTCAGCAAGATCAAAGCGCGCTTCGGTTCGCATCTCCGCGCGCTCATTTGCGGTTCCGCGCCGCTAGCGCCGGAAACGCAGCAATTTTTTCTGATGCTGGGCATTCCCGTGCTGCAGGTCTATGGCCTCACGGAAACCACCGGCATCTGCACCATGGACGACCCGCGCTCTCCTGTCGAGCCCAGCTACGTCGGCCCCGCCATCCCCGGCATCGAGATGAAACTCGGCGAAAGCGAAGAAATTCTAGTGAGCGGACCCCATATTTTCCCCGGTTACTGGAATCGCCCCGAGGAAACAGCGAGCGTGCTGCAAGACGGCTGGTTCCACACCGGCGACCAGGGTGAAGTAAATGTGCGCGGCAACTGGCGCATCACCGGCCGCATCAAGAACCTCATCATTCTCAATTCCGGCCACAATATCGCTCCCGAACCTATCGAAGAAAAAATCTCGCAGCATCTGCCCGCCGCGCAGCAGATCGTTCTTGTGGGGAATGGCCGCGGGTATCTCTGCGCGCTGGTCACCGGTTCGGTGGAGCCCGCCACAGTACGAACCGCGCTCGAATCCGTGAATCCCGAGCTGCCGCACTACCGCCAGATCCGAAACTTCTCGGTGATTCGCGAAGCCTGTACGCTGGAAAATGGTCTGCTCACCGCCAACGGAAAGCTCCGCCGAGCCGCCATCAGCGCGAAATTCGCTTCTGAAATCAACGCCATGTACGATGTCAGGAGTGGCCGCGAAGCGGTCCCCCAAAAGTCTTCATGAAATCCTTTAACGGCAAAACGCTGCGCTGGGAATTACGCGACGGAATCATCGCGTTGACGCTCGATCGTGAGCCTGCCAACGAAATTGGTTTCGCCATGCTGGCTGAGCTGGAGCAGTTTGTCGCGGCCTTCGACGCCCTCGCTCCGGAGGCTTCCGCTTGCATCATCTCCAGCGCACGCAAGCAAGGCTTCTCCGCGGGCGCCGATTTACGCGAGCTTTACCATGGCGCCGCGCCGCTCTCTGAGAAGGAACGCATCGCCGGCATCCGGCAATTTCTCGAGCGCATCCACGCGGTCTTCAACGCCATTGACGCCGCGCCATTCGTGACCATCGCCGCCGTACATGGAGTGTGCTTCGGCGGCGGCTTCGAACTCGCACTCACTTGCGACATCATCGTCGCCGATAAAATGGCCCGCTTCGCGTTTCCCGAGGTGCGCCTGGGCTTGATCCCAGGTTTTGGCGGAATCCCACGGCTTAAACGCGATGTGGGCAACGCTTTGGTCCGCGATCTGTTGCTCACCGGCCGCAGCGTCAACGCGGCACGCGCACTGGGCGCCGGCCTTGTTGCGCAGCTGGCCTCCGAAGGCGAAGCCTCGCGCATCGCTCGCGCCACGGCTTCTCAGGTCACCAAGTTTGATGCGGTCACCCGCGCCGCCGCTAAGAAATTTATTAAGCCGATTCCGCACGACGAGCTGCGCCGCGAGATCGAACTCTTCTGCGAGCTTTTCGCTCGCCCCACGGTCATGACGGCGCTAAGAAAATTCGTCGAATCCACCGACCCCATGCCATACCTCCCCTAGCCGGGAGGTTCAGAGTCCGAGGCTGAAGCCATCCGGCGCAATGTTCATTCTTTGCGCCGGAGGTGATAAATTTGGAGCATCATGCGCACGCTGGAACAAACCACGCAGGAAGTTCTAGACCTGGCCTCGAAACACTTTCAGGTCCCCGCAGGATCGCTGGCCCCGGGCGATGATTTCTTCAAGAAGCTTGGCATCGACAGCCTGCAAACACTGGAGATGCTGTCGCGACTTGAAAATCATTTCGGCATCGAACTTCCCGATTACGAAGTGCAGGGCGTCAGCGACTTCAAGACCCT
>JBGOTL010000163.1:0-6305 GCA_041476465.1 Candidatus Acidiferrum sp. | reverse complement strand
GTGAGTGACTTAGCTCATCAGCCTGTAGCCCCCGAAGACGCGAAAATGCGCGTTGTTTGACAACACAGACAACAAGCGTTCGGGAGGTTGAAATTCATAAATTCTTCATTGAGTTTAGAGAGCCCGCTGCACGCTGTCAACCAGCATCCCGTCCTTGAGCTAAGCAAAATTTAACTTCATCGCAACAATTTCTTGCATAGATGGTGGCAGCAAGGCGAAAAACCGGGGTGTAGCTCGATCGAATAATGTAGCATTCAATTGTCGGGATAGATGATGACGATGTCGAGCCACCGGGTCCAATGCAGGCGTCAATTGAGGAATTTCGCCGGCGCGACAATCGCACACGGCCCGAGTTTTGTATCCGGTGCGAGCGGCATAAGTGGCCGTGATTATAGCCCTCGGAAACCCGTCCTCGGTACTTGGAGTCTGAACTGGCAGCCTTCCACGGGCCGTATGCATGCAGCCGGACGCCGAGCGGCCGAACGGCTCATTTCTTCAACCCAACTTTCCAGTTCTGCACCAGCGTCAGGGAATCGGCAGCGGGCTGCTCGAGCGCGACAACAGCGAGAAAACGCTGCCCATCGGCCGAGACATCATACTGATAACCCGCGCCGGTGCTCAGCGGGCCGAAGAGCGGGCGCACCGCGCCGATCTCCAGCGTGGCGCCCTTGATGCTCACTTCCGCTGCCATCAGCCGGTTGTCCTGCGCGATATAGAAAATCTCCTTTCCGTCACGCCGCCACCGGGCCTGGGCACCGCCACCGGTGGAGATCTGCCGCTTGCTCACCGGAGCGCCCTCTGGGCCCGGGAACGGAGCGACATAAATCTCGTCCGATTGGTAGGCGATCCAGTGCCCGTCCGGAGAAAATTGCGCATGAATTTCGTTAGAGTTAGTCCGTACAAATGCAAAGGGCTTTCGCTCACCCGTTAGCGGTAACACCCAAATGTCCTGCCCGGTCTTCGGATCACCCGATGAGTAGTAGAGGAGAAACTTCCCGTCCGGGGACCAACTGGTGGGAGCTTTGTCGAGGTTGTCCGCGTACAGAAGCTCCTCGGCGCCTTCTCCGCTGGACGCTTTCTGATAAATATCGGAGTGGCCCTTACGGTTCGAGTTGAAAGCGATGCTGCGACCGTCGGGCGACCAGATCGCTTCATTCTCGGCCGCTGGGTCGAAGGTGAACCGGGTCCGGAGCCCTCGGGTGACGTCGTAGAGCCAGATGTCCGAGTTGCGAGTGGCAGGGTCGAGACTGCTGATTGCAACGCTCTTCCGGTTCGGTGATAAATGAAGTCTGTTGATGATGCCCGGATCGCCCAGCGTGGAGACCTGCTTACCGCTTCGGTCAAACCAGACCAACCTCGAGCCCTCCGCACCCGCCTGGTAGGCCAGGAGTCCATTCTCGGAAACTGAAAAAACCCCGAGCAGGATGCCCGGGTTGTGTTGAACTTGCTCGGCAACTGGAACGGCATCCCCGCTCGTAACCAGGCGCTTGCAATCAAAAGGCTGCGCCATCAATGTGCTTTCGCGGAGGTACAACAGATATCCCTGAGCGTAGACTGCGTTGGATGACGCTTCCACAACAACCTTGCTTTCCTCTTTAGCATCAATAGACCCGATGCGAATCGACCCTCCCGCTCCCAACCCTCCGAATATGCCCTCCGCGGCTAAGTAAAGGAAGTGTCGCCCATCCGGCAAAAACCAGGGCCAGGGATGCGAAGTCTCGCGCCGGGCCACATCGAGCTTAGTGACGGGGGTCGAAACGCCGCCGGACGCGGATACCCGATGGAGCGAACGGTCGTCGGGCGAGAAAACAATCACTCCATCCCGGTTCCAGGTTCCGCCGCGCCCAAAGGGCGCATCGCACAGCGTGACCGGAGGCCCGCCTGAAATATCGATCTTCTTGAGCTTGCCATCGGCAAAGAACCCCAGGTATCTGCTATCGGGAGACCAGAAAGGTTTTTCCGCTCCTTCCGTGCCGGCCAGAGGCTGCGCGGCGAGCGCATCCAGCGAGCGAACCCAAATCTGATGCTTGCCACCGGTTGACGTGGCGCTGAACGCTAACCGTCGGCCATCCGGAGACACGGCGACATTGCCAGATGTGTTGACGTTGAAGTTAAAGGTCGTTTTGTCCGGCGGAGGAATGAAGGTGCGCACCACCGCTGCTTCCGGGAGCCTCTCGCCAATGTGCACGACGCCGAGCGTGACCGCAACCACCGCCAGCACAGCAACGGCAGCGAGCATACCGCGGGCGTTTTTCACCGGCCAGGCCTTGGCTGGAACCTGCTGGGATGCTTCCGCGACCCAATGCAACTCGCGTTTCACCTCGCGACCCGTCTGCCAGCGGTCCTCAGGGTCTTTAGCCAGACAGATCTTCACGACGCGCTCCAGCGTGGGCGGTGTCATCGGCTTCACCGTACTGATGAGCGCGGGTTCCTTTTCAAGAATCGCCGACGCCACACTCAATTGGCTCTTCCCTTCAAAGGCGCGTCTGCCGGTCAGCATCTCGTAGAGGACGGCACCGAGAGAGAAGATGTCGCTACGGGCGTCCACTTCTTTACCTTCGACTTGTTCCGGCGACATGTACTGAAAAGTTCCGACGATGGTGCCCTGCTCGGTGACGGGCGAGTTCTGGGTTGCAGCACTGAGCGTTACGGCGGTGGCCAGCAGCACGGCGGGCTTCGCCAAGCCGAAATCGAGGAGCTTGGCTCCCGTGGCGGTGAGCATGATGTTGCCAGGCTTCAAGTCGCGGTGCACCACGCCGGAGCGGTGTGCTGTGCCCAGCGCGTCAGCGATCTGCGCGCCGAATTTCACGACTTGGTCGAGGGGAAGCGAGCCTTTTTCAAGGCGCTTGGCGAGGGTCTCGCCCTCGACGCACTCCATGACGAGATAGTCCACGCCGTCCTGACTCCCAACGTCGTACAACACGCAGATGTGTGGATGATTCAAGCTGGAGATCGTTTTGGCTTCGCGCTCGAACCGTTGCTTGCGAACTGGATCAGAGGAGAACTGCGCGGGCAGAATCTTGATCGCCACGGTTCGCTCCAGCCGCGTGTCCTTCGCGCGATACACTTCGCCCATCCCGCCCGCGCCGAGCGGCGCGACGATTTCATAGGGCCCGAGTTTTGTGCCTAGAGCCAGGGTCATAGGTGCCCGTGATTATAACCTTGAGGGGCCTTCGCGCGGATGTGTTATCGTCGCTTGGTCAAGAAAATCAGAACAATTGAGGAGTTTGGACCGCTCCGCGGTCGAATCGAAAAATGGCCGAACGCCCCGTACTGGTTGGACTCATCCCCGAAGTGGTGGTGCTCGATCCGGGTGACCAGATCTCCTGGATTTCCGACGCGGGAAACCTTCGCGTGGAATTCGACGTCAACCGCTGCCCGTTTGGATCGAACGTCTTTCAGGCCCCCGCGGGCATGCGCCTGTTGAGCGGCCCGCCGCGTGTTGGCACCGTCGCCGGCACCTACAAGTACCGCTTGTGGCTCAACGACCAGCTCGTGGGCCGCGGCGAAGTCATCCTCCGCGAAAAGTAACCTGTTTGCTAATTCCGACTAATATCTGAAAAGATATTACGACTCGTGTTAGGCTATGGCGTCCTCATCGGGGACATGCAGAAGTCCTCGAACGTTTGGTATCTCTTTAAGCCATTTTACTCGCCTCGTTACCAGGCTTCGCCCTGCTGGCCGGGAGCGTCATGGAGGAGTGCCGTGCCCCGTAAGAACCACACCCAGAATCGTGCTTTCCTTTTTTCCGCCATTTTGCTGATTATTCCGTGGCTGCCAGCCACGGCGCAAACCAAAGACATTCCGGCTCGAATCACCGCGGCGATTGACGAAGAGCAACTGGTCAAGCTGAGCGGCAACGTGCACCCGCTGGCGCGGGCGGAGTTTGACCGTGGCGGAGTTGCCGACGCGCAACCCATGACCCGAATGCTGTTGCTTCTGAAACGCAGCGAGGATCAGGAAACGGCGCTGCAGGATTATCTGGAAAAACAGCAGGACAAGAGCTCGCCGAATTATCACCGCTGGCTTACTCCTCAGGAGTTTGGGGCGCAGTACGGCCCTGCGGACGCGGATATCCAGGCGGTGACCAGCTGGTTGCAGGCGAAGGGCTTTCAGATAGACCAAGTAGCGGCCGGCAAAACGGTGATCGAATTTTCGGGGACCGCGGGACAAGTGCGCAGTGCGTTTCACACCGAAATTCATCGCTTCCTAGTGAATGGAGAGGAACACACGGCAAACTCGAGCGACCCGCAAATTCCGGCGGCGCTGGCGCCGACGGTACATGGAATCGTCTCGCTGAACAGTTTTCCACGGAAGTTCTACTCGATATATCGTGGCGTGGCAAGGAGAGTCGCAGGAAAGACGGGGCTCGAGCCATTGTTTACGTTTCCCAGCCCTACGGGGAGCGGTACGTTCTACGGATTAGGACCGGGAGATTTTGCGACGATCTACAATTCGAAGGGTTTGATCAGCGCAAAAAACGACGGGACCGGGCAAACGATTGCCATCGTGGGCGAGACGAATCTGAACGTACAGGACGTGACGGACTTCCGGTCGATATTTGGACTACCCGCGACTTTCAGCGCGAGCAACGTGATCCTGAATGGAGAAGACCCGGGAATTACGTCGCAGGACGAGGAAACCGAGGCGGACTTGGATGTGCAGTGGTCGGGAGCGGCAGCGCCGGGTGCGACGATAGATTTTGTGGTCTCGGCTTCGACGCCAGCCTCCGCGGGGATCGATCTTTCCGCGCTGTATATCATAGAGCACAACTTTGCGAGTGCGATGAGCGAGAGCTACGGGGGGTGCGAGTCCGGGCTCGGCAGTGCAGGTAATGCTTTTTACAACTCTCTTTGGGAACAAGCGGCGGCACAAGGCATAACAGTGATTCTCTCGTCCGGAGATGGAGGATCGGCGGGTTGCGACGATTTCAACGCGGAGGCTGTGGCGACGCAGGGACTTGCGGTCAGTGGGCTGGCGTCAACGCCGTTTAACGTATCCGTTGGCGGAACGGATTTTGACCAGGTCAATCATTGGAGCACTTACTGGAGCGCTTCAAATGATCCGGTGACCGGAACGTCGGCACTGAGCTACATACCGGAAATCCCGTGGAGCGAAAACTGCGCGCAGATCGGGCTTACCGGTTGCGGAGCATCCGCTCCGAATGGATCTGTGAATATCGTGGCGGGCAGCGGCGGTCCGAGTGCGAAGTATGGAAAACCGACCTGGCAATTGGGTGTGACGGGAATGCCGAACGACAACCACCGGGATCAGCCTGACGTGTCGTTATTTGCGAGCCCTGGATTCGACGGAACCGGCTACCTCGTGTGCCAGCAGGACCGACGGTTCTTCAACGACGGGAGGTGTTTGTCGAACGGAACGATTTCCACCTTGAATCTTCATGTGGTCGGCGGAACATCGGCTTCGGCCCCGGCGTTTGCAGGGATCATGGCGCTGGTAAACCAGTATCAAGCGGCACACGGAGGGACGGGGCGGCAGGGGAACGCAAACTACATCCTCTACGCGTTGGTGAAAAAAGCCGGGGCGAGCTGTACCTCGAGCGCGGCCGAAGCTACCGGATGCATTTTCAACGATATTACGAAAGGCAACAGCGTTTTGCCGACCGGAGCTGCTGGCCTAGGGACAAACAGTGTGCCCTGCAAGGGCGGGACGCCGAATTACAGCGTAACGGCAGCCTCGCAGACCGGCGTGCTGATCGATCCGCGCAGTCCTTCCACGGAAGCGTGGACGGCGGCGGCTGGCTACGACATGGCGACGGGGCTTGGGTCCGTGAACGTAAATAATTTGGCGACATTGTGGGGAACAGTTTCGACGGTGCCCACAACAACGACTTTTTCCCTTAATCCCACGACAAGCATCACTCACGGGACGGGCGAGAATGTGACCGTGAACATTACGGTGAAAGCGACCAGCGGGACGCCAACAGGCGACGTATCGCTGATAGCAACCCTGCCCGGCGGGACGACACTCGGCTTGGATAAATTTACACTCTCCAATAGCACGATCAGCAGCACCACGAAGAGCCTGCCCGGCGGAACGTACACCGTAGCGGCGCATTATGCCGGAGACGGCACGAACGCGCCGAGCGATTCAGCGCCAGTCAGCGTTACGGTTGGCAAAGAAAGCAGCCAAACATTCATAGTGGTACCGCTATACGATATTCACACCGGTAAATTAATTAGCGGGAATACGAATTCTGTACCCTACGGTTCGCCCTATCGAATTCGCATGTATGTGACAAATGCCGCTGGTGTGGCGAGTCCATCTGGCCCCCCGAATCAGAC
>JBGOTL010000162.1:0-6440 GCA_041476465.1 Candidatus Acidiferrum sp. | reverse complement strand
GCGGATGTGAAGCTGGTCGTGGGTCAGGTAGGAGCCCGGAACATAGTTGGTGATCATGGCCAGGCTGTTGGTGCGCGATGCGCCGGGAGTCTGGCTGATCTGTTCACGCTCGACCAGCGTGGTGGGTGTAACGGATTCCGTTTGCGCGGGGGCCGCTTCGGCGGAAACGGTGATGGACTGGTTCTGAGAGGCAAGCTGCAGTTCGAAATGGAGAATGGGCGCGGAACCAGAGAGCACGGTGATCCCTTGTTTCTCGGTTGTAAAGCCGGTCTTTAGAACGGTCACGGTGTATTCGCCCAAGGGAACGGCGTCAAAGTGGAACTCTCCGTTGACATCGGTCTGGACGGTTTGCGTGTAGGCCGAGTCCTTGGCCTTCAGGAGCACTTCCATGTCCGGAACCGGCCGATGCTGCGGGTCGTGGGCGATGCCCCGCACGGTTCCGAAAACCGTGGCGTGCGCAGTCATTCCAAAAAGCACTAAAACAACAAGCAGTGCCGATAGGCGTTGCAGCAAAGCAGGAGTCTCCTTAGCAAAAGGGCTGGCCCGCGGCACTCAGCCGCGATATGGGTTGATCAGTGAAGCGGAAGAGAAAGGAGTCCGTTACAGAACGGGGGAGACGTTTCGGGGAGGGGGAGATAGAGGTTCAAACACTTGAGAAATTTCGAGGGGTCTTGCAAATTCAATTGTTTCGGTGGCCCCCGCAAGTCCCATCAGCGTGGTGACCGCAGGCAACAGAAAGGCCACCGGCGCCAACAGCGGCCGGTCCGCATCCTGGCAGCAGGACATGGAACAATTGCTCATGCTAGGCACGCCATGGGTACAGTCCATTGGCTTCTCGGAACTGGCAGGTGTTTTTGAATGATTCTTGGAATGATGATGTTCTGCGATGGGACATTGATCTTTCGAACAGCATGCCATGCCGTGCGCGAGGAACGCAGCTCCGGCCATCGGGGCGTAAAGGAGCACGACCGCCAGAAGGCAGATTCCCGCACTCACCCTGCGGCGGATATCGTGACGAAGGTAATGCACAGCGCTCATGAACCAGCTCAAAGGATACACCAATCCTGCTGCAAGCGAGCCGATAGCCCTCCGGCTAAGGTGTGGCGGAGCAGGTGAAAAGAGGAACGACGATCTGCGCCAAATTGGCGGGCACTCGAACACTTGAGGAGTCTTGACTTACCCGATGTCGCAACGCAAACTCGAAGTATGGCTCATATTTATATGTTGTTCAGTTTTGGCGCGGATGAAGAGAAAGCCCAGCAGGCGCGTCACAAGCTGGATGGCTGGAAGCAGGCGTTCCGCCTGGACAAGAAATTGGTGTTCAAGTTCGATCGGACAGAAGCCGCCGGCGGGGATGAAGCAGGGAAGGCAGAGAAACTGAAATCCAAAGGAAAAACGGATTCAGTGAATGAGTCGGCCAAGGCCAATGGGACGGTGAAGCTACTCCTCCGGCTTGGTTTTTCCGCCCACGAGAAGATCACCGAGCATCGTTGGGTGGAGCGTATTCCGGCCGAGGAGCCGTTCAAATCGGCGGTGCCGCGGGTGATCAAACCCGGTGCGGCGGACTTCGCTGCCACCGAAGAGCATTTCGAAAACCTGGGAAAGAGCTATGGATTTATGGGGGACGCCCAGCAACATCCGGGATAGCCGGGGGCGAAACTTACGCTATAATGAAGGTTCTGTAAGCCTATAGAATCAACCCCAACGCGAGGGCAGACCGAATGGCGGTACAGACGCGCGTCAAAGTTGCCAAGCTGGACGCTCTGAAGATTCACGGCCTCGATCGCGACACCCTCATTCGAATCTACCGCACGATGTACTTATCGCGGAAGCTTGACGACCGCGAAATCCAGCTCAAGCGCCAGAACAAAATCTACTTTCAGATTTCCAGCGCCGGCCACGAAGCCGTCACTGCTGCGACAGGTTTGCTCCTGCGCCCCGGCGTGGACTGGCTCTACCCCTATTACCGTGATCGCGCCCTTTGCCTCATGCTCGGTGTGACTCCGCTGGAGATGTTCCTGCACGCCGTGGGTGCGAAGGATGACCCAAGTTCCGGGGGACGCCAGATGCCCTCCCATTGGGGGCACGCGAAGTGGAACATTGTGAGCAGGTCGTCGTGCACCGGAACTCAGTTTGTGCAGGCCGTGGGCGCTGCGGAAGCGACACTCTATTTCGAACAGCGCCCCAAAGCGTTGGCACAGGCGAAAAAGGCACCGCTGGGCGATCTGGCCCGCCATGAGCGCGATGAAATTGTATACGTCTCCGGCGGCGATGGAGCCACCAGCGAAGGTGAATTCTGGGAGTCGCTGAACGCGGCGTGTGCCAAAAAGCTCCCGCTTTTCTATCTTATCGAAGACAACGGCTATGCCATCTCCGTGCCCATTGAAGTGCAAACCGCTGGCGGGAGTATTTCCAAGCTGACGCGGAGTTTCCCTGGGTTACATGTGGCTGAATGCGATGGCACGGATCCGCTGGAGAGCTATGCAGTCTGCAAAGAGGCAATCGCCTACTGCCGCGAGCGGCGGGGCCCCGCGCTGGTCCACGCGCATGTGACGCGCCCGTATTCGCACTCACTTTCCGATGACGAAAAGCTCTACAAGACGCCGGAAGAACGCGAAGCGGAAGCACGGCGCGATCCCCTGTCGAAGTTTTCACTGTTCCTGGTGCGCGAAGGTGTGATGGATCAGAAAGAGATCGAGGCGATGGAGGCGGAGGTCGACCGCGAAATCCGCGAAGCTGGCGACCTGGCTTTGGCGGCGGAGCCCCCTGCAGCCGATTCCATCCTCGTGAATGTGTATTCGCCCCAGGTGGATCCGACCTCGAAATCCTTCGAAGCGCAGCCGTATTTCCACGGCGCGCCGAAGACCATGGTGGAGATGGTCGCCGCTACGTTGTCGGATGAAATGTCTCGTGACGAGCGCATCACCGTATTTGGCGAAGATGTGGCCGACGCCAGCCGCGAAGATACGTTAAAAGAAGTAAAAGGGAAGGGTGGCGTCTTCAAGGCTACTTCCGGCTTGCAGAGGAAATACGGTGCGGACCGCGTCTTCAATACCCCGCTGGCTGAAGCCAGCATTGTCGGGCGGGCCATTGGCATGGCCACGCGCGGACTGAAGCCGGTGGCAGAAATTCAGTTTTTTGACTACATCTGGCCCGCCATGATGCAGATTCGCGACGAATTGTGCGTAATGCGCTGGCGTTCGAACGGGCACTTCAAGTGCCCGGCGGTGATTCGTGTGGCTATCGGCGGCTATTTGACGGGCGGCGCCCTGTATCACAGCCAGAGCGGTGAATCGATCTTTACGCATTGCCCGGGCTTGCGCGTGGTGATGCCTTCCACTGCACTGGATGTAGCGGGCCTGCTTCGCACGGCAATGCGCTCGGACGATCCGGTGATGTTCCTTGAGCACAAGCACCTTTATCGCCAGCCGTATAACCGTTCGGAATACCCCGGACCCGATTACCTGGTTCCCTTCGGGAAGGCTCGATTAGTCAAGGAAGGGAGCGACCTCAGCATCGTCACCTACGGCGCTGTGGTACACCGCGCGGAAGTGGCCGCGGCGGCTTTGCAGCGCGAAGGCATCTCGGTGGAAATCATCGATCTGCGCTCGCTTTCCCCGTATGACTGGGAGGCCATCGCCGCCACCGTTCGAAAGACGCACCGCGTTATCGTAGCCTATGAAGACATGCGGAGCTGGGGTTACGGCGCGGAGATTGCGGCGCGTATTGCCGATGAACTTTTTGAGGACCTGGATGCGCCGGTACGCCGCGTGGCCGCGATGGATACGTTTTGTGCCTACCAGCCGAAACTGGAAGATGTGATCTTGCCGCAGACAGAACACATCACTGTAGCCGTCAAGCAACTTTTGGAGTACTAATACTCGGTTCGCACTGGAGTCGCGGCTACGAGAAGCTGTAGCGGTAGGCTTCAGCCCAGGCGCTTCCGGCTAGCAGCCCGGCCCTGCAGAGATGGTTACGAAACTTTTTCGGGCTTTTCTTCGTATCCTATTTTAGAGACAGACAATACTCATTTCTGTGGGGTGCTCTCATGACCTGTTCCAACTGCCAGAAGGATATCGCGGTAGGATCAAAGTTTTGCTACAACTGCGGCTCCAAGCAACCGGAAACCAGTCCTCCGGGGCTATCTCCCGCTCATGCCACGAAAAAACTGATGCGTTCGAGCACCGACAAGAAAATTGCGGGCGTCTGCGCAGGACTTGCAGATTATTTCGATCTCGATCCCACGGTGATCCGCCTGGTGTGGGTGTTGGCATTTCTATTCGGAGGTTTCGGCGGGCTTGCTTACATCGTTCTCTGGATTGTGCTTCCCGTTGCGCCCCCGGGCATGGTCATGCCTGCGCCCGCCGTGTCTGGTCAATCATAGCTATTTTTCGGAACACACGATTCCAGCAATCGCAGGCGGCGCAGGCCCCCTGGACTGTGCCGTTGTTCGCGCGGCTCAATGAAAGACACAGTCAAGATTGGTTACATTATTTAGAGCCGCGGGGCGCGCGGCTTTTCCCGCCCCCTTCGCCAAAGAGCAGGTGATCGAGCGACAACAGGCCGGCTCCAATTGTCGCTAGAGCAAAACTAGCTATCGCCAGCATGAGGGGCAGCTCGTATTCATGCACGGCCATGTAGCCCGCGCTACCATTGACCTTCCAGATCGCCACACCCATTTCAATCGCCAGTAGCAGGGCCGCGGGCCGCGCGAACAGCCCCAAGATCAGCAGGCCGCCACCGAAAACTTCCAGCACACCTGAAACATAGAGGAAATAACCGGGGAGCCCATGTGACACGAAAAAATTCTGCATGCCGCTGCCTCCATGGGCAAGTTTCGGGTAGCCATGAGAGATGAAGACAATACCCAAGGTGGCGCGCAAGAGCAGGAGCGCCAGCGGCTGCGCAGCATTAAGAAATTTCATAGACTAATCTTCTCCTCATGACAAATTGCATTACTCGATAGGCCGCTGCGAATTGTAGCAGAAAAATAAAGTGCGCACGGGTATGGCCGGAGGCGGAAGGGAATCAGGTACAATCTCTTACGGAGTTCAGGTGTCCATGGGTTTAGTGCGCGCAATCGGTGTAAGGAATGGCGGTGGAGGCGTGCCGGGGTTGCATGAGGTGACTCGCGCGATCAGAACAATTTTCGGGGATGGGACATGAAGCGAAAGCTTCTTGTGGCAGTGCCGCTGTTATGTCTGGTGGCGCTGGCGGCTTGGGTGTTCCGGCCAAAACACGAATCGCTGGGAGAAGCCTTCGTCAGCGAGCGCAGCATCACGCTGTGGGGCAGAGTTGCGCAGGTGCGCGAGCAAATCGGTGTTCTGAACTACGGCGACCGCGTGGATGTTCTCGGGCGGCGCAATGACAATGTAAAGGTTCGCACGGCTGGCGGCGCAGTCGGCTGGGTGGACGGCCGTTACCTGATGGAGCCGGCGCTCTGGCAGCGCAGTGCAAAGCTTTTGGGACAAGCGCGCGAGATGATCGTGCAAGCGCGCGGGCGCACCAAGGTAGCGACGAATCTGCGGGTGCAGCCCGGACGAAATGAGCCGCGCCTCTATCAATTCGGCCGCGGCGTACAGGTGGAGATTGTCGGCCGGGCCGTGGCCGATTGGATTCAGGTCGCCGGTGAAAAAGAGTCTTCGAACGATTCGCAGGAAAACAAAAAGGAAGATTGGTTCCTGGTGCGCGGCGTCGCCACCCGACCGCCTGGGGAAAGCGCGGCACATGCCGCGGAAAGCAACATCACACAGCCCGGCGACCAGAACATTCCCATTGCAGGCTGGGTTATCGCCCGGTTTATCGAGCTCGACGTGCCTGACGCCGTGCGCGAAGGCACGGCATCCGCTAACGTTCGGCCCATGGCCTGGTTCGAATTGAATCGCGTCAGCGATCCATCGGGAGATAAGCCTCAGTACCTCGTCGCCGGAACCCACAGCGCTGAAGGCCAGCCCTGCGACTTCACAACTTTGCGTGTATATACTTGGAGCGTCAAAACTACGCGCTATGAAACCGCCTTTATCGAAAACAATTTGTGCGGCGCGTTGCCCATCCGCGTTGGTAAAGGCCCCAAGAGTGAACCGGAATTTCGCTACAATGTAATGGATGGAAACAAAGAAGAACGCGTGTATCGCTTGCTGCAGACCGTCGTCCGCCGCATTCGCGAAAACGATGATAGAACTGGAAAACTCCTTCACACTTCGGTGGCAAAGCCGCCCGCAAAATAGTTCAGATTTTCCATATTCCGGGGAATGACACCATGACCTTGCACATCAGCGAAGCGGAAGTGCGCAGCCTTTTGACGATGCCGATGGCCATTGAAGCCGTCGAAGATATTTCTCGCAAACAAGTGAACGGCGAAGTATTGGTTCATCCGCGGCGGCGCTTCGAGCTGCCCGGCGGCGCTTTTTTTCATCACATGGCTGCCGTGGATCTTGCTG
>JBGOTL010000161.1:0-6627 GCA_041476465.1 Candidatus Acidiferrum sp. | reverse complement strand
ATTGCGCGCCGGTGATCTGAATCCAAGCGCAATTACCGCTAAAGGATATGATTCTGATAACGCGTTCATGCTGGTGGAATTCGCTGGTAGCCAGATGAATTTCCAGACCATCTCGCGCACGGGCCAGTCCGTAGACTCCGGAGTGATCCAACGTCAGGTGCGCAGCAGTGCGAATTCATCACCACAGGCATTGTCCGTGTTAGGGGCGCAGCTGCCTGGCGTACAGTCACGGGCGCCGCGCGGGAACGAATTGAGTCAGCCCTGATCGGGCAAACCATCTCCCACTGGGGTTATCGAAACCTGGCCCGCTCTCCAACTTTCTCACAGCCAAACGCACCGACTACGGCGGTTAAGGAAACAACGCAGTACCTGCCGCAAACGCCTCTGAAGGAGGAAAATGAAGAGCGTGCACTCCTGAACCGATCGGAAAGAGCGTCTCCCCTCGCTGCAGACGCTCACCGCCTCCAAAATAGTGTCGGTGCGAGCCATAAATGTTTTAGAATCAGAGTTGCCTAAGCGCCCGTAGCTCAGTTGGATAGAGCGTCTGCCTTCTAAGCAGAGGGTCGGGAGTTCGAATCTCCCCGGGCGCGCCACTTCTGTCCCAGATTAGACTCAATCACTTCAAACGTTTCCCACTCGGTGCTGCAAGATAGAACACGGTCTTATGCAGTGCTCGGCACTGGGTGGCCGCCGAAGCTTTTACTTGACTGACCAGTGAAACCCGGGCAGCATGGCGCTGCACAATTTCCCCAGTCAAGAACACTTCCAAGCTAGAATGTTCGCCACCCAGACTTGGGGTCCGGCCCTTACTTTTTACGCGCGAGGTCTTCGTTCATGTTCTCCGCCGGCAAGTATCCCGATCGTGTACTTGCGTTCAAGTCAGTTCGCATCGCCGCGGTCTTCTCGTATTTCCTGCTTCTCGCTCTTGCGCATTCTGTTTCGGCGCAAACTGCCAAGCATCCTCTCGATGGCCTGACGGCGCCCGAATATTGGGCGATATTCGATGCCATGAAGGCTTCCGGCCATGTCGATGCAAAGACCCGCTTTCCGCTCATCCAACTTCGCGAGCCGCCGAAAGGTGAAGTCCTTCAATGGACGCCTGGCCAATCCTTCCGGCGGGAAGCCATGGTGGTCGTTAAGCAGGGCCCGCAAACGTTCGAAGCCGTTGTGGATCTTACTGCCCACAAGTTGATCGCTTGGAATGAGATCAAGGGAGTCCAGCCGAACGTGATGGACGAGGAGTCCTTTGGCCTTAACGACAAGGTTAAAGAGAACGCGGAATGGCAAGCGGCTATGCGCCGCCGCGGAATCACGGAGTATGCTTCCGTGAACTGTACCGGCAATACGCCTGGTGATTTCATTGCGCCGGAAGATCAAGGACGAAGGATCCTACTCGTCTCTTGTGCCGATCATCGCGGCGTTTGGGATAATGACAGCCGGCCCATCGCAGGCCTTACCGTGGTGTGGGATGCCAACGAGCAGAAGGTGCTGCGTGTAATTGATACCGGAGTCGTGCCCATCCCGAGCGCCCCTTTTGATTATGATATCGCCTCCGTAGGCCCGCTTCGCGACGTTCCCACCCCCATCACCATCGAGCAGCCTCTTGGTCCCAGCTTCCACCTCAACGGCCACGAAGTATCCTGGCAAAAGTGGAATTTTCATTTCCGGATGGATCGCCGCGTCGGTTTGGTACTCTCCAACGTTCGCTACGCCGATGGAGACAAACTCCGATCCATTCTGTATGAAGGGTCCCTCTCCGAGATGTTCGCTCCCTACATGGACCCGACCCCGGACTGGTATTACATCTCTTACTTTGACGCCGGCGAATTAGATGACGGATTTCCATCGAGTCTGCAACCCGGATCTGATTGCCCGGAAAACTCTGTTTACTTCGACGAAGTCTACGCCACGGAACGAGGAATACCCCAACTCAGTCCACACTCAGCTTGTCTGTTCGAGCGCTTCTCGGGTGACCCGGCCTGGCGGCACGTGAACCACGGTGACCCGCTCGAGAGCCGCAAGCGCCGCGATCTCGTGCTGCGGACCATCTGCGCGTGCGGCACGTATGACTTCATTTTCGACTGGATTTTCAGGCAGGACGGGACTATCCAGGTCGCCGTCGGCGCAACGGGCATCGATGAAGTCAAGGCCGTCACCCCCCGCACAACTGCGGATGACCGCGATGGGCGTGCGGATGCTTACGGACGCTTTGTCGCCGAAAACACTGTCGCCGTGGATCATGATCACTACTTCTCGTTCCGATTGGATTTCGATGTGGATGGCACGGCAAACAGTTTCGTCAGAGACCACCTCCAAGTCGAACGGCAACCCCCCGGAAGTCTTAGAAAAAGTGTCTGGGTAGCCAAACCCGAGGTGGCACACTCCGAGCAACAGGCGAAACTCCGCATGGGCATGGAGCACCCGGAGCTCTGGCGCGTCGTCAACCCGAACGTCAAAAGTCCCATGGGATACAACGTGGGTTATGAGATCATGCCCGGCGGAAACGCTATGTCCATCGTGCCCGCTGATGAATCCCCGATGCGTCGCGCCGGCTACGTTGATTACCAGCTCTGGGTTACGCCCTTCCGCGAAAATGAGCGCTATGCCGCGGGCGATTATCCGGTACAAAGCAAGGGAGGTGACGGTCTGCCTGCTTGGACCAAGGCAAATCGACCGATCGAAAACACCGATATTGTCGTTTGGTACACCATGGGATTCCATCACGTCCCGCACTCCGAAGATTGGCCGGTTATGCCGACGTTGTGGCATGAGTTCGAGCTCCGCCCCGTCAATTTCTTTTCGCGCAACCCGGCCATTGATCTGCCAAACTAGCCTAGGCTTGGGCATGAATCGGCATCTCTCGGGGGCCGGCTCGCAGCAGGTGGTTGAGGGACTTATGCCAGAGGGTGTTGAGAAAATTTTTGTTGGCAAGGTCGTGAACTGACATATACTGACCCACGTTCGATATTGAGCAGTATGCTTTCTTTCCATTTGCCAGAATGATGCACTTGGTGGTGCGTTCAACGACAACCCTGGAGGCGCAACTGAATCCCATAAGAATTCACCTCATCAATCCAAGCCACATTTCTTTTGGCACTGCGGTGATTACGCCGCGCTGGCTGTACGTGATAGCGGGCGCCACACCGGCTTCGTTCGGTGACCCCATTCTGGTTGATGAAACGCTCGCTCAGGTCGACCCGGAACGTATTCATGCGGGCGACATTGTGGGCATCGGCATTCACACCGGTAATGCCCTGCGCGGATATGAAATTGGGAAAATGGCGCGAGAACGCGGCGCGTATGTTATTTTCGGTGGAATTCACGCCACGCTGTACCCGGAAGAAGCCATGGAGCTGGGCAAGGCGCACGGGGTCGTCAAAGGAGACGGCGATGTCGTTTGGGCCAGCGTCCTGGCGGACTGCATGAAGGGTGAACCCAAGGCTATTTATCTGGGTGGCCGGGTGGATGCTTCGCAATTTTTTCCGGCGCGCTGGGATTTACTGCCGCGCAAGAGCTATATGTGGGCTTCGGTGCAAACGGTGCGCGGCTGCCCGAAACATTGTTCATTCTGCTCGGTGTGGCGGACGGATGGCCAGAAACCTCGCCAGCGCTCCTCCGACGCGGTGATTGAGGAGATTGTTCACCTCCGGCGGCTCGGGTTCCGGTTTGTAGCGCTCGCCGATGATAATTTCTATCCGGTTACGCTCACCGACATTAAATTGGCGGAGCGCCAGGGTGATAAGCACCGTATTCAGGAGCTGACCGACCTGCGCGCGGAGCGCTTCGAGCTTATGGAGCGCATGACGCAGCTTCCGCGGGACATGATATTTTTCACGCAGATTACCATGGAAGCAGCGGAAGACCCGACATTCCTCGACGCTATGCAGCGGGCGAATATCAAGGGCGCGCTGGTCGGCGTGGAAGCGGTTACACCGGAAGGATTAAAGGACATATTCAAGGAGTTTAATCGCTCCGGGGCGGAGCTGGTCGCGCAGTTGAAAACATTTCGCCGCCATGGTGTGCACGTGCTGGGATCTTTCATTTTCGGGCTGCCCAGCGACCGGCCCTCAACTTTTGAAGCCACCGCAGCCGTAGCGCAGGAAGCCGAACTCACCTTCGCGCAATTTGTAATGCTGACGCCCTTCCCGGGAACCGTGGATTTTGCGAAATGGGAAAAGGGCCTGGAGCTCGACCCCACGCGCATCGGCGGATTCCCGCTTACCCGGCACTGGCTGATTCCGCAGGAACTCCGCCCCAAGCTCTACTGCGCGCATCCGGTCATGGCCGGCGATGAAATCCGGCAGCGTACGCAGGGGGTGTGGGACCGTTTCTATAGTCTCGGCTTGATCTGGAAACGCTCGCGTTGCGTGAAGAGCCTGCGCGGCCGGTTGACTTTCACCTTAGTCTCGAAGCTCTACCGGCAAATGTACGCGAACACCGGAATCGCCACGGATAGCGCGCGCGCTGCGCGATCCGCGCGCTGGGCGCGCTGGATGGCTATGCCGCTCCAGTACCTCTTTTCCGCGCCTCCCATGCCGGAGCTGCAAGTGCCTGTACCTAACGAGATAGAGAGCTGTATACCCATCGTGGCAAGCAGTTCCTAGCTTAGTGCGCGCCCTTGATCTGTCCGCGCCACCATGTTTGCCCGGCTTCGGGCAGGGTGTAGATGGGATCGTAATATTCGTAGCGTCGTGAAAGCGCTTCCGGGTCATCGCTCTCGATGCCGGTTTTGTAGTTTTTAGTCCAGTAAGAAATCCCCAGGTGGCGGTCGTACTCCTTCAACTGATGAACCCAGCGCTTGCCGACGAACGGCACGTCGCAAACCATGCGGGGGGTGGCGAAGCCAGGGAGATATCCCATGATATCGTGCTGCAATTGTTGCGCTTCATGCACGGCCAAACGCCAGTGTTCGGCGTTGGGGATCATGTCGCACTGGTAGAAGTAGTACGGCATGATTTTGCCGTGATCCAGCATCGTGAAGCACAAATCCAGAAGTTCCTTCGGCGTGGTGTTTACACCGCGCAGAAGCACGCCCTGATTACGAACATCACGAAACCCCATGTCGAGCAGTTTGCGCACGGCTTTGGCGACCAGCGGCGTGACCTGGCGCGCGTTGTTGATGTGCGTGTGTACGGCGATATCAATTCCCCGCTCGCGAGCCTTCCTGGCCAGGCGTTCGAGTCCTTGCAGTACTTCGTCCTGTAGGAAATGCTGAGGAATGCCCATCAAACCCTTGGTGGCCAGACGTATGTCCTTGATGTTTGGCAGGTCCATGAGCGCGGAGACGAAAGACTCGAGCTGAGCGATCGGAGCATTGGCGATGTCTCCGCCGGAGACCACGACGTCGCGCACCGAGGGGGTGACGCGAAGATAATCCAGCATCTGCTGATAGCGATCCTTCTGCGGGATCTGGAATTTCATCTTGACCACCTGCGGCACATCGTTGCCGACCAGGTCCATGCGCGTGCAGTGGCCGCAATACTGCGGGCAGGTGGAAAGCAGCTCCGCCAAAACTTTAGTGGGATACCGGTGCGTCAGGCCTTCCACGGCCCACATGTCCGCCTCGTGCAGGCTGTCGCGGCTGGATTTCGGGTGGCTGGGCCACTCCGGGTGGCGGTCCTCGAACGCCGGAAGCATGTACCGGCGAACCGGATCGTTCCACAAATCCGTGTCATCCATGGTGTTGAGCATCTGCGGCGGGATGAGGATGGACATGGTGGCGCGTTCTTTGACGTCGCGCTCGATGCTGGCCATCAGACTGTCCGGGATAAGATCCCCGAAAACGGCCTTTAGTTCGCCAAGATTCTTGACGGTGTGGCGGCGCTGCCAGAGGGCCGTTTCCCACTCGGCGGCGGTGACACCCTTGTAGCCGGGCAGGCGCTGCCAATCCGGCTCGAGGAACTCGCGCTCCAGGGGGTATTTGAAGGGCTGCTGGCTGGCGTGAACTTTCCCGGCTGGCTTCCAGACCGGGCGCGCCGCCTTCGTTTCGGTCACAGCTATTTTCGTATCGCTCATAAATTAAACCTAGTCTCTTTAACGCTGAAAAATTATAGCCTCAAACGCTTCTCCGCGTTTGTCGTGGTCTGTTCGTTCCAACCTGCGTGGTAGATATTCTTTCCAGCTTGTGTTGTACATCTAAGGATATCGCAGCCACGGCATGATTCGCCACCCCTGCTCTTGCGTCGTGGCCGTTGTAGGGACCGCTTTCTGAAGCGGTCCGCCAATTAACGACCAACCCCGGTCTAAACGCAGGGTCGACCTTTTTTCTTGTGGAGCCGCACTCTTGCAAGAGCCTGCAACACGCTCGGTGGTCGTCGCTCGACCTAAACACGGACACCTTCAAAGAATTCCCCGCGCGCGGATTTCCAAACGAATAGGCTTGTGGAACGGGACTTCCAGCAGGGAAGATAAATGGCTGGATTTCCGCCGGTCGATCTCGCCAATGATGTTTTGTTCGGCGAAGGTGTCATGTTGGCGGACCGCCTCAGAAGGCGGTCCCTTGTATCTTGGTTTTAGAGTGAGGCTTGCTGAAGAGGCAAGTTGCTCTGGCAGGGAGGCCGAGCGGTCCCAAGGCCGGGAGTGCGAACTCCGTGAGCCTGTTTTGTAGATCGGCCCCCCGCCCTAATT
>JBGOTL010000160.1:0-6743 GCA_041476465.1 Candidatus Acidiferrum sp. | reverse complement strand
ATCCGTCAACCTGCCTTTGCCCGCTGATAAGGACACTGCCTCACTGGCCGCGCTGGAGCCAAGCTTGTTTTTCGGGGCGGTTGGCTCACTCCTGTCAAAGCCTAGAGGGTGCCGGGGTTGTCGCGACTTGTAACTTTTTGTTACAAGGTCACTCGCTCTGCTTGCAGTTTCTATACAGAGAACCAAGTAAACACTTATTATTCAATTGTTTAACGGTATTTCAGGGCTGGTTGCCAACGTGCACTTCAGTTGGTGCCCGAAGAGGGTAGTGTTCAGGCAAGGGAGTTTCCTAATGAAACAGTCTGGCCAAAAGTCGCAGCGAGGCTACAGCTTGGTGGAGTTGATCATCGTCGTCGCCATCATTATGATCCTCGCCGGAGCAGCCGTCCCACTGACCCAGAGCACCCTCTTGAATTACCGGGCCAACAATGCCATGAGCGCCGTGTCCAGTCAGCTTCGCCTGGCGCGCGGTTTAGCTATCTCCAAGCGCCGCAACGTGGAAGTCGATTTCACCGCACCCAATAGAATGCAAATTCATACCTGGACCGTTCTTGGTGAAGCGCCCATCCCCGATCCGCCCCCGGTCTATTTGAATGACAACAGTCCGAGCGGGATGCAGTTCACTGTTGTGGTGGCACAAGATACTCCCATGCAATTTGGAAATGCGAGCGCAATTAGTCTTTCCAGACCCGCCGGCGCTGGCGGCTGGGCGGTTATGTTCACCAGCGCAGGCGAGCTGGTCGGGGCAGATCCCACGTTGGGCAATATGAACGGCGTGGGCAACAGTAATCCCGTGAATGCGACCATTTTTACCGGGCTTCCGAATAACCCGACGTCCGCGCGCGCCATCACTATCCTTGGCGCTACGGGCCGGGTACGGTTTTACACTTGGGGTGGCACGCAATGGCTCCAATAGGGAGTGAAGCAATGGCTCTTCGAAAAAAGATTCGCCGCACGCAGAGCGGTTTCACGCTGGTTGAGGCGCTGATCTCGATCCTTATCCTCTCCTTCGGCGTGCTTTCGCTCGCCGCAGTCTACGCGCAAGGCATGTACTTCTCCAGCTTGACCCAATATGACTACATTGCGGAAAAAAAGGCCGAGCAGGCCATCGAAGCTATCTTCACCGCGCGCGATACCAGTAATCTCACCTGGTCACAAATCATGAATGTGAGTGGCTCGTCCGGCGCTGACGGCGGCGTATTTCTCGACGGTCCTCAGCCCATGCTGGTCCCTGGTACCGATGGCTTGGTGGGCACCGTCACAGACAGTGGTTCTACCGACGAGGTGATCACCATTGGCCCTAATCCCTCGGGGCAGATCGGCACCAGCACCGACCTGACTGTGGACCTCAATCCATGGATGACGCGAACCATCCAAATCACTCCCGTTAACGCAGAGACCAACCTTCGTCAGATTACCGTCACCATTAATTACAAGGTGGGCAAGTTGAGCCGCACTTACACCTTGATTTCCTATATCTCGTCTTTTGCCTGAGGACACCATGAAGAATCTATCCATAAAAAAGCAGGCAGGTTTTACTCTCGTCGAGTTCATGGTGGCCATGGCGATCACCTTGGTGGTCCTGGCCGCAACCGTGGCCGCCTTCCGCGACGCCGCGAAAACCAACCAGCGCGTCACGCTCAAGTCCGATATGTCGGATAACCTGCGCGCCGGCTTCAACCTCCTCCAGGAGGATATTCTTCAGGCGGGCACGGGTATCCCCACTGGAGGCATTTCCATCCCCTCCTTTACAGGGAGTGGCGCTTGCGGGTTCGCGGCCGACGGTTCGGCACTGCCTGTCCCGGCGGTCATTAACCGGCCGGCTTCGCCGCCAACCACGCTGGTCTTCCCGCCCTGCAACGTGATTCTCCCTGCCGTTGAACCCGGCATGGACCGCGGCCCGTTCATCACTAGCCCGGATGCCACTTCCACCACTAACACCGACACGATCTCCGTGCTCTATGCCGACAACACTTTGGGCTTGAATCAGAATCTCATTAATGCTCCAGCCATTGGAGCGAATCCCGGCTGCCCCTTGGGTACCATCAGCCCGACTGGAAATTCCGCCACGTTTGATTCCACTTGCGTAAATTTCGCTTCCTTTACCGCGAATGACGTTCAGATCAGTCCGGGCGATTTGATCATGTTCAGCAACGCCCGGGGCAACGCCATTCAGACGGTCACCGCGGTAGGCGCTTTGACGCTTACGTTCAGCGCCGGAGACGCCTTCAACTTCAACGGCACTGGCGCGCCGTTTGGCACCATCCGCAATCTCCAGAATATCGATGCCCTTGGCAACCCCAACGGCACCTATCCGCCGACCACCCTCACACGCATCTGGATGATCACCTATTACCTCAGCAACTACCTCAACGGCGTCCCGGATCCCGCCCACGTTTTCCTCGTTCGCAGGGTTAATTTCAACGCCGGTCAACCGGTCGGTGAAACTCTGGAGAACCTCCAGTTCACCTACAATTTTAGCGACGGCATCGCCGTAAACCAAGGCACGGTTCCCGTCAACTACTCGGAAAATCAGATCCGCGCGGTCAATGTCACACTGGCCGCCCGCTCCGTCGATCCGATTCCTGTCGGCAACAAGATGACCTATCTCCGCAGCAATTTCCAGACGCAGGTGAGCGTACGCAGCCTGTCGTATTTCAACAAGTATCAATAAATGAGGAGTCAGACCATGAGAGCCGTCAAAACAAATTGGAAGCAGGAAGCCGGTATCGCCCTGCTAACCACACTTCTCCTGCTGTTGCTGATGTCCAGCCTCCTGGTTGGGTTCTTCCTCCTGATCAATGAAGGCCAGAAGCTCGGCAGCATGAACAACGACTACAGCAAGGCTTTCTACGCCGCTGAAGCCGGTATGGAGAAGCTAACTGCGGATCTGGGAACCTTGTTTGATGTCAACTACTCGCCCACCGCAGGGCAGCTCACCGCGCTCCAGACAGTTCCGCCTGTCCTCACCGGGATTACCTACGTCCGCGCGGACGGCACGTCCGGCTACCGGCTCGAGTTCACCCCCGACGCCAGCGGCAATCCCCTCGCGACGAATGCCACCATTCAGGCCGGCGCGTACCAGGGCATGACCGCGCTCTCAACGAAATATACGCTCACGGTAACCGCCCACACGTTACTCGGCTCGGAAGTGAAGCTGCGCCGTTCCACCCAGACCGTCGGTATTCCCATGTTCCAGTTCGGCGTCTTCTGCGACGGCGACTGCGACTTCTTTCCTGGTCCGGTTTTCAACTTCGGCGGCCGCACGCATACCAACGGGAATCTCTTTCTTGCCTCGGGTAATACCCTGAACATGACCGATCGCGTAACCGCGTACAAAGACGTCATTCGCACTAATCTGGCGAATGGTTGGCTGACCTCGACCGGCTACTTGGGCTCTGTCAATATCACCACCGGCTCCGGTTTGCGTGCCCTGGGCGTGGCCGAAGGCAGCTTGACGGGAACCGTCGGCTCCCCCGTCAATCCTCTCTGGAACAACATCTCCCTCGGCGCCACCAACTACGCTGGTAACTTGCGCAATGGCGCGACCGGCGCCCACAAGCTCGACCTCGGCATCGTCACCCTTGGCGCTGGCGCCACGAAACCGATCGACGTCATCCGCCGCCCCGTCAACACCAGTGAGAGTCCACTCGTTACCAACGAGCGCTACTTTGCTCAGGCTAGTCTAAAAGTTTTGCTGTCCGACGACCCGCAGGACATCATGAGGCTCCCCTGCATCGACGCCACGACCCAGCCCTTCAATCTGGCGCATATTGCCGTGACACCTGGCGTGGGCGGCGCCAACTGGAACCTAAATGGAGATTCAGCGGCTCTCTACGCTAAGATGATCGCGAACAACCTCATCGCAGGGCGAAGCACTCTGCCCCTGCCCATGGCTACCTCTGGTGGCTTGGCAGCGGGTAATTACAATGCGAACGATGGTTATTGGATTCCGGGTCCGCATCCCATCGAGCCCGGGTACATCAAAATTGAAGTCCAGACCGCTTATGCAAATCCTTGCGGCGCATGGAGAGACGTCACCATTGAAGTTCTTGGCCTGGGCTTCGCCGGCCGTAACATTCACCCCGTGGCTGGCGTCGTTTTTCCGACCATCCCCGTGCTTACGGATGTCAATGTGGATGTCCCGAACCTCACGACATTTAGCCAAGTTGAATCAAATGGCGTCACCAATGCCGTCAATCCCATACTGCCAGCCGGCACGGGAACCCCTTCGGGAGGCAATTGTTTTGAACCGCATCCCAATGCCATCATCCGTCTGGAACGCATCCGGGATAATCCCCTGACCAATCCGGCCCTCGGCGGATGCAATGTCACCAACCCCACCGGCGCTAAGGTGATTACTGTCCCGACAAGCCCGACGGATTACTGGCCCAATGTGCTCTTTGACACCCGCGAAGGAACCCTTCGTGACTTCCGTCCGAGCACAACCGTTGGCATAGACCAGGGCCTGGTCCCGGTCAGGGGCACGATCTTTTACTCCAGAATGGTGCCGCTGGGCGGCGTCATGCACTACATCGAAATCGACGCCAGGAACGTGGGCGCCTATCTGCGTGGCGCGTTTGGCGGCAACGGTCCGCTTGCTTTTGACCCCAACGTGGCCCCCAACGACTTCACGGTCTATGTCTCCGACCGCCGTGGCAACTATAAAGGGACCGGGACTTGGGCCGGCAATTGGCCTCCCGTTTCGCCGTCGTTACAAGAGACGGGTGAGTACGGCTGGAACAATCATGCCAATCCGCCAAACGCCCTCACCGGCTGCCCCAACGCTACTCTGGATCCGGGTGAGGACGCCGATGCGACCGGCCAGCTCTACCTCTATGGCGCGGATCCGACCCGTGCCTTCTCGGCCTACAACATTGCTAGCCCTTCGCAGGGAGGGTACGCGCCTCTGAACAACGTCAACAACGGCATCGCCGCCAGTGCCTTGACCCAGAACCCATTCTGCCCTGGCGCCGCCATCTGGCCGTTCAGCATGGTGGTCAATGCCAACGAAGCGCGGGAAAACCCCAACTTCTTTTTCCGCCGCGCCGTCAAGATTATGGATGGCAGCGTGCTGAATCTCGGTGTTTGCCCGGGCGTGGTTCCCTGCGGCCTCACCGTCGCCTCGGAAAATCCGGTGTACATCGAAGGTGATTTCAACGCCAACTCCGTCGGCGGCGGGTGGAACGACCCCCACGTGGCCACATCGATCGTGGCGGACGCGGTTACCCTGCTTTCCAACAACTGGAACGATTACAACTCCTTCTACACACCCTATGACATGAACGGAGTGGGCGCTCTGCCGTTCCCAGCCGGCAGCCCGCAGAATGCCGGTCAGCGCGGAGCGGTGACCTCCTGGTACCGCGTGGCCATCGCCGCAGGCAAGACCATTGCCTTCCCGCAACCCGCGGGTACCGCCCAGGACTTCGGCACCGATGGCGGTATCCACAACTTTCTGCGCTACATCGAAACCTGGGGCGGCCAGACGCTCAACTATCGTGGCTCCATCGTCAACCTCTTCATGGCTGAACAGGCCAACAGCTTCTACAAGTGCTGCACAACGGTTTACTCTCCGCCAACCCGCGGCTACAACTTCGACATCGAATTCCTGCAGCCGCAACTGTTGCCGCCGCGGACTCCGCTCTTCCGCGACATCAACACCACGGGCTTCTCTCAGCTCCTGTTGCCGAACCAGCAGTAATCGGCAGCCCTGGCAACCTTCCTGCGGTCCCGGTTTCGCCGGGACCGCATTTTTTTGCGCGCGCATCTCTTAGCAGTGGATCAGATCGCTGCGGTCCGGTCGAGAATCACGGGCCAGGCCGCGTGCGCGTCGTAAAAGCCGCATCTACCGCGGGCACCACGCATCCCTGCAGCGGCGGCCAGCCAGGATCCGTAGTTTGGTTGCGACATAGCGATGCCGTCGCGTTGGCCACTTGCTCCGGAGCAACCACGCCGTCGAGTGGTTCCGCATAAACCGTGTAGCTGTGTCCCACGGGCAAGCGATCCATCTGATAGCTCCCATCAAATTGCGCCGGACCAGGCGCGGCGCAGCTCCATCCGCCCAGCGTCCCGGCGATCACCGCCCCGCTCGCCGCATCCACCGCCACCACGTGCGCGCCAAAAATTCCGGTGACGCCGGGAGGGGCTGCGGGAAGCGACAAGGGATTCGCAGCAAGAATGCGTCCGCTGATGATTCCCATGTGAACCGCGTCGGCAGGGTCCGGATAAAGTACGCGCAGGCCCGTGCGGTCGTCATCTCCGAGTGGCGCATCGGGAGTTTGTGCGCCAGGCCGCAACCCGGAGAAAGTGCCCGGCGCCGGCGCGAAGGGAAACATCATCGCGCTCCAGATCGCCGAATGGCTGAAGCCGAAAAAATGCCCCAGTTCATGGGTCAGGATGGACTCGAGATCGTACGCGGCAGGCATGATGGATAGCGCCCCTGGTGTCGCATACGTGGTGCGCGAATCGCTGGGATTAAAGTAGATGTCCGCGTCCAGAATCTGGCCGACCTGGGTCGAGAGCGCGCCGCTCCCGACCCGTATCCCGATGCGGTCTGCGGTAATCACGCGCGTAAATGCCAGCACCCCCGGTGTAAACGCCATGTCCGCCTGGTCCAAGCAGATCGAATTCACGCCGTCGGACCCGCAGGGGTTTGCCGAAGCCACGCGCGTCAGCGGCGCCAGAGAACCCGGCGTCAGTGTGGTGCCGCTCACGCCAGTCCACACCGCCAGAGACTGGATGAT
>JBGOTL010000159.1:0-6794 GCA_041476465.1 Candidatus Acidiferrum sp. | reverse complement strand
TGGTCGGCCGCGCAGGAATAATCCTGCTGACAGCCGACGGCGGCGCGACCTGGAAACAACTGCCATCACCGATTGCGGACGATCTCGGCGGAATTCATGCCGCGGATGCCTTGCGCGCCACCATCCGGGACGTGGCCAACCACCGGAGCTACGAAACCAGCGACGCCGGCCTCACCTGGCACCCCGTTGCCAGCGAGTAGGGTAGTACAAGCATTCCAGCATGCCGCCTTGCAAGAAATTCCGGCGGCACCGTTCTAAGAGGGAAGGCAAATTTTCAGTGAGGTGATCTCGATGCGAATCACGAACAGCAATGCACACCGGCGTTTCCGTTGGATGACGACTCCCGCGGCATTTCTTGTCTTAGCCACAGCCGCGTTTTTCCTCATCTATTACAGTCGCAGCGCTTATGCCGCGCAGGATGCCGACCGCTCTGCGGCCGCGCAAACCAAGGAAGCCGCGCGCTCCGCAACCAGCGATCAATCGACCAGCTTGAACGACCAGACCGATCTCGCGGTCACCGTTTACAATTCCAATATCGCCTTGGTTCGTGATGTTCGCCAGCTCGCGCTGCCCAGCGGCCTCTTTCGCCTCAAATTCATGGACATCGCCGCCACTGTGAACCCTGCCACCGTACACTTCCGTTCGCTCAGCGACCCGGAGAAACTCGGCGTCATCGAACAAAATTACGAATACGATCTCCTCGAGCCTGCCAAGCTATTGCACAAGTATGTCGGCAAGGAAGTGACCCTGGTCCGCTCTTACCAGGACAATGGCACGACCAAGCACGAAGAGATCAAGGCTACGCTGCTGGCGGACAACAACGGTCCGGTCTGGAAAATTGGCAACGACATCGTGACCGGAGGCTTTGCCGAAAGCTACCGCTTCCCGGAAGTGCCCGCCAACCTTTTCGAGCGCCCAACTTTGCTGATGTCGCTGGAAAATTCCGGCGCGCGCAAACACCAGATCGAAGCGTCCTATCTCGCCACAAATCTTTCCTGGAATGCCGATTATGTTCTTACCGTTGCGCGCGATGACAAAGCTGCGGACTTGGACGGCTGGGTGACGCTCGCCAACAACAGCGGCACCGCGTTTCACAATGCGCGGCTGCAGCTGGTCGCCGGTGATCTGAACCGCCTTCCCCAAGGCGGTCTGCGAGGGGACATGGAAAGCCGCGCCATGGAAAGGAAAGCCGCAGCGGCGCCGCAGTTTGTCCAGGAAAACTTTTCCGAGTACCACCTCTACTCCCTGGGCCGCCGCACTTCCGTGGAAGACAAAGAGACCAAGCAGATCAGCCTGCTGCAAGGCAGCGGCGTGCCAGTTGAAAAAATCTTCGTCGTGAACGGGCAGAACTACTACTACCACAATGCGCAAAATCCCGGCTCTCCGTTGAAGGACCCGGTCATGGTCTTTTACAAATTCAAGAATGAAGAAAAAGCCGGCCTGGGCATGCCGCTACCCGCGGGTAGCGTGCGCGTCTACCAGAAAGACTCCAAGGGGGGCATCCTCTTCATCGGCGAAGATCGCATCGACCACACTCCGAAAGACGAAAAGGTGACCATCCACATCGGCAACGCCTTCGACGTGATCGCCGAACACAAGCAGACGGACTACAAACGCATCGACACCCATGTTTGGGAGATGGAGTTCGAAGTCACGCTGCGGAATCACAAGGACACGCCGGTCACGGTCGAAGTGAACGAGCCCATCGGCGGCGATTGGGAGATGCTTTCTTCCAGCTACAAATTCACCAAGACCGCGGCGTTCGCGGCGCAATTCAGCGTGCCGGTCGCGGCCAGCGGAACTTCCGTCCTGAAATACCGCGTCCGCGCGCGCTGGTAGCGGCTTGCCCTCGCAGGGGCGCCCGCCACGGCGGGTGCCCCTTGCAGAAGGCTCTTAAGGCCTAGTAGTCATTCGCAATGAATGAATCGTAGAGCGTGTCAATGAACGCTTTTCTCCCAACTCGTTCCCGCTCCCGGGTAAGGTCTTGGTGCCGCTACTGCCACACGGCCTGTCATCCTGAGCGGAGCGAAAGATCTCACCTGAGTGATGAACCGGGGTTGAAGCAGGCGATGAAATTCTTCGGGCTGCAGAATCCGCAGCCCTCAGAATGACAGCCGTGACGCAACCCTTGGGATTATTCCACCACCGCGTCCGCCTCAATCTCCACAAGCATCTCCGGCGAAATCAGCTTGCTCACTTCCACCATGCTCGTCGCCGGACGAATCTCTCGGAAAAATTCTCCGTGCGCGCGCCCCACCTTCTCCCACTCGCCGATATTCGTCACAAAAATCCTCGTGCGCACCACATCCTTCAGTCCCGCGCCTGCCTTAGTCAGCGCCGCTTCAATGTTCTTGATGGTCTGCAGTGCCTGCTCGTAGGCATCGCCCACGCCGACGATCTTCCCGTCCGCGCCCGTCGCCGTGGTTCCGGAAACCGCGATAAAATTGCCCAAGCGTACCGCCCGCGAATATCCCACAATCGGTTCCCACTGCGTCCCGCTCGAAATGTTCTGCCGGACCATGTTTGTTCCCCTGACCTCGCGCGGCTGCATCGCCGCGATGTCGCATGCTAAACTTACAGCAGTATCGCACAGGCAAAACGCTTCCTTAGCGCGCGCCTGGCTTGAGACCACCACATGAAATGTAACAACATTCTCGAAGCCGTGGGGCACACTCCCCTCATCCGGCTGAACCGCATCAATCAGGGCCTGAAGCCGCAGATTTACGTTAAGGCCGAAATGATGAATCCCGGCGGCTCCGTGAAAGACCGTATCGGCATCAGCATGATTGACGACGCCGAACGTAAAGGCCTGCTCAAGCCCGGCGGCACCATCATTGAAGGCACTTCCGGCAACACGGGTATGGGCCTTGCTCTCGTCGCAGCCGTGCGCGGTTATAAATGCGTATTCACCACTACCGACAAGCAGTCCAAGGAAAAAGTCGATCTGCTCAAGGCCCTCGGCGCCGAAGTCATCGTCTGCCCCACCGCTGTCGAGCCGGAAGATCCGCGCAGCTATTACTCCGTTGCGAAAAAACTCGCGCGCGAAATCCCCAATTCCTTCTACCCCAATCAATACGCCAATCCCACGAATCCCGGGGTGCATTACACCACCACCGGCCCGGAGATATGGGAAGACTCCGAAGGCAAGATCACCCACTTTGTTTGCGGCATAGGCACCGGCGGCACCATCAGCGGCGTCGGAAAATATCTGAAGGAAAAGAATCCCAGCATCAAGATCATCGGCGTCGATCCCGAAGGCTCGCTGTACTACGATTTCCATAAGACCGGCCAGGTGATCAAGGCCAAGACCTACGTCGTCGAAGGCATCGGCGAGGATTTTTTCCCTGCCACCATGGATATGAAGATTCTCGACGATTGTCTTCAGGTCAACGATGAAGAGTGCTTCGTGGTCGCGCGCCGCCTTGCCAAGCTCGAAGGCCTCTTCACCGGCGGCTCGGGCGGCGGCTGCATTTCCGGCGCGTTGCGCCTTGCCAAGGATCTGGGGCCGAATGACTTCGTGGTCGCTTTGCTGCCGGACACGGGCATGCGCTATCTCAGCAAGGTTTATAACGACCTGTGGATGCACGAGCGCGGCTACGTTGACGTGGCTACAGCCATTACCGCCGCCGAAGTAGTTGCGGCGAAGCACGCCGCCGGCAAAGTTCGCGAACTGGTGGTCGCCCGGCCCTACCAGACCGTTTTTCATGCGCTGAAAACCATGCAGGAGCAGGATATTTCGCAGATTCCCATCTTCGAAGAAAACATCCCCATCGGCACCGTGTACGAAGATCAAATACTGAATCTCGCTCTCCAGGGCAAGGACCTCCGGAAGCTCGTCGTGCGCGAGATGATGAGCAAGCCGCTGCCGACAGTTCCGAAGTCCGCACCGGTCGAGCGCGTTACCCACATTCTCAGCCACGAAAACCCGGCGGTCTTTGTTGACATGGGCGATTCGAAGTTCGAAATCCTCACCAAGTATGATTTGATGAGCACCGTCGCCAGCTTGATGGAACAAAAGCGCTGAGAGCGTTCCTCGCGCCGTGAATTTGTCAGACAGGACAGGTTATTTGTGAAGATTCAGGATTTTAATGACAGGCTGAAGGACTCGATTCTCATCGCTGACGGCGCGATGGGCTCCATGCTGCATGAGGCGGTGGGCTCGCAACGCTGCTTCGATGAATTGAACGCCACCGAACCCGAAGCCGTTTTTCGCGTTCACCAGGCTTACATCGAGGCCGGCGCGCAAATCATTGAGACCAACACGTTTGGCGCAAATCGCTTCAAGCTTGCGCCGCTCGGCCTGGGCGAAGATGTTCAGCGCTTCAACAGCCGCGGCGTAAAAATCGCCCGCGAAGCCCGCGAATCTGCCTCCCGCGAAGTGCTCATTGCCGGCTCCATGGGTCCCCTCGGCATCGGGGTTCAGGCTCGCCATCCCGAGCCGGATGAAATTCTCAGCATCTTCCACGAACAGGCCCTGGCGCTCGAGGAACGCGGCGTGGATCTATACATCCTCGAAACCTTTTCCTATGTCGATGAGTTGATGCTGGCCATTGACGCTATCCGCTCCTTCTCCGGGTTGCCCATCATCGCGCAGCTTACCTATTCGGAAGAAGGCACCACGCACTGCGACGTTCGCCCCAGTGCGGCCGCTGCACTCCTGAAAAATAAAAATGTGCAGGTGATCGGCGCCAATTGCACTCTCGGCCCGTTTTCTCTTCTCCCCATATTGCAGGAGCTCGCTGGCGTGGATGATTTGCGCGTCAGCGGCATGCCCAACGCCGGCTTTCCGAAACGCGAAGGCGACCGCATCGTGTACCCAAAATCTTCGCCGGAATATTTTGCGCTTTTCGCGCGTGAAGCCGCCGCTCTCGGCGTGCGCATTCTCGGCGGATGCTGCGGCACCACTCCGGCGCACATCCGCGCCATGGCTGATGCCGTCAAATCCTTGCGGCCCGCAAAAAGCCACGCTGCAACGCTCGTCGTCGAAAGCGAAAAACCAGCGCCGGTTTTGCAGCGTGACCCGGAAAGCAAGTTTTGGAAGCGTTTGCAAGCCAATGAATTTACGGTTTGCGTGGAAATCGATCCGCCCCGCGGTGTTTCCCTGGACCGCATCTACGAACAGGTGGATAAAGTCATGGCCTCGGGCAAGGTCGATGCCATCGACATCAACAGCGGCGCCATGGCCCGCGTGGGCATGGACGCCTTAATGACCGCGGGCGCTCTGGAAGCGCGCGGCATAGAAACCGTGCCGCACCTCACCACCCGCGACTACAACATCATCGGTCTGCAATCCATGCTACTCGGCGCTTGGACTGTCGGCGGCGTGCGCAACGTTTTGGGCATCACCGGCGATCCACCATCCGTGGGTGACTATCCGGAAACGAGCGGCGTCTATGAAGTGGATTCCGTTGGCCTCGTGAAAATCTTGAGCCGCCTCAATCAAGGCACGGACTGGGCCGGCAAAACTTTAGGCGGCGCAACCAACTTTACCATCGGCGTCGCGCTAAATCCCGTCTCCGACGACCTCGACAGCGAAATCGAGCGCTTTCATGCCAAGGTTGAGGCAGGCGCGCACTTCGCCATGACCCAGCCGCTTTTTGACCCCGAGCACTGGCACGCATTCCTCAAGAAACTCGGCGGGAAACCCGCCATTCCTGTTTTGATCGGTGTCTGGCCGCTCAATAGCTACAAACAAGCCTTGCGCCTGAACAACGAAGTCCCAGGCATCGTGATTCCTCAGCCTTTGTTGAAGGCCATGGAAGCAGCCGGGGCCTCCGCGCGCGATCGCGGCTTCGAAGTTGCCAAAGAAATGCTCGCCTGGGCGCGCACCGAACTAGCCGGCGCGTATCTCATCCCGCCCTTCAAACGCTACGAAGAAATCTTGGAGATTTTGTAGGCTGGCGGCTTTTGTTTTTTCTTCGTGAACACCGCGGCACTGCCGTCCACCACCAAAAATCACGCAGCCTGCGCCACTGGACCCGTCTGTTCCCTGAGCACGCGGCGTAACAGCGGCGTGAAAATCGCATAGGCCAGCGCCACAAAAAATGGCGCAATCAGGCACCACACAATAATCGCATGCCAGGTTGTGGCCCACAGCATGCGAATCGCGTTCCACAAACTGGCGTTAACCATTGCGTAGATCTGCGGTATGGAAAGCGGCAAGTGCGGCGCGCGGAATAGTCTTTCGCCCAGCCTGAAAAAAGGAATGATCAGCGCGATCTGCAGCGGGTACATGAAATAATTGACGATCTGGATCGCCGGAAGATTCAGGCGCAGCGCCACAGCGGCCAGGGCGCACAGCGCCGTCGTCCAGCCCAGTGCGGGAAACACCCCCAATGCCGCGCCCAGCGCCAGGCTAAGCGCGATCTTCTCGGGTGTCACCCCCTGCTTCAGCAGGTCGAGAATCGGCTGGAGCAGCCATCGATGAATAAAGCCTTCCTTCATGCGTCCTTTTGCCGGAGCACTGCTGATGCCGACTCTTCTGATTTTAGTCCAAAAGTTGCAGGAAGTACGGCAGTTCGGTCTTGCTTAATTCCCCGCTATTTTGGGCACCACACTCGTATGGTCGTGAATGATCCGCCAGCCATCTGGAAACCGCTGCCACATCAAGGAAAACACCCCTCCAACCTCGTCCTTCTCCCGCGCGAGATGCCATCGGCCGAGCACGAGTGCCCCATCGCGGCCGATAAACCGAAACTCCAAACTCGAAAAACTAAGCTGCCCCATCGTGGCACGGTCTGGATAAGCCTGTTTGTAGCGTGCCAGCACGCCATCCCAGCCGCGGGTGATCCCAT
>JBGOTL010000158.1:0-6843 GCA_041476465.1 Candidatus Acidiferrum sp. | reverse complement strand
CGGAAGAGCGCAACGGCTCTCTGCGTTTCCTCGAGCTGGCGAATATGAACAAGTATTTCAGGAAACCGCTTCGCATGTTCAGCGTCGCGAGCGAAGAGGAGATTTTGGCGGTCGACGCGCTTCAATTCGATGGCCCGCTTCGCCCTCCGACCGCATCGGCAGGCGCTCTTAGGATTGGCTAGGCCACACCGGGCTTGCATGAACTCCACGATCTGGGCTCTTGCTCGTTCCAGTCGCTTGCGGAAGCTGACTTGGCTGATCCCCAGAATTACCGATGCTTCGTTGCCGTCCATTTCCAGAATTTCTCCGAGAATGTAGGCCATACGGCGCGGACGGTCCAGGCACAGAAGCATCCCCAAGGTGCAGCCCACGCGGATCTCCTGGAACAAAATAGACTCATCCGGAGGGACGGAATTGTCCGCGAGCCCATCTTCAAGATCCTTGCCGAAGGTTTCAAAGGTGAATCCTTGCTGCTCCAACCTGCTCTTGCGGAATCGCAGCAAGTGATTCGCAGCAATTCGATAAACCCATGTGAAGAAACTGCTCTCTCCGCGGAAGGTGGCCAAATGGGTGACCACGCGCAACAGAATCTCCTGAGTCGCATCCTGCGCATCTTCGGGGTGCCAAAGCATCCGCAGGGCAAGGCCGTAGACCTTGCCCTGAATTTGTGCAATCAACTCCTCCAACGCCGCCTGTTCACCCTTCTGCGCTTTCCTGGCGTTCTCTTCCGGTGTTTGAGACATAAAAGGGACTCGAAGGGACACCTAAGCCTCGCTGAGAATTGCACTCAGCTTCGTCAGCTCCTCCCTCAAGATATGTGCTTGCTGATTCAGCGTGCCTTCGAGCTGTTCCAGAGGAACAGGAGGAGCCATCAGAATAAAACTATAAATGGAATATTCAGCCGACTCGGGTATCACGCGCGAATACGCACTTGCCACATCTCCATCAGGGAAAGTCATGTACCAGTCGATTGTACCCTCGGAAGCCGAGGCCATCACGCGGAGTCCGACCTCCACCGCGCCAGCCGGTGTGGCCATTATTGCCTTACCATTAAGGACTCCTTTGAAAGCATGAGTCCACTGGGGAAGGTTTTTGGGATCTGCAACGTATCGAAACGCTTTCTCAGGTGTGGTCTTGATGCGAACCGACTCGACCTTGAACGAATCCATCCTTTTCCTCCTTGTCATACCGCTCTTATTAACTTAGACCCACCTGCGATAGCAAGTGTGACAAGGGAATTTGCAAACTTTGTTGGCAGGCACACGGACCCAATGGCCGATGCGGCCAGGGTGCCATACGTCCACTATTTGGTGCTCCGAGGAAATTCCCGGATAATTTCGGCGAACTCCGTCTACTAGTGGGACAACATCTCCTTGCAAAACTGTCCTGGGGAATTTCAATCCTGCGGCCATGGCGTGTTCGACCTCGGCGATCATGCCGGGGCGGAGGACGCCTGTGCCGAAACGATTCGCGAAATATGGCCCTGCTGGTGGTACCGGAGCCGATCAACTCCATGGCGGTTTAGTGGCTTATTTGAAGCGCGATCATGGCGTGATCATCAGGCAGAGCGCAGCAAGCGCACGGCGCGGCTGCGTAACGTTGCGGGCTGCGGCGCCGTTTGCGGCGCGGTCTTGCGGCGCGCGATGGGGAAAAGCTCGTCAGCGAGCTGGTCCGCGGAGGCGAAGCGCGCGGCGGGATCCTTGGCGAGGCAGGAGGCGATGATTTCGTCGAAGGCTTTGGGAAGAGATGGATTGGTGTGCGATGGCGGCAGCGGGGTTGAGGAGAGCACGCGGCCGCAGATGTCCTGAAGCGAAGCAGCATCGAAGGGGCGATTGCCGGTGACCATCTCGTAGAGGACCACGCCGAGGGAAAACAGGTCAGAGCGGGCATCCTGCGGCCTGCCGAGGATCTGCTCGGGGCACCAGTAAGCGGGCGTGCCGAGGAGAGGACTATCGCCGGAGTCGTGGCTGGAGAGGCGCGCCATTCCGAAATCCATGAGCTTCACGCGGCCGTCGTCGGTGATGAGGACGTTTGCGGGCTTGACGTCGCCGTGGATGATGCCTTTGCGGTGCGCGGCGGATAGCGCCGAGGCGATCTGCGCAGCCCAGGCGCAGGCGCGCGGGAAGGGGATGCTGCCTTTTTCCAGGACGCGGTCGAGCGGCTGACCTTGAAGAAATTCCATGACCAGGTAGGGTGTGGAAGAGGATTCCTCAATGCCCATGTCGTGCAGCGTGATGATGGCGGGATGCGAGAGCTGGCCAACGACGCGGGCTTCCTGAAGGAAGCGTTGCCGGGCGTCGCCATGGGCGAGATTCGAGGCGAAAAGTTTGATAGCGACGACGCGACCGATCATGGGATCGTGCGCGCGCGCCACCCGGCTGTTGGCGCCGGTGCCGATGACTTCGAGAATTTGATAGCGGCCGACTTGCACAGAGGTCTTTCCCTCAGAAAGAGCATTCCTTTATCGTGATTAGGATAGAAAAAAGGGGGGGGGCGCTGGAATGAAGCAGGCGTCCCTATTTGCAGGGTACGGAGGTACTAGAGCGGAAAGGGACCTTCGAGTGAGAAAGGTCTAGTTTGACGGTGGCGAGGGCCGAAGTGCGGCAAAAACGGGGTTTTGCGCGTAGTTTTGGGGGAAGTACTTGATGTAGCGGCCCATGGAGTAGAGAAAGGTGTGGAAGTGGAATTCACGCATCTCGTTGTAAGCCTGATCAGGTGTCCATTGCTGTTGGGCGATGCGGAAGGCGGCGACCATTACTCCGGCGCGATCCGCTCCCAGATTGCAGTGGACAAAAACTCTTTGATTGGGGTTATCGCGCAGGAGTGTTAGGAATTCCGCAACCTGGGCATCGCTTGGGCCGTGGATAGCGCTTGCACGCATGCTGATGTAGCGCATGCCCAGGGCTTCCACAGCTTGACGTTCTGCTTCTTGAGAGGAACCGGAATTATGGAGATCCACGACGACTTCTATGCTGAGATTTTTCAGTTGCTGATAGCCTTCGGCGCGCGGCTGCGCACCGCGATAGAGAACATCGGAAATTTTGCCGGCATTGGGCAAACCGGGCAGATCGAGTTTTCGCGCGGGAGAGACGCCCGTGGCGGGCGAGTTTGGGACAATCGGGGCAGCAGCCCCGGACGATTGCGCGGAAGCAGGGACGCTGGCGAGGCCCGCCCATAGAACGGGGATGGCGGATAGAAACAACCGCTTTTGCATGCGCATCATGATGAGGTCAGATGCTTTAAGTTTACTCCTGCCCGGAAAAGGATGCGAGAAAGGACGCGTAGAGATTGCCTGCGTGTGAAACGGTACCACTACGAATAGATGTGATACGAGAAAGTCACCCACATTTTGTGATTTTCTCTTGACAGGAAATTCGCGGGCGTTGATACTTCGATTCCAGATTCGGGGGAATCGTGGAAGCGCCAGGCGGACCGAGTCGGGGATGTAGCTAGGTCCGCGCAAAGCCCACGCCACCAGCCGGAACTTAACCGACAAATCGAGCGCGTTGACCGCTCTGTGGTCACCAGAAACAATGACCGCTTCACGGTCACCAGACACGAAGTGCTTGCAACGCGCCCGCATCATGAGTGGAAGCTGCTGTGAGGCTGTGCGCAAGGCGCCGGCCGATGGCAGAGCATTTGTCATTTTAGGATTCGTTTGAGGGGTTCAATAGCACGGCGGTCTTCGGTCTTACGGAATGTTACGAATTTAGCGGCAATGCCGCAATGGAACCAGAAGCAAACTCTGCTGAACGCAGAGTAGTAAAATGAAAGGGTTACCCGCGCTGGTCGGGAGCCCGGCGCGGGGAGGAATGGATGGCAACGGTGAAGCAAGCATTGAGTGGGAAATCATTAGATACCGTGAAGGGTGCGGAGAAAGTTGCGCCGGACGTGCGAACCGGACTGCTTTTCAAACGATATTTCACGGACGGAAAGATGTCCCCGTTCGACGTGGTGGAATGGGAAAAGCGCACGGCACTGATCGGCAACGAGAAGGGTGTGACGATCTTCCGGCAGGAAGACGTTGAGGTGCCGAAGAGCTGGTCGCAGACGGCGACCAACATCGTCACCAGCAAGTATTTTCACGGCAAGCCGGGCAGCGCTGAGCGGGAAGGCTCAGTGCGGCAACTGATTGGCCGCGTGGTGGACACCATTGTGCGCTGGGGCAAAGAGGGCGGGTATTTCGCGAACGATGGATCGCGTGATGCCTTCCGCGACGAGCTGACGCACCTGCTGGTCGAGCAGAAGATGAGCTTCAATTCGCCGGTGTGGTTCAACCTGGGCGTGCAGGTGAAGCCGCAGTGCTCGGCCTGCTTCATTAACTCGGTGCAGGACACCATGGAATCGATCATGGGGCTGACGCGCACAGAAGGCATGCTGTTCAAGTGGGGCTCCGGCACGGGAACGAATTTCTCGACCTTGCGCGGAAGCAAGGAGACTCTTTCCGGCGGCGGCATCGCCTCCGGCCCAGTAAGCTTTATGAAGGGTTTCGATGCCTTTGCGGGGGTGATCAAGAGCGGCGGCAAGACCCGCCGCGCCGCGAAGATGGTGATCTTGAACATCGATCATCCGGACATCGTTGAATTCATCGAATGCAAGATGAAGGAAGAGCGCAAGGCACACGTGCTGATCGAGCAGGGTTATAACGCGGCGATTGACGGCGACGCCTACAGCTCAATTTTCTTCCAGAATGCCAACCACTCTGTGCGCGTGACGGACGAGTTCATGCGCGCAGTGGAAGAAGACCGCGACTGGTGGACCAAAAACGTCATCGACGGCCAGCCCAACGAAAAGCTGCGCGCCAAGGACCTACTCACCAAGATCTCGGAATCCACGTGGCAGTGCGGCGATCCGGGCATGCAGTACGACACGACCATTAACCGCTGGCACACCTCGAAGAACACCGCGCGGATTAATGCTTCGAATCCTTGCAGCGAATATATGTTCCTGGACGACACGGCGTGCAACCTGGCTTCGCTGAACCTGATGAAGTATTTGGGCTCGAACGGGCAGTTCGATGTCGCCGCGTACAAGCATGCGGTGGACATAACCATCACGGCGCAGGAAATCCTGGTGGACAACGCCAGCTACCCGACGCCGAAGATCGCTGAAAACTCCCACAATTTCCGGCCGCTCGGGCTGGGCTACGCAAATCTCGGCGCGCTGCTGATGTCCATGGCATTGCCGTACGACTCTGACGAAGGCCGCGACGTTGCCGGCGCCCTGACCGCGCTGATGTGCGGGGAAGCTTACGCGCAGTCGTCGCGGATCGCCGAACGCATGGGTGCGTTTCCAGGCTACGAGGTGAATCGCGAGCCGATGCTGGACGTGATTCGCATGCACCGTGATGCGATGCGGGGGATCAAGCCGGACCATGTACAGAGCGAACTGTTCCTTACGGCGCAGGAGTCCTGGGACACGGCGCTGCACCATGGCGAAGAATTTGGCTTCAAGAATTCCCAAGTTACGGTGCTGGCACCGACCGGAACCATCGGCTTCATGATGGATTGCGACACCACGGGCATCGAACCGGACCTGGCGCTGGTGAAGTACAAGAAGCTGGTCGGTGGGGGGCTGATTAAGATCGTGAACAACACCGTGCCGCAAGCGCTGATGCACCTGGGCTATACGCCGGAACAGACCAGCGAGATCGTTACCTACATCGATAAGCAGGGGAAGATCGAAGGCGCGCCGTACCTCAAGGACGAGCATCTTCCGGTGTTTGATTGCTCGCTGACGCCGCAGGGCGGCGGACGCTCGATCGCCTGGACCGGCCACGTGAAAATGATGGCGGCGGCGCAGCCGTTCCTTTCCGGCGCGATCAGCAAGACCATCAATATGCCTGAAGAATCGACCGTCGAAGACGTGATGAACGCCTACGTCGAATCGTGGAAGCTGGGGCTGAAGGCCGTGGCCATCTATCGCGACAATTCCAAACGCTCGCAGCCGCTCAGCGCCGCGGGGCAGAAGAAAGACGAAAAGAAGACCGAGGCCGTTGTCATGGAACCGTTACAACGCGAACTCTTCGCGCGAGCCGTGCGCGAGAAGATGCCGGTAGAACGTGCCTCGGTGACGCACAAGTTCAGCGTGGGTGGTCACGAGGGCTACATCACCGTCGGCATGTATGAAGACGGGCGGCCCGGTGAAATTTTCATCAAGATGTCCAAAGAAGGCTCGACGCTTTCGGGCGTGATGGACGGACTGGCGCTGACCGTTTCGCTCGGGTTGCAGTACGGGGTGCCGCTGAAGGTGTTCGTGGACAAGCTGCTGAATACGCGGTTTGAACCCTCCGGCATTACGGCGAACCCAAACATCCGCTTTGTATCGTCGGTACTGGACTACATCGCGCGGTGGCTGGGCGGACGATTCATCTCGTCGGATTACCTGAAGCTCAATGGCGCGGCTCCAACGGAAAACGGCGGCGCTGCCGTTCCCGCACCGGCGATCCTGGCAGCGCTTACGGCGTTCCCTGCTGGGGCGTCTGCGCCGAAGCTGAGTAATGCACATGAAGGCGCTCCGACGTGCAGCGAGTGCGGCATGCTGATGGTGCCGAACGGAGCGTGCTACAAGTGCGAAAACTGCGGGAGCACGTCGGGTTGCAGCTGATTCATCACGGAGTAGAGGAGCAAACCAAACGATGAGCGCACTCCCCTCGGGGCTAGGTGTAGCGGCACGGATGGCTCCAAGCCAGCCAAAGACTCATGGCTTTCTGCACATCGCGCGGCACGGCGCAGGCCCCAGCGCGATGTACGTAGTCACCTATCACCGGCTGGACCACATGGGCGCAAAGCCCAAACCCGCGCTGGCGGAGGGCGCGCAGGCGCTCATCGATTTGCTGGAGCG
>JBGOTL010000157.1:0-6877 GCA_041476465.1 Candidatus Acidiferrum sp. | reverse complement strand
GAGGATGGAGGCGCGGCGCGGTGAGATGCGGGCCTTGGAGAGGAGCAGGTAGAGATCGCTGAGGGAACAATGGATGCCCTTGGCGGTTTGGAAGTTTTCAGCATCGGCGGAGAGGATGGCGGAGAAGTCGGCGGTGTCTTCATCAGTTCTGGTGCCCGCGAAGCGGTCAACGTTGGGTTCACGGTGCTGGGTGCAGAAGGAGACAGAGTTGGCGGCAATGGGGAGCCGGCAACGCATTTTGTTCGTGAAACGGTGCTGGCAACGGGAAGAATCGTTGATAGATCTGGAGTCATCAGTTTTTTGAGTCATTTTATTCCTCGATGAGAGGGAGTTGAGGAGAGTGCGACCCCCCACCCCCCGGGGGCGTTTTGTAAGGATTTCAAAGCAAAGGAGTTGCAAAAAAGGGGTTTGTAAGAACATGAAAGCAAAGGGGGCACAAACGCGGGACAAAGCCGGCGTAGAGACGGCGAGCAATCTGTGGATTTGACGGGCCCTTCGTGCCTCAGGGTGAACTGGAAGCGAGTATTCACAGCCCATGATAGCACATCACAGTTCCATTGTCAATAGTTAACTTATTGGTATCCATTCGAATGGCGTCGTAAATGGGAAAGTGGAAGTTGGTGGCCGGAAGGACAAGAAAAGAAAGAGTTAATTGAGAGCGGCGTAGGTGGAAAAAAGGCCCTGATTGTTCGAATGGTGGGAGGCAGGATTAAAGTCAAAATCACCACACGCAAACCCGGCGTGATGGGGCACCCGAGGACCCTCTAGGTCGTTAAGGCTGGGCCACCGTCCAAGAAATTTCCTCGGCGGCCGAAGTCCTGACCAGACCATCGCTCTTATCGACGGCCACCCGCTACCGGGGGCGTCATGTTGATTTAAGCCTGCGCCACCTACCTCCACAACAAACTCCGCTGGCAATCATCACTTTTTGAGGCTATATTTCGTCCCGTGAGATGGTGAACAAGGATAAAAAGGGAGGGAAGTCGGCGAAACATTTCGAAGAGCCCGAGCCCGGTTTTTGGCAAATCATAATTAGGGGTGTCAAAAAGCCGGTGGCACTAATGTTAGTGGAAACGACGAAATTCGTCGTTCTCCTCGGCTGTCTGATCATCATTAACTGGTTTATAAAAGGTCTCGGTGCGGTGGGCTACTCAGAAGAGCGTCTTCAGATGTTCGAACTCATACATTTCTACGGGTCGATCGTCGCGTCGGTGGTTTTCGTCATGGACCTGCTCTATAAGTTGTTTTTCGCTTAATGAAAGGCTGAGTTGAATCGATTCCAACAATTCGTTTTGATCGATGCGAAGGCGCGGCAGCTCTGTTATGCGGCAAGCGCTTGTACTGCCATGGGATACGCCTTGATATCCGAGCTCGCACTCCATCGAAGTGAATCCAGGGTGACATATGAGACAGTCATTCTACTCGTCGTTCTGTTGCTAAGCTCTCCTTTGGTTTACGCTTTCTTCTGGCGCCATGAGTGGCGGTCGGCTAAAACAGAACCCCCGCAAGCGAGAATATCCAATCGGTGGCTTGCAACATTCCTCGTCGCCTCCGTAGTGCTCTCGGTTGCGCCGCTTCTTCAACTCAGCCAGATTCAGACAACCGTGGTAAATGCACGCCTGTTTTTAGCCAGCGTTCGTATCAGAACCGTCCTTGCTCACGGTCGAGAAGGTCAAATTATCGCTCAGCTTGACAAAGTCCAATCTGCCGTCGAATTCTCGGAGCGGAATCATCTCGATACCGACGCTAGGCTCACCCAAAAACTTCAATCGCAAATCGAGCGCAATCTAACTGGAAGGAGATGGGCTGACGAGGTGAGACCGACAGCATGGAAAACTATTGTCGGCCTCGAGAAGTACGACACTTTTGGAAGGGCACCTTCGCAAACCTTTTCAATCGGGCCCGCGCCAACCCTTGACGCCGCTCAAAAGTATTTGACAGGCAGCGAATCCGGTCGAGTAATGCGCATTGTGGGTCGTGACTCAACTCTGTTTTTTGGCCCCACCGGAGCTCTTGTTGTCGGAGATGCGCCAATAGCCTTTTCTGGGGTCAATTTCACCGCCAGCTGGAAACAGGTAACACCGCTCATCATTAGGGGCAAGCCTATCAATACCCTTGTTGAAAACGCAAAGTTGGATAACGTAACTCAGCCTATTGAAAACGTGATCTGGATGAATGTAGATTTTGTCAATTCGGTAGTCGCCTATTCGGGCGGCCCTGTGTTCCTAGAAAATGTGAGATTCAAAGATTGCACTTTTCAATTTCGGCCGGGCCCGAGTGCCGCTGAACTGAAAGATCGCATAACAAAGGCTGACGGTGGACCAATCACCTACGCCTATTCCGGCAGTATGGAATCTAGGTAGTTTGTGTACTCGGGCGCCTGAAGTCGGGCCGAAACCGAAGCTTAAATCGCGGGGCCCCCTCGGTTCCGCTCCTCTGACTGAAAGTCAGGAGCTTCCATCATTTAGACCGTTTAACATGAACACGATGGACGGCTGGCCCCGCGCTAGAAGATCGGACCGCCTAAGAAGGCGTCCCCTGCACGAGCCGCGAAGAATCGAGATCAGCTATAACCCATGTATTTTGATACTGATACAAAATGGTCGGGTACCAAGACCGTCTGCCCATTGCCAGGGCACACACTTGGTGGAAGAATATGGCGGTATCGGGAAACAGTTCCGCTCCAACCGGTGTCTAATGAATGAGAGCGGACATCGGGGTATTTTTCTTAAAAGAGCCCACCCCGATCGCAGGTTGTGCCAGGCGGTACAAAGGCTCGCGGCGTCCGGTGTTGACCGCTTCGCGGTCACCAAGAACTAAGGATGCGACAGTTAGGCGAGCCGGAAAGGCACCAATTGTCCGATTGGGCCAGCGCCCTCTCCTGGGGCCACGGTGAATCAGAACTTGTCACTGAGCTGCAAGCCGGCTCGGAGACGGCATTCGACTGGCTGGTCACCCACTACCACGCCCCGGTCTACAACCTCATCTTGGGCATGCTGGGAGACACTTCGGACGCTGCCGACGGAACGCAGGAAGTTTTCCTGAAAGCCTTCAAAGGCATCCGAAGTTTCCGCCAGGGCAGCTCGCTGAAGACCTGGCTCTACCGCATCGCCATCCGCGAAGCGCTCAATCACAAGCGCTGGTTCAAGCGGCACCTGCAGAAAAATGTCTCGATTGATGCCGAACCCGCGGAAGGGCAGTGCGCCATCGAAGTCGAAGATCTGGCCGCCACGCCGTTTGAGCAATTGGCCGCGCACGAAATTCAGGTTGCGGTGCATAACGCCTTGGCGCAAGTGCCCGACGTTTTTCGCAGCGCGGTGATTTTGCGCGACCTCGAAGGGTTGAGTTATGAGGAAGTCGCGGAAGTGCTGGAGTGCAGCATTGGCACGGTGAAGTCGCGCATTTTGCGCGGGCGCCGCGCGCTGAAGGAAATTCTCGAACCGCTTCTCGGTGAACCAGAACATGCCCCTTGCAGGAAGGTTCAAATTAATATCAGTGCCCCGGCCCAGATGGATTGCGCCCAGCAAGTGGCCGTGCAAGCAACAGTAGTCTCGTCGTCGCAAAGGATGTTGCGGGAAACTTCCGCGAACGGGGATCGTCCATGAAGTGCACAACGGTACGCACCAAGTTGGCCGGGTATTTGGATGACGCTCTAATCGGAGCGGCGCGCGTGGAAGAACGCGTGGAAATGCGCGAGCACCTGGAAGCCTGCGCTCATTGCCGCATGGAGCTGCAGCGTTACCGCAAGCTGGCGGTTCTGTTGTCGCGTGTGCCGAAGAGTCAGGTTCCCGCGGATCTCGCCGTGCGCATCAAAGTCACCGCCGCGCAAGCGCAGTCCTCGCAGGATTGGCGCAGCCGCTGGCAGGAAATGCGCGATCACGCCGCCGTGGTTCTGGAAAACGTGTTTCGCCCGCTGACCGTGCCGGCCACCGGCGGATTTCTCTCCGCGATTGCCGTTTTCGCGCTGGTTTTACAGATGCTCGTGCCCGGCATCACCGTGCAAGCGGTGCAAAATGATGTGCCCACGAATCTTCTTCGTCCGGCGGAACTGCTTTCGCTCTCGGAATATCCGCAATCCTGGGCTCCGGAGCAGCACGATATGGAGCTTTCTTTGCCGCATGGACTGCTTCTGGACGTCACCGTGGACGCGCACGGACGCATGCTCAAGTATCAGATTCTTGCCGGGCCCACCAGTTCGGCCTTGCGCCGTCAGCTCGATCAAATGCTTTTTTTCTCCCGCTTCCGCCCGATGATGAGTTTTGGGCGGCCTACTTCGGGCGGACACGTGGTTCTCAGCTTCAGCGCGGTCCACGTTAGAGGGTAGTCTGTGTAACGCCAAGATTCTTTAGATTTAAGTAAGTAGTCTGTTTAAAGCCAAGAATATTTAATCTTAATAAGACTACCGGCCTGCCCGGACGGCCAGTTTTTCCTGCGCACGCCTGTCCTTCGTCCGGCCCACAACTCTCCACTTTGCGCGGTTTAATGAATCAGCAGGAGAGTTGGGCAGGAGAGTTGTCATGTCCAGAGCAATAAGACTCACTGGTCTGATCATCGCCATACAGATTATCGCCACACTGATCTTTGTTCCACGCGTGCACGCCGCGCGGCCGCCGTGGGCGCTTGCGATGCGGGCGGGCCAAGTGGATTCACGCGATTTCGCATCGCCGTGCTGCTTTTCCAATAGATTGTGAAAAATGCATTGCAACTTCGGCCCGGACTGAATAAACTACCCCACATGATTCGCAACGCCTACTCGACGTGGTATCGATTTACCGAGGCACCCAACTAGGGCGAGGGGCGATTCTGTAAGCAGAGCAAGCGAAAAGAGATTCGGCCCACTCGCAGAGAGTGGGCTTTTTTATTTTTGTGGCGATGGGAAAGAGGCAAACCATGATTATTTCGATGAAGCTGCATTCCAGCCGAGAAGAGATTGATGAAGTGCGCAAGATTGTGGAGCACTACGGGTACAAGGTGCACTCGATCGAAGGAGAAGAGCGCGTGGTGATCGGGGTGGTCGGAGTAGGCGACGTCACCGCTTGCCTCGAGTCCGTGGAAGCCATGCCGCAAGTGGAAAAGGTGGTGCGCATCTCCGCGCCGTACAAATTTGTGAGCAAGGAATTTCGCAAAGAGAAGACGCGCATCAAAGTGGACGGGGTGGAAATTGGCGGCGAGGAATTTGTGGTGATGGCGGGACCGTGCTCGGTGGAATCGGAAGAGCAGATCATGCGGTCAGCGGAAGGAGTGGCCAAGGCCGGTGCGAAGATTCTGCGCGGCGGAGCGTTTAAGCCGAGAACCTCGCCGTACGATTTTCAAGGAATGGAAGAGGAAGGGTTGAAGCTGCTGCAGAAAGCGAAGAAAGCCACGGGGCTGGCGATTGTGACGGAAGTGATGAGCGACCGCGACGTGGAGTTGGTCGCGCGGTATGCGGACATCATGCAGGTGGGCGCACGGAACATGCAGAATTTCATTCTATTGAAGGCGCTGGGGAAGTGCGGCCGGCCGGTTCTGCTGAAGCGGGGACTGAGCAGCACGGTGAAGGAACTGCTGATGTCCGCGGAATATATCGTGGCGCACGGAAACCACGACGTGATTCTTTGCGAGCGCGGCATTCGCACGTTTGAAACGGTGACGCGCAATACCTGCGACATCACGGCGATTCCGGCGCTCAATGAATTGACGCACCTGCCGGTCATTCTGGATCCGAGCCACGCGACGGGGAGGCGCAGCCTGGTGCCGGCGCTGTCGCGCGCGGGCGTGGCGATTGGCGCGGATGGATTGATTGTGGAAGCGCATCCCGCGCCGGAAAAAGCCATCAGCGATGGCGCACAGTCGCTGGACCTCGCGCAATTCCAAAAAATGATGAATGATTTGCAGCCATACATCGCGCTGTGGAAGGAATCGAGGAAACAAGAGACGTCGGCATCTGCGGTGGCCCGATGAGTTCTTCGGCGGGTGAAGTGAGTCTGCAAGTTGTTCCGAACATTTCCACGATTCGTGAAGCGCAAAGATACTTGGCAAAGTATTTTGCGCCGACGCGGCTGATTCCTGCGCCATTCCTGAGTAAGACGACGGGCAAGAACGTTTACTTGAAGCTGGAAACGGAGCTGCCGACGGGAACGTTTAAGGCGCGGGGCGCACTTTACGCACTGACGCGGAGAATGAATGGGGGGCCGATCCGGGAAGTGGTGACATGCAGCACCGGGAATCACGGGGCGGCGGTGGCTTATGCGGCGAAACAGTTCGGCATTGCGGCCAAGATCTTTTTGCCGGCAAATTGTAATCCGGTGAAGCGTGGCCGCATTGCGGCGCTCGGCGCAGCGATAGTAGAGAGCGGAGGCAGCGACCTGGCGTCCGCGTTTGCGCTGGCCGCGGAGTACGCCGAGCAGCCGGACGTGTATTTCCTGAACGACGCGACCGATGCGGATTTGCCCGCGGGTCCCGCGACGATTGGCTGCGAAATCCTGGAGCAGCTTCCGGAGACAAGTGCGATTTTTGTGCCGATGGGGGATACGGCGCTGATTCGCGGGATCGCGGCGGCGGCAAAACAGATCGCGCCGCAAGTGAAGATCATCGGCGTGCAGGCGGGGGGCGCTCCTTCGTACTATTTATCGTGGAAGGGAGGAAAAGTTGTGGGCACGGAGACGTGCGAGACGATTGCCGATGGGCTGGCGACGCGAACGCCGGAGGCGGCGAACGTGCGGGACGTGAAGAGCCTCGTTGATGATGTGGTCCTGGTGAGTGACGAGCAGTTGCTACGCGCGATTGAGACGTTACTTTTGGAAGAACACGTGTTGGCGGAGCCGGCGGGGGCCGCAAGCACGGCGGCGCTGCTGCAATCCAGCGCCGGGTGCGGCGATCACGTCGCGTTGGTGTTGAG
>JBGOTL010000156.1:0-7042 GCA_041476465.1 Candidatus Acidiferrum sp. | reverse complement strand
TGTACCCGGACAAGATGATGTACGGCTCGGATGCATTTCCGTTCAATGATGCTTTGGGCGCGGAAGAAAGTTTCTGGATCGCCGCCCGCACTTCGCGCACCTCGCTGGCCGCCGCGCTCGCGGAACTTGTGGAAGAAGGAGCGTTCTCGGAAACGAAAGCGCTGGAACTGGCGCGCAATTATCTGCATGACAATGCCGCCCGGCTTTACGGAGAAAAAAAGTGAGCTCACCGTCTGAATTGAAATATAGTTCATGGGACAAAATCGAGATGGAGCCGATGAATCCCCTGATCGACCGCCAGATGGTGGTCGGAGAAAAGCTGATGCTGGCGCGCGTGCTGCTGCAGAAGGGCGCGCACGTGCCGCTGCACCATCATTACAACGAACAGGTAACCCACATCCTGGAAGGCGCGTTGAAATTTGCCATCGATGGCAAAGAGATCGTGGTGCGCGCCGGAGAAGTGCTGTGCATCCCGCCGAACATGCCGCATGAGGCCTGGGCGCTGGAGTACACCGTGGACCTGGATGTTTTTACGCCGCCGCGGGAAGACTGGCTGAACAAGACCGACGATTACCTGCGGCACGGCCGCTGAACGCGCTGGCGGCACGAATCGCGCAGCCGGGACGGTTTCCAATCTAAGCGGGATAACAATTTACGAACTAAGAAAAGACCATGCCCAAGGGTTGCTCCACTCATTGAGTGAAGGGCCCTTGGGCATCTTGTTCGCAGCGGACTGCAGGCGCCGAGATGATCTGGACGCTACCAGATCTTGCAGGCGTTCGCGCGGACCATGGCGTCGCCCTTCTTGCAGCCGAAGGTCTTCGCGAATTCCGCCATGTTGGAGAGCGGGCCGTTGCCGCGGAAGCGAGGCAGCGGGTGCTCATTCGTCTGCGTTTGCAGCCGCGCAAATTCCGGACGCTGATTCGCGCCCCACACTTGCGCCCAGCCGAGGAAGAAGCGCTGCTCCGGTGTGAAACCGTCCAGCTCCTTTGGGCGCGGCTTGCCTTCCAGCGATTTCTCGTACGCCGCGTAGGAAATCGTCAACCCGCCGAGGTCCGCAATGCTTTCGCCGAGAACCAGCTTTCCCTTCTGGTGCAGGCCGGGCTCGACTTCGTAGCCGTCGAACTGTTTTTCCACGCAGGTGGCGCGTTCATCAAAGTTCTTGCGGTCCTCCTTGGTCCACCATTCGCGCAGGTTGCCTTTGGCGTCAAACTGTGAGCCTTGGTCATCGAAGCCGTGTGAAACCTCGTGGCCGATGACCGCGCCCATGCCGCCGTAGTTCACCGCGTCGTCCGCCTTGGGATCGTAGAAGGGCGGCTGAAGAATGCCGGCGGGGAAAACGATCTCATTCATGCTGGGATCGTAATAGGCGTTCACCGTGGGAGGCGTCATGCCCCATTCCGTGCGGTCCACGGGCTTGTTGATTTTGGCCAGGTCGCGGGCAGTTTCAAAAGCCGCGCCGCGGCGGGCGTTGTCGAGATATGAGCCGCGATCCACGGAAAGTTTTCCATAGTCGCGCCACTTATCGGGATACCCGATTTTTACGTTGAAGGCTTCCAGCTTTTCAATGGCAGCCTTCTTCGTTTCCGGGCCCATCCACGACAGTGTGGGAATATCCTGGCGCAACGCGGCGGTCAGATTGCTGACCATTTCGCGCGCGTGAGCCTTGGCCGCGGGCGGAAAGTATTTTTCGACGTAGACCTGGCCCAGGGCTTCGCCGAGGTTGCGATTCACGGAAGTGACGCAACGCTTCCAGCGCGGCTGCAGTTCCTTGGTGCCGGCCAGCTTCTGGCCGTAGAAATTGAAATTTTCCTGAACGAAGGCGTCGCTCAACGCGCTGGCGTTGGCGTGCAAAACGTGCCAGCGAAAATAAGTTTTCCAATCGGCGATGGGCGTGGCGGAAATCTGGCGGTTCACTTCCTTGAAAAAATCGGGCTGCCCGAGATTGCTTTCCTGCAAGCCGGGCAGGCCCATGGCGCTGAAAAATGAGTCCCAGGCAAAATCCGGCGTGACTTCACGAAGCTTCGCCGTGGCCAGCAGGTGATAGCTGGCTTTCGGGTCGCGCAACTCCACGTTGGTCATCGAGGCTTTGGCAAGAGAGGTCTCGATGCTCATCACCGTTTGTGCTTCGCCGGCCGCTTTCTCCGCGGAATCTCCCGCGAGCTGCAACATTTTCGCGACATGCTGAACGTAGTCCGCGCGAAGCTGTTTGGAATGCTCGTCATCGCGCGTGTAGTAATCGCGCTCGGGCATTCCAAGACCGCCTTGTTCCGCATCGCCGGTTACCTTGGTGCTGTCCGCAAGATCCTGCGTGGACGCAAAGTTGAAAACTACTGGAATCCCCTGGCTATGAAAACTCGCGATACTCGCAAGCAGGGCGTTTTTATCTTTCATGGCATCGATGGCCGCAAGCGCCGGTGCCACCGGCTGCATTCCGGCTGCTTCGATGGCGGAGGTATCCATGCAACTGGCATAGAAGTCCCCTATTTTTTGCTCGTTGGAGCCCGCCGGGGCCTTGGCAGCCTGCGCGCTTTCCAGGACCGCGCGAAGTGAAGTCTGGTTGTTGTCCGATAGTTGCGTGAATGTGCCCCAGGATGGAAATTCAGCGGGGATGGGATTGTTTTTCATCCAGCCGCCCATGGCGAACTGATAGAAGTCGTCGCAAGGCTTGCAGGTTTTATCGAGATTACTGGAGGCAAAACCCCAGGGAGAAGAAGTATCTCCCGCGGCCCTGGCGTTACGTCCCGCGGAAAAAATCAAAGCAAATGCGAAAAAAATCATGGCACAGACGCTGAGTCCGGCGAGAAAACGGCGATTCGTCATCGTTCACCCCTGATTTGCGCGCAAATTGGAAAGGAAAAAATCATTTGTAAGGCGCGGGAAAAGAGTGTACCAGATTGCCCGATTTTCCGCCCCTCGGGCGACTAGAACCCCGGAATCCCCGCCTTTCGTGGTACAGCCACTCTTGGCTGTGTGCTATTCCGAATTGGGAAGAGATGTCCCCCACCCCCGGGGGGTCTGTAACAGCGCAGAACAAAAGGGATTGGAGTATACGGAACTTGGAAGTGTGTACGGAAAATTGGATATAGGCGGAGGGGTATACCCCCTCGTTGTGCAGGCAAGTGTGCGCAAGGAATTCAAAGAAAAGGAGTTAAGGGGTGTCCTGTTGAGCCAGACTGGTGCTCCTCCGCGACAAGGTCGGGGTCTGCGAGCGCCAAGGTAACGGAGGGCACGGCGGGAGTTGAGCGCGACGTTCACGACCCATGATAGCACGGAAAAGATGCCAGGTCAATATAATTATCATATTGGTATCATTCGAATGGGGCGGGAACGTGTTGAAAAGGCTGAGGGTTGCGGAGGACTTGGATTTGCCGGCGGATTTTGGGTTCAGCGTACCCCAAGCGGTGGCAAACAAACGCGGTTGGGTAGAGCTATCTCTCGAGAAATTCTCTGGACGTTGGGCGATGCGGTCACCCGGTGAGGGTTGGTAAATTGGACGACCTAGCGGCCGATGCCGCAACTCTCCTTCGAGAGCACGTTTAACCCTTTCCCTTGCAACTTGCAGATAACTGGCGGCCGTATCCGCGCCAGCTGCTCGTCTACCGTGGAGGACTGCAGCGCATGCCGCACTGCCGACCCCGATGTATGGATCTACAACGAGATCGCCAGAATTGGTTAAGGCTAGCACCAAGCGCTCGACGAGTTCGATTGGAAACTGGCAAGGGTGGATGGTCTTCTCAACATGGTTGTGTTTAACGTTTGGAATGGTCCAGATATCGCCAGGGTTCTTCCCCAACGGATTGCACGAATACTGACCCGCCTTTTCACCCTTGAAGTATTTTTTGCCGGGGTACTTTTGAGGGACCCTGATTGCGTCGAAACCACAGCCGGTGCCTTACACTTCGAGAGAAACATCTGGAACCCAGGAACTATTCACGATGGGATTCGGACTGAGCCTTCGAAAAGCTGCACGTCGTCTTCCGCCAAATTACGGCCTTGGCGAAGACTCTGCATATGATTCTCCGCATCCCTTAGTCGAGTGAAATTCTTAGCGCTTGCGGCGATACCTCGCCACACTTCAACGACAATATAGAGTTTGAGCCTAAATGTTCGCTGCATGTTCTAAATCTCCTTTCGAGAGCCGTCGGTGCCAAGCGGAAACGTTAGCGTACTCAAGGAAGCTACAAAGCTCCGAGAGGCCACTTTTCTTGAAGGTTGGACGAAAAAGTTGCCGGGAGAATAGCTCGCGTCTAGCGTCGTTGGACACTATTGAAAACCGTGTGACCCTTGGGTCCGTTAGTAGTACGTCGTTGAATCGTAGCAGCCCAGAATAAACGGGAGTTGAATGCTCAACCTCGTATAGGCCCTCAATCTTACCCCGACCGTTTGCGACCCAGACGACATCGATTTCGCGGAGAATACCGCGCACTTGATCAAATCCTTCCGGCAGGTGGCGTCGGAGTGGAAAGTTCTTGGTCAGAGACCAGTCTAGTTTTCCGATGTCAGATTCAGGGACGAATACCTCGTACCCTTTAGCGTGGCCGATTCCGGCAAGGAGAGTCTGGACCTGAGAGTGTGAAAGGGCAGTCGCCTCGCGGAGCTTCTGGGCTTCCAAACTGCGCTCTAGTGCTTCGAATCCGACATATCCCTCGACGTTGAATCTCCCTTGCCGTGCTACGTAGAGTTATAGAGTATTCGCTCGGTTTGAAAGTTGAACTTTATACTGTCCGTCGCTTGCCGGTTGGGCACTGGCAAAGACTTCTTCGAAATCTGAGTAGGGGAGGAAGAGCGGTGGGGAGCCGTCATTGAGGAGGAAACACAAAAACGAGTTGTGTCCTTCGAGTTGACGTAAGTCTACTTCGCGCAATCCGAAAAAGGTGCGGCCTCCTGCATGTACCTTGGAATAGCGAAAGTAAATGCGTGCTGCTTCGTCTCCAATTGCGAAAAGTGATTCGCTGCCCTTGAGCTTACGAACTTCCCCAAAGCGCCGCCGGAGATCATCGACGATGCTGGATTTGCTGGGATTTGCCATTCGTTGTCGATTCTATACCACTGTCGATCTTTTTCATGTAGCGCCGGGCTTTGCCCCGGTTTGTGGGGACTCCCCGCGCTCTTGGCGGGGAGAGCCCGGCACGACTTCCTTCCAAGGCGGCTGCCAAACACGCGAATTCGCGCAGAGTTTTTTCCAATCGAGCGTTTGTGAGTCGGTCAGAGGATACGAAGCTGCATCCTCGCAGAGACCTTTACGAACCGGGTTCGCCCAGATGTAGGAAGCGACCAAATCCAATCGATCGGGTTCGCGCAGAATGTGGTCGTAGAATTTTGTTTGCCAGAGCGGACCTAGAGCGCGATTTTTGTGCGCAATCGCGGTGCGCTGTTTGAAGGCCGTGATGAAACGAAGCAGATCGGATTGGGGAGAGTTGCCTTCGGCGAGAATATGCAGATGATCAGGCATGAGGCAGAAGGCGTGCAGTAGGAAAGAGTGGCGCCCGGAGAGAGAAATCAGGTGACCCAATGCCACGCGGCCAAAAGAGATATCTGCGAAATAAGGGTTACGCTTGTGAGAACAGATGGTGACGAAATAGGTTCCATAACCGAGATAGTTCCGCGGAGCGAGGCGGATATTTTTCCGTTCGAATGGCATAGTCAAGAGAATAACAAGAGAAGATGATTTCGGGGAAAGGAGAATGAAGCAAAGAGAAGATGCCGGGCTTCCCGACACAATTCGTCGGGACCCCCACAAACCGGGGGAAAGCCCGGCGCTACACGAGCTAAAGGCGCCCGCCACGGTGGGTGGCGGCTACAAAGGCAAAGATGCCCCCGACCGGATCGGGGCCGCTACAAGAAGGGAAGAGCGAGGCGAAGAGAGATCCCTCGGCTACGCTCGGTCCCGCAACACCATCCGGGATGCAAGAAGCGCAGATGACAAAAGAAAGAAAGCGCGAGCGGGTGCCAAAGCTGGACACCACGTGCCGTATACTCTCGTTGATATGCCGACTCCCGTGGACAGCGGCGCGCGATTCCAACCCGCGAGCGATCGCTCCCTGCTGATCTACTTCGGTCAGCAAATCACTCTTGAAGCGCACCAGCGGGTCATTAGGTTGCTCCGGCTGATGGAGTTGCAACCCGTTGCAGGCATCCACAATCTTCATCCCGCATATTGCTCTTTGCTGGTCACGTTTGATGCGCTGAAGTTGCGCCACGACGAACTGCAAGCGATTCTGCGAGGATATCTCGACCGCTTGGAGGACGCGCGCCTCCCGGAACCCCGGCAACTGGAAATTCCCGTGTGCTACGGCGGCGAGCATGGTCCGGATTTAGACGAAGTGGCGGCTCTGCATGGAATGTCACCCGCTCAAGCCATCGAGCTTCATTCGTCGGTTACTTATGTCGTTTACTTCCTGGGGTTCGTGCCCGGCTTTGCGTATCTCGGTGAATTGCCGGAAGCGCTGGCCACGCCGCGTCTGGTCACGCCGCGCAAGAGCGTGCCGCCAGGCAGCATCGGAATTGCGGGTAACCAGACCGGGGTGTATCCGTTTGCCACGCCCGGCGGCTGGCGGTTGATCGGGCGTACTCCTTTTTCGATGTTCCAGCCGGACCGGAAAAACATGAGCCTTCTATCCATCGGAGATCGCGTGCGATTCATGCCGGCTTCCAAAGAGCAATTCACGGCGCTGGAGAATGCATGAGCGTAATTGAGGTGCAATCGCCGGGCCTGCTCACCACCGTGCAGGACCTCGGTCGAGAAGGCTTCGGTCCTATGGGTGTTTCACCTTCCGGCGCGGCCGATGCGGTTTCTTTGCGGCTCGGAAATCGCTTGGTCGGAAACGCACCGGGCGCCGCTGGACTGGAGATGACCTTACTCGGCGGCGTTTTCCTGTTTTCAGAAGGCGCGATCATGGCCCTGACAGGCTCTGATTTCGGCGCGACTCTGGACGGTGCGCCTGTGGAGCTGTGGACCTCGCTGAAAGCGCGGCCCGGTCAAACGCTCCGCGTGGGACCCACGCGTTCGGGAGCGCGCTGTTACTTGTGCGTTCAAGGC
>JBGOTL010000155.1:0-7372 GCA_041476465.1 Candidatus Acidiferrum sp. | reverse complement strand
CTGCTGGCGAATGTCGCCGTTTACGAACTCATTGGTCTTGGGATCGAGCGCAATCTGTCCCGACAGAAAGAGAAAACCATTGGCGCGGATGGCCTGGGAATAAGGCCCGATCGGCTTGGGCCCGCGATCCGTGGTCACGATATCTTTCATGGTGTTATCTCCTTCGAAGCTGGCGATGCGCTAGTTCCCTCTTCATAGCGAGCCCGGAATTACGCTGGGACGCCTGGATGCTTCATCCAGACTCTTACAAATTCAGCGGCGTTCTGGTGCGATTCTTGGCCAAAAGCAGCGATCAGATCGTCGAGAGTGAAGCCGCGTTCCCTGCGAGCATACAACATATGACTTATCGCGTTGCGGAAGACTTCGGCGCCGTAGCGGTCCTGCAGCGCGTAGAAAAACAGAAGACTCTTGGCGCGAACGGCGCTCTGCTCTTCGGCTCTGCGGGAATCTGTGTTCTTCGGGACCAGGCGCAGGGAACTGCGAATGATTTCCGTGCGCGTGGCAGGTCCTTCGACGGCAGTGAGGCCGACCGCGGCGGCAAATGTGGGAAATTGCGAGAGCGGCGGCTGTTGTTGGATGAAGCCTGGGTTCCGCGCATAGCCCAGCCAGCTGGCCGCGAGAGCCGGCGCTGCCGACGTGGCCAGCTTCAGCCTGCCGCTGCTGCGATCCACCATGACGCTGTCCAGGGAGATGAGCTCCGCCGACAAGGGTTCGTTTTCCTCGCCAAGCATTTTTGCATTGATGGAATTCCGGCTAGTGAAGCAACCAGGGGCAGCCGGACATTCCACGATCCAAACGGCATGCGAATCATTCTTGCGTACGCCGAAGGCCGAATCGTAAGCCTGGATGGACTGAAGAAGTGAGTCCGTTTCCTGACGCAGAGTACCGGAATCCTCCGCAGTCCGCGTCCAAAGATAGACAGTGTGCTTTCCGGAGCTGCGTCTTGTTTCCAAATAGCGGCCCGCGATCACGAAGGGATAATGATCCACGGCACGCTGCGCGGCACGAACGGTGAGCTCTCCGCCCCCGCGTGAAGATTTTATCCCGCTGCCGCTGGTGTGAACGCGGAAGTCCTGCGGGACGCGAACGACCAGGTCCCACTTTTTTGGCGGGAGGCCTCCGGTTGCAAAGAAACCTCGCGCAGGAAGGAGTTCTGGGCTCCACCCTTGCGCGGGAAGAAAAAATGCATCACCCGTGAAACCGAGAGCGCCATCGTCCGCAGCGAGGCATTCGATCTCCACCGAAAGACGCAGGATGTGGCGCGCCGAGACAACCCACGGCTGCGGAAAAGTAAGACTCAGGTTGCGTGGATTCGAGGGAGAAGTTTCCAAAGCCAGAACGCTGCCATCCCAATCGGCGTGAAAATCAGCAGTGTGGAATCGGCGGTGCCCTGGCAAACGAAGTTCAAGGGAAGGCAAGGGCTGGTTGCCGCTATTGCGGAGCTGATAATCCGCTTGCAGAATGATGCGGGATTCGGCAGCGGCCACGAATTGCACGCGAACTTCCTGCTTTTCGATGGTGTAGCCAGGGCCCAGTGCGGCAGTGCAGCCGGCCCCGCAAAGCGCAACAGCGACAAGGATGGCATGAAGCAGAAGCCGGGTTGCGAAGCGCGGTTTCAAAACGCTTTGATTGTAGCGAGGAACGCGGAGGAATCAAGACCGCAGAAAGAAGTGCCTAAGGCGCGAATGAGTTGACGCGTCAGCGAGAGTGGCGGCCGTGGAGGCGAACAAACCCGATATTGGAATGATTGCGGAGGGTCTCGCGTTTGGCGATTTCGGTTTCCGCCTGGTCGTCGGTCATGCCCTGGTTGATGCGGTCAAGGATTTGTTGTTCGCTGAGGCCGGTGTTCTTCAGCCGAGAGATCTGCGCGCTGGCGAGAGTCGGCTGGCCCTGCATATGGCGATGAAGAATGATCTGCACGCCATTTTCGGATAGACCTATCAATTTCAGAGTGACCGCATCGCCGCTGATGACATCAATCTGATCTGCCTGGGCAATCTCCAGAATTTGCGGCTCGGTAAAGCCCGCTTTGGCCAGGCTGATCGTGGAATCGGCACTAGCGAAAATATGATAGTGCGCATGCGCGGCTTTGAGCAGGGTGAGGCAAGTGGTGTCGCTGACGCCGGCATGCTTGAGCCGGACAAGCTGGACAACTTCCGCGTCGGAAGTATTCAGGGTCTTGAGCTGCTCGATGTCGCCGGACCACATGCCGGCCTGATCGAGCGGACGATAATCCGTCAGCGGATGACTATGACAACCAGCCGCGAGGATCAGAGCTGCGCCGAGAAGTGTCTGGAAATAGCGCATGAAACCATTCTAGCGGAGACGCAATGCGGCGGCGCGAAGTGTGCCGTGGGTGATACCCGGCCAAAGGACAGGGTGCTTTCAAACCTGATAGACGCGGTCGACGCCATAAATCCCCGAGATCCTGCGAATCTTGGCAAGTATGGTTTCCAACTGGCGCTTATCCGCAATTTCCAGGCTGGCTTCGATACGCGCATTCTGTTTGTCAGGGCGGCTTTCCAGTATGCGGATGTTTGATCCGGCATCGCTGATCACCGCGGTAATCTCCGCCAGGAGGCCGGGGCGGTCCTTGGCGCGAATGACCAATTCCACCGGAAAGGTGGCCGCATTACCGCCGCCCCACTCGACGGAGATGCGGCGCTCGGTCTGGTACAGCAGGTTCTGCACGTTGGGACACACCCTGGTGTGCACGGCGACTCCGCGGCCGCGCGTGATGTAGCCGATGATGTCATCGCCGGGAATGGGGTTACAGCATTTCGCGCGAAAAACGAGCAAATCATCGTGGCCTTTGACGATGAGCGGCGCTTCACCAAAGCCGAGCATGCGCTTAACGGTCTTGACGAGCGTCGGCTTGGCATCTTCTTTCTCGGTTTCCGCTGTCCTGTTCAATTCACCGAAATGGCGCGCCAAGACCTGGCGTGCCGAATATTTCCCGAATCCAACAGCGGCGAAGAGGTCGTCCACTCTGGAAAGTCCGTAATCGGCGGCGAGTTTCAGCAGCTCCGCCTCGGGAATCTTTTTGAGGCCCTTGGCAAAGTTCCTGGATTCATTCTCAAGCAGGCGGCGGCCCATCTCCGTGGCCTCTTCGCGCTCCTGCGTGTTGATCCAGTGGCGTATTTTGCTGCGAGCGTGGGAGGACTTGACGAAGCTGAGCCAATCGCGGCTGGGGCGATGGCCTTTTTGCGTGAGTATTTCGACCACATCGCCGCTGATGACTTCATGGCGCAGCGAAACCATCTGCCCGTTGATCTTCGCGCCGACGCACTGATGCCCCACCTCGGTGTGCACGGTGTAGGCGAAATCAACGGGCGTGGCGCCCTTGGGCAGTTCAAGGACGCGGCCCTTGGGCGTGAAAGCGTAGACCTCCACTGGAGCGAGGTCCACCTTGAGCGTGGAAAGAAATTCTCCCGGCTCCTGCAACTCCTGCGACCACTCGATTAATTGGCGCATCCAGATGATGCGCTGGTCATCGTCCGAGGAAACGGGTTTGCCATCCTTGTATTTCCAGTGCGCGGCAACACCTTCCTCGGCGATGCGGTGCATATCTTGCGTACGGATTTGCACTTCGAAGGGCTGTCCGCCATGGATCACCGTGGTGTGCAGCGACTGATAGAGATTGGGCCGCGGCATGGCGAGGTAGTCCTTGAAGCGCCCCGGCACCGGCCGCCAGATGTGGTGCACCACGCCGAGAGCGGCGTAACAGCTGCGTTCGCTGTCGGTGACTACGCGGACGGCGAGGAGGTCGTAGACCTGGTCGAGGCTGCGTTCCTGACGGACGATCTTGCGATGCAGAGAATACAAGCCCTTTACGCGGGCTTCCAATTCCGCGGGGATGCTGTTTTCGACCAGCTTGGTGCGGATGGTGTTCTGCACCTCTTCCAGAAATCTCTGATGGACCGGCGCTTTTTCGCTGATTTCCTTTTGCAGGGCAAAGTAGGCATCCGGTTCGAGATAGCGGAAGGCGAGGTCTTCGAGCTCGCCCTTGATTACGGCCATGCCGAGGCGATGGGCGATGGGCCCGTAAATGTCCATGGTCTCACGCGCGATGCGCTGCTGTTTGGAGGGCTCGAGGTACTCCAGGGTGCGCATGTTATGAAGGCGGTCGGCGAGCTTGACGAGAACGACGCGAACGTCGTTCACCATGGCAAGAAGCATCTTGCGAACGTTTTCGGCCTGGCGGGCTTCCGGCGCCATCATCTTGAGACGGCCGATTTTGGTCACGCCTTCGACAAGCTGCGCGACCTCCGCGCCGAATCGCTCTTCGATGCGAGAAACGGGATATTCCGTGTCTTCAATGGCATCGTGGAGCAGCGCCGCGGCCAGCGTGGTGGCATCCATGCGAATATCGGCCAGAATGTGCGCGACTTCCAGCAGATGGGTGATGTAGGGATCCCCGGAGCTGCGGAATTGGTCGCGGTGACGCTCGGCGGCGATCTCGTAGGCTCGGCGGACGACCCAGGGATCCTCGGCGGGCCGGTTCTTACGCAGTTTGGCAAGGAGCTCTTCGAGCCTGGCATCGAGTTGCCGTTCGGTGCGGTCTCGATGAAAATTTAACGGTACATTGCCTGGTGAAGGCATGGGCTATTTTACGCCTGAATTGTGCTTCGCGGCGAGTGTGGCGTCCCGGAAAATGAGCATATAGACGAAAAAGGGGGCGCCACGGAGGGCGCCCCCTTGCTGCAAACAGAGTTGCTAGCGGTTAGGAGCCGGAGCCTGGCGGCGGGGGATGATCCGCGCGGTATTGCTTGATCTCCTTGACCTTGTCGACGAGATCGTCCGCGTCTTTCTGGAGGGAGGCGCGCTCATCGGCAGATTCGACCATGTCCGCTTTGCGGCGATAGAGCAGGTTCAGATAAGCCATGGCATCATCATAATCCGGCCTGTTCACGATGGCCTTTTTCAGATCGACGATTCCCTCGTCCACCAGCTCGCCATACTTGTCGACATATACGGCGCGAACGGCGGGCGGCAGCGGATCAGTGTCCTTCACTTGTTTCTTGATGTTGTTCCTGTTGTACTCCGCGCGCAATTCACCATTGGCGCGGAATGCCAGCGTCCAGTTGATCACGCCGATCCAATAGTAGGGTTCCGGATCCTGCGGCTTCAGTTGAATATGGCGCTGATGATAAGTCTTGGATTCTTCGAATTTCTTTGGATCGAAGGGCTGGCCGCCGATCTGGAACAGCAGCGAGCCGATGCCGTCAATGGCGCTAAGATTGTTCGATTCTTTCTCCAGGACCTCTTTGAATTCTGCGATGGCCGCGCTGCCGTGGCGGATATTTTCCTCGGAAGGTGCGCCCGGAATGTACTGGCTGGCATAGGCCGTCGCCAGATACAAACGGGCGTTGAGCAGCTCCGGATCAAGCTGCTTGGCTTCCTGAAAATCGGTGATGGCCGAGTCAAACTGGCCATTCTTGAAGGAGGCGACGCCCTTGTTGAGGAGGTCGCGAGCCTTCAGCTTGCTGCAACCGGACACGCCAGCTGCGAGGATCAAGAGCGCCGCCAGAGCGAAACCCCGGCGAACAAATAAAATTGCACGCTTTGCGGCCACCGAGGAAGTGGACCGTTTTACGGCCAACCGTGAAACTGATGCATGAGTCATCGAAGCATCCATCCCTGCTATGCGCGACCGCGAAGTGGCACATTCATGAGTGACCGCGAAGCGGGCAATTCATGAGCGACCGCGAAGCGCTCGACGCTTGGATTCACGTCCGCCCTGCAAGGGGCAATTCCATCACGATCCGTTGCTTTTTTCCAGTTCCGGAGTCAACAACCCGACTGAAGCGACGCCCGCAGTGTGCATGATATCTATGACGCGGGCAACTACCGCAAATTCAACAACCCCTTCACCGCGTACAAAAGCTACCCGCTCCGCGCGCGTTTTGAATACTTGTTCAAGCCGGGCACGCAAGTTATCCCATTTCACGGGTTCCTGGTTGATTCGCAGTGAGCCATCCGCCAGGACTTGCACAACTACTACCTCAGGCCGGGGAACAGCCGGCGCCATCTCCGGTTGCGGAACCACAGCCTTCAGCCCCACCTGCGAGTGCGGGATGATCATGAAGATCACCAACAGCACCAGCAGAATGTCTATCAGCGGAACCACGTTCAATTCAACAACGATTCCGCGCTCCGCACCGCCAACGGATATTCCCATGAGCCACCTCGCTTTTGACAATTTGCCCCGCGAGGAGGACTCTCACACCCTGCGTCAACCGTTTTACGGTTGCCTGCAAAAAACCACCGCTGCACAGCGGCCGCCCTTGAAAAAGGCGTCTACTGGCCGGCTTCGAGCTTCGCCGTGATCAAGCCGACCTTGTCAATGCCCGCGCCGCGCATGATGTCAATGGCCCGGGCAACATCCATAAACAGAACCTCGTTCTCACCCTTGATGAAAGCGACTTTTTCGGCGCGCTCTTTGAAAATCTGCTCCATGCGCGGGCCGAGGGTGATCCATGTGGTGTCTTCGTTGTTAATCTTGAGCTTGCCATTTTCGGCGACCTGGACTACCACGGTCTTGTTCTCGAGTTCAATGTTCTTCTCTTTATTCGGCGAAGGCTGCGGCACCAGGGCTTCCATGCCCTTCGGCGTGAGCGGCGTAATCACCATGAAAATGATGAGCAGCACAAGCAAAATGTCGATGAGCGGAACGACGTTCATCTCCGAAATCGCACCGCCCTTATTTCCTCCTACTGCCATGCCCATTGCGAATCTCCTGTAAGCCCGCCCTGAGGAATCCGGCGGGCTAGCAGACCGCGCCGAGTGGGATCCGGCGCGGTCTTTGTTCTAAGTCAGCAAACGAATGGTCCGATCACAGCCACTATGACCTCATACCAAGTCCAGTTTCAATCACCCGGGGGAGGGGGAGGCGGCGGTGTCCCTGCTTTCTGGCTTTTATCGGTTAAAAGGCCGAGTTGGTCGACGCCAGCGGAGCGGATTTCGTCAACAACAGCAACGACGACACCGTACTTTGCCCGTGCATCGCTCTTGAGATAAACGGTCTTGTCCAGGCGGGTGGCGATGCGGTCCTTGACCTGCCCGGTGAGATCTTCCTTCTGGATTTCGGTATTGCCGAGGAAGATGTGGCCATCATGGGTGATGGCCACAACGATGGCATCATCCTTGTCCGCGTTCTGCATTACCGTGGCGCTATCCGTCATCGCCATATCCACCGGATGGTTCTTCTGCAACATCGGCGTGACGACCATGAAGATGATCAGCAAGACGAGCATGATGTCAGCCATGGGGATGACGTTTGGCGACGCCATCTGATCGCCGACTTTTGGCTTGTAGCCCATGTCTGGTTACTTCTTCGCGCCGCGGCGCAGGATGAAATAGTTGATGAGTT
>JBGOTL010000154.1:0-7471 GCA_041476465.1 Candidatus Acidiferrum sp. | reverse complement strand
TCAATTTCGGCGAGGGCTTCGGTGCAGCGCTCGCAGACAGTTGGATAGCGCTGGTTTTCGCCGACGTGAATGGAATAATTCCAGCAGCGGTCACATTTTGCGCCGTCGGCCTTCTGGACGCTGACTTCGAGACTGGGGACGAGATCGGATTTGTAGCTGCCTGCTCCTGCGCCGATGAGTTCCACCTGCGAAACGATGAAAAGGCTCGGCAAAAAAGACTGATAGTGCTTGAGCTTGGCTTTCAGGTCGAGGTCGGCGTTCAACAGGACTTTTGCTTCCAGGCCGGAGTTGATTTTTTTCTCGTTGCGCGCGACTTCGAGAGCTCGCAATACTTCCGCGCGGATTTTTGCAAGGAGCTCCCATAGCGCGGCTTGGTCAGCAGGAATCGAGGTGCGGAGTTCCGTTTCGCTTGGAAAAACGGCGATGTGGACGCTGTCCGGCTGGCCCGGAGACTTGGGCAGATATTTCCAAAGCTCCTCGGCGGTGAAGACCAGGATGGGCGCAGCGAGGCGGACCAGCGCGCTGGTGATTTTCCAGATGGCGGTTTGCGCGGAGCGGCGCGATTTGCTGGCGGGCGCTTTGGTATACAGGCGGTCCTTCAGCATGTCGTAGTAGAACGAGCTGAGATCCACCACACAGAAATCGTGGATGGCGTGGTAGACGCGGTGGAATTCGTAGTTCGTATACCATTCACGGCACTTCTTCACGAGCTCGGCGGTGCGCTCGAGCATCCAGCGGTCGATCTCTTCGAGCTGGTCATTTGGCAAGGCGTGGCGCGAAGGATCGAAATCGTTGAGATTGCCGAGCGCGAAGCGGAAGGTGTTGCGGATTTTGCGATAGGCTACGCTGAGCTGGGTCATGACGCGCTCGCTCATTTTTACATCGGCTTGGTACTCCACCGAGGCGACCCACAGGCGAAGCAGGTCGGCGCCCCACTTTTCGCAAATCTCGGCGGGATTGAGAGCGTTGCCGAGGGATTTGGACATGGGGGTGCCCTTTTCATCGAGGGTCCAGCCGTGGGTAACGACGCAACGATAAGGAGCGGCATCGCGGATACCGACGCCGATAAGCAGTGAACTGTGGAACCAGCCGCGATATTGGTCGGGGCCTTCGAGGTAAACGTCGGCGGGCCACTCGGCGCCTTTCAGAACGGAAAGGTGCGAGGAGCCGGAATCGAACCAGACGTCGAGGATGTCATTCTCCTTGCGCCAGGTAGAACCGCCGCAGGAGCATTTTGTTCCGGCGGGAAGCAACTCTTCCGGTGAATGCTGATACCAGGCATCGGCGCCCTCTTTTTCGAACCACTTGACGACGTTGCGCAGCGCGGTGAAATTTTCGAGCCGCTTGCCGCAGGCTTGGCAATAAAAAACAATGATGGGAACGCCCCAGAAGCGCTGGCGAGAGACGCACCAGTCCGGGCGCTTCTCAATCATCTCGTAGATACGTTCTTCGCCCCAGGCCGGGATCCACTTCACTTTGTGAATTTCCTCGAGGGCTTCTTCACGCAGTGATTTGACGGCGCCGTGGGCCACCTGGTCCATTTTAATAAACCATTGTTCGGTGGCGCGAAAGATGACCGGGCGGTGGCAGCGCCAGCAGTGCGGATAGCTGTGCTTATAGGAGTGATGCCCGAGAAGCGCGCCGCGATCCCCGAGAAGTTTTACGATGATGGGATTCGCGGTGAAGACGTCTTTTCCTTTGTATTCGGCGAGGCCTTCGAGATAGACGCCGCGATCGTCAATGGGCGCGTAGATTTCCAGGCCATATTTCTGCCCGGAGTTGAAGTCATCGACGCCGTGACCGGGCGCGGTGTGAACAATGCCGCTGCCCTGATCGAGGGTGACGTAGTCGGCGAGGATAGCGGGAACCTGGATGGGCAGAAAGGGATGCTGAAACTTTAGACCTTCGAGGTCGCGGCCATGGAAGGTGGCGCGGACGCGAGCTTCCTTGATGTCACATTCCGATTGCAGCGCAGCGACGCGGTCAGCGGCAAGAAGCAATGCGCCTTTTTCGGTTTCGATGACGACATACTCGGAACCAGGATGAAAGGCGAGGCCGCGGTTGTGCGGGATGGTCCAGGGAGTGGTGGTCCAGATGACCGCGCTGACGTCGCTGCCGATCTTTTTCATGCGCGACCGCGAAGCGGTCGACGAATCTTGCGGCTCCTCAGCGGCGACCGCGGGGAATTTTACCCAGATCGAGGGACTGGTGTGATCTTCGTATTCCACTTCCGCTTCGGCAAGCGCAGTGCTGTCCACAATGCACCAATAGACCGGCTTGCGCCCACGATAGACGTAGCCCTTCTCCATGAAATCGAGGAAAGCCCCGGCGATGGTGGCCTCGTACTCGTGGCTCATGGTCAGGTAGGGATCGTTCCAGCGGCCGAAGACGCCGAGGCGCCTAAAATCTTTTTTGTGCTGTTCGACGTAGCGCGCGGCAAATTGGCGGCAAAGCTTGAGAAATTCCGCGGGCGCGACCTTTCCTTTTCCACCTAATTCTTTTTCCACCTGGGTTTCGATGGGCAGGCCGTGGCAATCCCAGCCGGGGACGTAGGGAGCGTAGTGGCCTGCCATGCTCTTGGACTTGACGATGAGGTCTTTCAGAATCTTGTTGAGGCCGGTACCCAGGTGAATTTCGCCGGTGGGATACGGCGGGCCGTCATGGAGGACGAAGAGCGGCTGGCCTTTACGCGCGTCAAGGATGCGCTCGTAGAGATGCGACTCCTGCCAAGCCTCGAGTTGTTTCGGCTCGTTCTGCGGGAGGCTGGCCTTCATGGGAAAATCGGTTTTTGGCAGGTTAAGTGTTTTCTTGAGTTCGAGTGGTTCGGCCATAAATGTAAGCGCTTGAAAATCCCCTTGTTTAGCTTGCTTGCCGTCCTTTGGTTCAGGTGCACGGCGGGAAACATCGGAAAGCAGTGTAATTGCGTATGTTACAATACTTGTGAGCCAGTGTCAGCCGTACGGGTCACGCAACCATTTCCAGCCCTCGCGAATCTTAACGGTGTACGGCGCTGGGAGTGGGAGTTTTGCGTCTAATAAGATTAGGGGATGAAGTTGCCAAGTTCATTTATCACACTTCTGCCAGAGGAATTGACGAGGCCCGACGCTTCCATCGCGAAGATGAAGGAAGCCGTGCCGGTGCCCTCTTCGGCGGTGCCCCGCTTTGGCGCGCCTCCGCATCTGGTTCCAGATAGATTCTGGTCCAACCTCGTGCAGTTCCTCACGGAACGCCCGGTGAAGGTGATCGAGCGCAAGGATGCGCCGTTCACGCAGACTTCGTTCGGAGCGGGAATCGGCGACAACCTGAAGGATTTTTTCAGCTCGCGACCAGTGCCGAAATCAACGGGCAAGAGCCGGCTGGAAGTGAATTGGGGCGCGGGATTCGGGGGATTTGGGGATCGCCTCAAGGAGTTGTTCTTCCCCAGCAAGCTTGCGCCGCTGCCATTCGCGGTGAAGCCGGTGAAGGTGAAGGAGATCTGGTCGAAGGATGAGAATTTCGGCTGGACACAGATTATTTCGTTTGGGCTGCATGGGGGCTTGCTGGCGCTGCTAATCGTGCCCATATTCACGAATATGCTGCCGGCAACGACCGAAGCGAAGAACAAAATGGACGTGACGCCACTGGACATTTCGCAATACGTGGGGAAATTGCCCGCGGGCAATAACAAAGCAGGTGGCGGCGGCGGCGGTGGCGAACGCTCCCCTATTCCTCCGACGAAGGGACGCGCGCCGAAATTTGCGATGACGCAGTTCACTCCGCCTTCCGCGACCATCAAGAATCTGAATCCGAAGCTGGCGATGGATCCGACGCTACTGGGCCCGCCGGAATTGAAGATAGCGAACCCGGCGCTTTCTAACTTTGGCGATCCGCTGGCCGCGTCCGTGAATATGTCCGGCGGGCCAGGTGGCGGCAGTGGAATTGGCATAGGTGAAGGCGGCGGCATCGGAAGCGGGTCTGGAGCAGGGCTCGGTCCAGGAGAAGGCGGCGGCACGGGAGGCGGGGCGTTTCGCGCGGGTATAAATGGAGTGGGAATGCCAACGTGCTACTACCATCCCGATCCACAATATTCCGAGGAAGCGCGCAAGGCGAAATACGGCGGCACGGTCATGGTGCAGGTTCTAATCACTTTGGATGGCCGGGTGATCAACCCGACGGTTATCAAGAGCCCTGGACTGGGGCTGGATGAGAAGGCCATTGAGGCGGTGAGGACGTGGCGCTGCAAGCCAGCACTCGGACCCAGCGGCAAGCCGGTGCCAACGCTGGTGCCGATCGAAGTTACCTTCCGGTTGTACTAGAGACTCCTCAAGAAACTCCAGCAAATGTCATTCCTAGCCCCGTTTGCTTTTTGAACGGGCGAGGATTCTATTTTCCCCCTGGCCTTTTGTGATCGGCACACAAAAGCAGGTCTCTCGCTACGCTCGGGATGATAGCGGAAAGAAAGCACGGGTCTTCCCGGCAGGAGCCGGGACGCACAAAACGCGGAAGACCCGCCACTACAGCCGGATTGGCTAGTGGCACAACCTCTGCTGGAAGAGCGCTACAGTGAGTAGCGTGGGTTCTGCTAGGATGGCGCACATGAAGATAATCTACAGAAGCGCGATGCTGCTCGGGATATTTTTGCCAACCTGCGGTGCGGCAGGAGTTCGCGCGCAAACAGCCGAGGCCACCGGGAAAATTGAGTTTATGGCGAGAATCACACCGACGGCAGCCCGGCCGGAACCGGTGCGGCAATTCACTTTTTACATTTTGACCAAGAGTTATGCGGAGATCGCGAAGGAAGAGGAAGCACGGGACATGCTGCCCAGCCGCGGGGAGTTTATCGATGCCCAGAAGATTTCACCGGAACTAAAAACCTGGCTGAAGGACCATGAAATCATGGACCTGACGGAGCCGGACATCGATCGGAAGATATCGCCGGACGACATCATCCACGTGCCGGAGTTTCTTACGGCGTACCAGCATTCGAACAGCGGCGGGGTAACCCGCGGACTCCCGAAAGCAAAGTATACGGACGCGGAAAAAGAGAAGGATCCGGAGAAGTACGAAAAACACAAACAAGAATATTTCACGTCGCTGAAAAAATTCGTGCAGGCGAATCCGGCGACAGTGGCGGGGATCGAGCTGGAACTGGACGCGGTGAATCCGCAGCGCAAATGGGTGAAGCTGCAGAGCGCCCACAGAAAGCGCGTGTTGCGGCTGGCTCCAGAAGTGGCGCAAGACAAGTATCTGGCGGGAAAAGCGGACACGGACCTGGACGGACGCGGCAGCGTCTCGGGGCTCCCGGCGGGCAAGTATTGGATCAGCACGTTAAATTTGGATGCCAACGCGGGGGACACGCGGCTCGCCTGGGACGTTCCGATGACGGTACAGGCTGGCCAGACCACGCGGATGCAATTGACGAATTTGAACGCGACGGACGCGACCGACATGCACGCCGCGACGCCTTGAGTAAGTCAAACACGCACCATGGGCACGCTACTCCTCTGGTTCTCCTTCAATGTTTTCGTGCTCCTCGCCATTACGCTGGACCTGGGTGTGTTCCACCGCCGGGCGCATAAGATTGCCTGGAAGGAAGCGGCACTGTGGAGCGCCATCTGGATCGCGCTGGCAACGCTCTTTGGGCTAGGCATCTGGCACTGGTATGGACCGCAGCGGGGACTCGAATATTTCACGGGCTACGTGATCGAAAAGGCCCTGAGCATCGACAATCTTTTCGTCTTCCTGGTTATTTTTCGCGCTTATCGGGTGGATGAGCGGGTGCAGCATCGCGTACTGCAATGGGGAATCATCGGCGCGCTGTTGATGCGCGGGCTGATGATTGCGGCGGGAGCGGAGTTGATCAAGCGCTTTCACTGGCTGCTCCCGGCGCTGGGTGTGTTCCTGGTCTACGCAGGCGTCCAGATGCTGCTGCAGGACCAGGAAAAGAAGGGGCATTACGAAAATAATCCGATCTTTCGCTTTGCGAGGGGGCATTTACGCGTGACGCGCGCGTATCAGGACGAACGATTCTTTACGCGAGAAGATGGGCTACTCTTCGCGACGCCGCTCTTTCTGGTGCTGCTGATCGTGGAGATCAGCGACGTGATTTTTGCGATTGATTCGATTCCGGCGATTTTTGGGATTACACGGGACGCGTTCATTGTCTACACCTCAAACGTATTCGCCATTCTTGGCTTGCGCGCAATGTACTTTCTGCTGTCGGACACCCTCGATTACTTCCGTTATCTGGACATCGGCCTGGGAGCCGTGCTGATGTTTCTGGGAGCCAAGATGGCTGCGGATCCATGGTGGCGCGTTTCCGTGCCGATTTCTCTCACGGTGGTGGGAGCGATTCTTATTTTGACGATGATGATTTCATGGGCGGCGGGGCGGAACAATCATGAAAGAGGGCCAAGAAAGACGGCGGGTTAACCCGGCCTTCTCGCCACGAAAGCACATATTCTTAAGGCTAGTCCCGCTGCCATTGTCATCCTGAGCGAAGCGAAGGATTTCACTTGATCCACATCTCGACGTAGACATTCATTTGAGATCCTTCGAGTTCGACTTCGTCGAACCCTCAGGATGACAGGGCTATTTATGGTTGCCGGTAGAGTCCAGAGAGACGAGATGGCGAGAAATCCGGGTTAAATCCGCCTCTACGGGTCAAAACGGGTACAATTCATTTCTCTGCCATGTCTAATTCCCTTGCAAGAGCCATTGCGGGCCTGAGTTTCGAGGATGCAGCTGCACGAGTGGCAGCGGCGATGGAGATTTATCGTTTCGGGCGGGCGCAGGCCGACCACGCCGCTTATCCCTGGTGGTCGGATGCGGAATTGTCTGCCCTGCTGGAAGGTCCGCGAGCGGTGGTGACCGTGGGGCTGGCCGTGGAGCGCGCGACATTTGCGAAGATTCGCGAGGCGAATGGCGCGCCGCAACTGGCTGAAGTTCCACCGGACCAGGACGCCGAAGAAATAGAACTGCACTTTCCCGGGGGAATCTCTCTGGATGTGCTCACGACTCAGGAACCAGGCGGGAACGGCGCGATCGCCAAATACCTGACGAAGTTTGGCGAAGGCGTGCAGCAGGTGGAGTTCCGCTGCGCCAATGTGGGCCGGGCGACGCAGATTCTGCGAGAGAAGTTTGGCATCGCCCCCGTTTATCCCCAGGCGCGGCGCGGTGCGGATGGCACGCGCGTTAATTTTTTTCTGGTGTCCGCTCCCGGCGCGGGAAAAGTTCTGATTGAATTGTATGAGCCAGCGCCCTCGCTGGACTGACCCGGATTTCTCCCCATCCCATCTCTCCGGTCTCCGCCAACGAGCATGAGTCGTGGTGTCACTCTGAGGGTTCGACAAAGTCGAACTCGAAGAATCTCAGCCTAACGTTTATGCCGAGATGTGGATAGGATGAGATCCTTCGCTCCGCAAAACCGTCCGGAGCGCAAACTGCGCGCTTCGCTCAGGATGACAACGGTTTGGGGTTGGGTCTTGCACCG
>JBGOTL010000153.1:0-7508 GCA_041476465.1 Candidatus Acidiferrum sp. | reverse complement strand
GTAAAATTCAGCTCGGATTCGATCCGCGAAAAATGCATCTCCAGGGTGCGCAGCACATCGCGGGCCAGCGCGGGCTCCGCCGCTCCACTGTAGCGCAGCGTAAAATGCGCGCTTTCGTTTTCCTTGTAGTTTTCTTCTTCTTGTTTGTCGCGCTTCGCCTTATCCAGAGCGGCCTGCACTTCCGGGTCGGGCCGCAGCGCCATCGCGCGCTTCCACTCGGCCACCGCCTGGTCCAGCTTGTTCATCCCGTAATACGACCAGCCGGCTAGCTTGGCCACGTCCGGATTGTCCGGCGCCACGCGGCGCGCGCGGTCCAGATAATCCAGCGACTGCTTGAATTCGCTGCGTCGCAGATGCAAGTACGCCACGTTCATCAGCAGCACGGCCTGCTCCGGCGCATAGGTCAGCGCCGTCCGTTCGTCGGCGAGCGCATGGTCCGTATCGCCACGGGACAATTCAAATTGCGCCGCCGCATGGTGCGCCAGCGCCGCGCGATCGTTTGCTCCCCGCGCTCCGGAGCGCGCTTCGTTTTCCAGCTTGGCGATATATTCGTGATCGATCGATCCGTCATGCACCGCGGCGTGATCAATCTCTTCCGCTGCGGCCGTCGTGGCCATCGCCGGCGGCGTAATGTCCAGATTCGCAGCCGCGGTCGCGGGCGAATCCATCATCGGCGCCAGCCCGCCCTTCTCGATGTGGTCGATGATCGATTTCGGCAAGGTGAGTTGCCCGGCCGAAGTCTCGTACCGCACTCTGTCGCCTTCCTCGACGACATTCGACGCGATGATCTGCCGGCCGTTTTTCAGGACAATCTTGTCCGCCCTGGCCGCCGCTCCGGTTGCCAGCAGAGCTGCCACGCCCAGAAAAATTCGCGCGCCATTGGAGGATTGCCGCATTTCCTGATTGTAAATCCGAGATGCGCCTTCGCACGCAGAACCTTGTTCCGGGATGCCGAATATGACTACACTTCCAGCATGAAGATTGGGGTGATCCTCGTCGCGGTCTTCTGTTTGGCCATGCCGGGCCGCGCGCGCCCGGCGGACCAGTCTCCGCGCGAGCTCTATCATTCGCTCAACGCCTTGCGGATTGACCCTTCAGCCGTCTACACCGTCGAAGCCAGGAATCGCATCGAACTCCGCCGCGCCGATGTTCTGCTCAGCTTTGAGGAAGGCAAACTCGCTTTTTTCATGCCTGTGGGAGGGCGCATCACTGGCGCGGTTTTCTCCGGTCGCGGCCACGCGCTGGCCACGCCGCGCGACCCCGTGGAAAAGCAACAGATGGCGCGCTTTTTGGGCGCTCCCGTCTTGGATCAAGAGTTCATCTCCGCTTACATCCGCTTCACCGATGACACGGCGGAAGAACTCCTGCGCCAACTTAAAGGCGCAAATATCACCGCGCAAGCGGACACCGCGTTGGCCGGCCGATGGGAGAGCGCCCTGACGCGGCTCAATCCCTCCCACTCGCTGCGCATTCTCTCTGAAGAGCTGTCACAAGACGCCAGACATTACTTTCATGCCGGGCTCGACGGTATTCTCACCGGCCCTTTCGATGTTCTCTACGACCCGGCTCGCGAAGAATCTCTTCTGCTTGGGCAAACTCGCGCCGCCGGCAACACTTCGTTCTATGACGTGTGGACCTCCTACCGCGTCCCCGGCGCCACGCCGCCGCCCTCCGCTTTTCGCGCGCTTCGCTACACCATCGAAACCTCCATTCTCCCCAATAACTCTCTGGAAGCAACTTCGACCGTTCACCTCCGTGCGGAGACCGGCGGCCAGCGGCTGCTCGGCTTCCAGCTCTCGCGGGCGCTGAACGTGCAAAGCGCGACCAACGATCAGGGTGCATCGCTTACCTTCTTTCAGAACGAGGGGCTCAGCGTGCAGGAACGCGACGCGCATGGAAACGATTTTTTGTATGTCGTCCTGCCCCAGCCGCCGCAACGCGGCCAGGAATTTTCACTGCATCTCCGGTATCGCGGGAATGTCATCGAAGATGCGGGCAACGGAGTGCTGTACGTCGGGGCGCGGGAAACCTGGTATCCGCGCTTCGGAGAATCATCCGAGTTCTCGATCTACGATCTGACCATGCGCTGGCCAAAACGTCTTCGTCTGGTCGCTACCGGCGACAAAGTCGATGAACTGGAGGATGGTGATTTCCGTGTGGGCCACTGGCATACCAGGAATCCCGCCCCCTTCGCGGGATTCAACCTCGGCGATTACGCCTCCGCCTCGCTGGCTTCAGGGACGCATTCCGTGGACGTCTATGCCAACCGGCAACTGGAACAGGCGCTCAGCAACCGCATCGCCGGTCCCCCCGCAAAGCGGGAGCCCATCGTTCCGTCCTACGGAGATCCGTCGAATCCCAACAGGATGGAGATTCCCCCTTTGCCGCCGAGCCCCGCCGATGCCCTGAAGCAACTTGGCCGCGAAATCGATTCCTCCATTTACTTCTACGAAAAATTCAGCGGCCCTTTTCCTTACACGCATCTCAGCGTCTCCCAAATCCCCGGCACTTTTGGCCAGGGCTGGCCCGGTTTGCTCTACCTTTCTACCTTTTCGTTTCTGTCCGCGGGGGACCAGGAACGCGCAGGACTTAATGCCAGCGCCCAGCAGCAGTTCACGGAAATCGTTCCGTTCCACGAGGTGGCGCATCAGTGGTGGGGCAATGTTGTCGGCTGGTCCAGTTACCGCGACCAGTGGATCGACGAATCTATCGCAAATTATCTTGCTCTGCTCTTTGCCGACACCCAGAAAAACCCCGACCATACGCTTCGCGTCTGGCTGGATCGTTACCGCAAACGCCTTCTTGAAAAAGCACCCGGCAGGGATCATACTCCCGCCGAAATCGGATCGCTGGCCCTCGGCACCCGGCTGAATTCCTCGAAATCACCGGAAGGCTACGATGAACTCATCTACGGCAAGGGGGCCTGGGTGCTCCACATGCTTCGCGAGATGCTGCGGCAGCCCGGCAGCCGCGATCCGGATGCGCCCTTCATCGCCCTGTTGCACACGCTCGCGGAAAAGTATGCGTACCGCGCACTTTCCACCGCTGACTTGCAGCGCGAAGTGGAAATGGTCATGACCCCGAAAATGGATCTCGAAGGCAGCCACTCGATGGACTGGTTTTTTGAAGATTGGGTGCGCGGAACCGGCATCCCGCATTACCGTGTGGAATTTACCGTGCGCCGCGGCGAAAAGGGCTTTCAGATTCGCGGCAAACTTTTCCAGACTGGAGTCCAGCGGTCTTTCATCGCTGCCGTGCCTCTGTACGCCGGCGCCGGTCACAACACTTTCCTGGGAACCATTGCCGCCGCCGGGCCCGAAACATCTTTCCATTTCACCACGCAAATCGAACCACGCAAGATCGTCATCGATCCGCAGATGACCCTGCTTTGCGCAACGGAGTAGCGGGGGAACTGGGCGCACGGGGCGCCGAAAGTTATTGCTTCTGATTCTTCATTAGCTGCTCTTCCAGCATCGGACTCTGCAAATTAACCTCGGCTTTTCCATCTTCGCCCAGTTCATAGGGATATCCCATGGGATCCAGTGGTATTCCGGGGATCATTCCGGCCTGCAGCAGTTCGCGGATACTCGCGGGGCGTTTGCCTGTGCGCTTCGCATATTCTTCGGAAAGTGCGTCGATCTGCTGGCAATCGATCTTTACCTTCAAGGATCTCAAATGCGTCTCCGCATTGTTCTTCAAGGCCGGGTCCGTGGCCGTGTCATACACTTGCTTCCACAGGAAGATGGAAGTCTCCAGCGACTCACCTTCGGCGGCGATCTTTGCCGCCATCACTTTCATCCATATTTGGGCGGCTGGATGCTTGCTCCCTTCGTAAAACGCCTGTGAAGCCTTCGGGTAATCCTTCAAATCAAAGTAATAGACGAAGCCCAGGTCTTGATAAAAGCGCCAGTAGTCCGGATTCGCCTTAATCCCGCGCTCCAGCAATTGCACGGCGAGGTCTGGACGCCCCGCGCCGCCCGGCGCAGGTTCGCTCAGAAACGTCGAACCGAAGCGATACGCGACCGTCAGGCTAGGATCCAGCGTTGTGGTCACATCCAGCAAAGGCCACAGCAGCTCCAGGTTCGCCTCGTGCGCGTTGTGCTTATTCCCGTAGTACTGTACCGCCCGAGTCCAGTACAAGTCCGCCACCAGCGGCGCGTATTCCAGGCTCATGGCCTGCACGACTTTTCCCGAGCGCAACATCAAATCGTCGCGCTCCAGATACATCGCCGCGCGCTGCGCATCAATTCTCTCTTGCAGTTGCCACACACCGGCAAATCCAAGCGTCAGCACGCCACAAACCAGCCACGCCAATGGACTGCGCGCGCTCATTTCAGATTGCGCCGGGAGAAGACGCCCGCGGCCAGGACCAGAACAATCGTGCAGTAGATCACGGCGTACAGCGTGTTGTGCAGTACCAGCGTGCCTGGCACGCCCCGCCCATGTGCCACTGCGGCCATCACGTTGAAATTCTCAAAATTCGGCAACAGATACGAGAGCCCCCTCAGGAAAGCAGCGGTCGAGTGCGCCATCGTCTGGCTCTGGATGGTCCGCAGATCCTGCGCGAAGAGTCCCGCGATATAGATTCCCGTCGTGAACAAAATCGCCAGAAATGGCGACGTGAAACAGGAAAACAAGAGCGCGATCGCCACCACCATCGCCAGCTTCAACAGGATCAAGTACACGGCAGTGAGTACAAAGGCATCCGAGCGTTCCAGCGGATGCTTCACGTAGTACAAGGCCACGTAGAGTCCCGCGGCCATGGCCGCTGTGTTCACCGCCAGCGTCAGCAGTAGCCCGCCGAATTTACCCAGCAGAAATTCCCACCGCCGCACCGGCTTGGCCAGCAAGGCATACAGCGTGCGCTTGTCCATCTCCTTGTATACCAGCCCGACGCCCATGAAGACGGCGATAAACAAACCGATCACCGAAATCGCGGTCAAACCCAGGCTTACAATCACACTCTCTTCGATCCCGATGGAAATTTGTCCCACTAGAATCGCCACCGCCATCATCAGCAGCGCGAAAAACACCAGGTTATATAAAACCCGGTCGCGCACTGCTTCGCGAAATGTATTTAACGCCACCACGCCGGCGCGTTTCATTTCCCGCTCACCTCCACCGCCGCGGCCTGTGCGCGATCCGCCTCCACCAGGTGCATGAAGTATTCTTCCAGCGTCGGCTTTACCTGGGACACCGACAGGATTTTTGCGCCGGCCCCGCGCAGTTGCTCCAGCGCCGCGTACAGCTCTCCCTCGCCCACGTGCGCCCGGTAGCGATCGCCCGTGCGTGTCGCCGCGCTCAACAGAGGCGCCTTGGCATCGTTCTTCGCGAGTTCAAACAAAATTTCCATTCCGCTGGTCTTGACCCCCACGATCTCTTCGGGTGCGCCGACCCCGCGCAACTTTCCGCTTACGATCACGCCGACGCGATCGCACAGCATCTCCGCATCGGAAAGAACGTGCGTCGAAAAAAGCACCGTCTTTCCCTCCCGCTTCAATTCCAAAATGATGTCGCGCACTTCCCGCCGTCCGATCGGATCAAGCCCCGACATCGGCTCATCCAGGATCACAACTTGCGGGTCGTGGAGAATCGCCTGCGCCAGTCCCACGCGCTGCAGCATGCCCTTGGAAAATTTTCGCAGTTGAATTTTCTTCGCGGTTTCCAGGCCGACCTTCCTCAGCATCCGCTCCACGCGTTCGTGCCGGTCCGCCTCCGCCAGATCGTGAATCCTCGCGAAGTAATCAAGCACTTCCGCCGCTGTCAGATAATCGTAAAAATAAGGCTGCTCCGGCAGGTAACCGACATTCTGGTGCATGGCAACCTCGCTGATCGATTTCCCCAGAATCCGCGCCGTGCCGCCATCTGGAAAAATCAGCCCCATCAGCAGTTTGATGGCGGTGGTCTTCCCCGCGCCGTTCGGCCCCAGAAAACCGAACACCTCGCCGGTCTCGACCTGCATGGTCAATCCCTCGAGCGAAGTCTTCTTCTTCAGGTGCAGAAACCCGTGCGGGTACTGCTTACTAAGATTTTCAGTTTCAATCGCTGCGTTCGTCATGGTTTTATTCTGTAAATGTGGCGCCCTGTGGTCAATCCTCCGGGGTTTCGATTGTATCCAAAAAGAAACATGAAGGAAGCAGGCTACGAATTCCCGCGTGAAGTCCCGATCTGCACCAGGTCAGACGGCGGCGCCATCGGCGTTGGCTTCAGTGTCTGCGGCGTGCGCCAGTTATCCAGAATGCCCACCTGTTGCACGCAGGAAACCGTGCAGCGCGCCGCGCAAAACTTCTCCGTCAAAAACTCGCGGTGCCGCATCTCCGGCGTATACTGCGCCAGCACAATCCCCGGATACCCGCGCTGCTGCGAGCACCAGTGCACCAGTCCGTCCTCGCAAATATAGAGGTACCTCGAACCAGACCGGCAGCGCCAGTTGTGTTCCCGCCCGCGCGCCACATTATGTTGAAACTCGTTGAAGCGCGAAAATGATCGCTTCCCCAGCGTCATGATCTCCTCAAAAATTTCTTGCTCGCGCGGCCCTAGCGGCTTCAATTGCCCGTTGTTGTCGTGAATGATTCCCACCGTGCTCGTAAAGCCCAGCTCCACGGCGCGATGCGCGATTTGCAGAGCATCTTCGGGGTTCTTCACGCCGCTGCCCAGCACTGAATTGATGTTCACTTGAAAGACCGCGCACTGCGAGAGCATCTCCAGCCGCCCGTCCAGCGTCTTCAGGCTTTTCTTCGACACCTCATCCGGCACGGCGTTATCAATGCTGATCTGCAGGTGCTCCAGCCCCGCGTCATTCAGCCGCTCGATGCGTTCCTTGTTCAAATAAAACCCGTTGGTGATCATCCCGGCGATCATCCCGCGCCGCCGTATGTGCCGGATCACCTCGTCCAGCTCCGGATGCATCAGCGGCTCGCCTCCGCTTATGGTGATAATCGTCGTCCCCATGTCCGCGATCAGGTCCAGGCGCTGCTTCATCTCTTGCAGCGGCACCGGATCCGAAACGTCGTCAAATTCGTTGCAATACGTGCACGCCAGATTGCAGCGCCGCATCGGGATGATGTGCACCAGGATCGGGTGCCGTGTCGAGACCAGCGCCTTCCCGATCATCATCAATTCGCGCGTACGGGTCCTCACAAATCGCAACCGCCTGCGCAACCGCGTCTTGCCGTCCGCCCCCACTATTTTTGCCTCATCTGGCATGAAGAATACGACTTCCTCTGATTTTTCATTATACATCACTCGTCTGGGGCCGCTGGACCCGAGCGTGGCCATCTGTCTCTATCGTCATCCGCAAAATAAAAAGCCCACGTCCCCGGGGGGACGTGGGCCATGGATTTTCCTCACCGTCGCAGCGCCCGAATTTACTTGCCGTAAATCAGCAGCGTAAACGTGCCCGGAAGGCTCGGCGGGCGTGGGTGTGGATGTTCCGCGGTTGGCGCGGGTGCCGGCCCGAATTCCGCCGTGACCAAGTAGACGTTGTGGTTGGACCGGTCCATCGCCAT
>JBGOTL010000152.1:0-7547 GCA_041476465.1 Candidatus Acidiferrum sp. | reverse complement strand
TGCGTGTCGAAACGCTACCCGGGCGAAAAGACTAGTCGGTGACGTCGAAATCGAGGGTGCGGGGCGACGCTTGATTTTTTGCGGCGTCAACCGCCTGCACCAGGAGACGATAACTCCCAGGCGTCAGGTCTTTCACTTTCACCATCAGGCCGATCGGAATAACGGGATTGCCCTTCTGGATGAAGTCGTCCAAGCGAATGACCCCGGTGAAGAATAATTCCTTGTTGGAGGCGCGCTCGAACACGCGGTAGCTGGCGCCGACTTGTGGTGGATTTTCCGAGGTGAGCAGCGGCTCATAGACTTCCGTGTACAGGATTACATTGTCGGAACGCTTGAAGCGGTTGCTGACCGATGGAATTACCTGCATGCCCTTCACGACCAGGGGCGTGCGGTCTTCCAGCAGCTCGGAATCCACGCCGGTGGGAATGTCGGAAACCTTTTGCGCTGAGTTGGTGAGTACCACACCACCCAGGCTGAAATGTGTTCCGTCGTAGGCGTCGATCTGCAGGGGAGATTCGAATTTGCCAAAATTATCGCCGCCGGCGTTCAACACCACGGTCAGCTTGTAAATGCCGGGGGCCGCATCGAACTGGTTTTCGTACCGGTAGGGTGATTTGATGAACTCTTTCCACTCATCCTTCTCCAGATCGAGGTTGACGGTATCGCTGAAGCGCGCCCCGATGGAGCCATCCGGACGGTAGGCGATGCCCAGCACATTCACGTTTGCGTGATACTTACCCTTGTCCTTGTTGAAATTCAGCGTGTCAGAAGGAATTTCCATGGACAGGTTCACGCGTGCCACGTTCGGCGCGGTATAGAAATACGGCGCCAGCAATGCGCCATGAATGGAACCGGCTTGCGCCGCGGTGGCGCGCAGCTCGAGCTGCTTTTCGAGCGGTTTCCCTTCCAGGACATTGGTGGACCTAACGTTGCAGTAGCCGCTGCGCGAACGCACGTTCAAGCCGCCGTGATTGAGCTTGACCTTTAAGGTGTGGCAACTTCCTTCCGGCGATTCCAATGGAACATAGCCAAGAATGTAAAACTCGTTCTGTTCGCGGCCGATACGTTCGAGTCCGCCGAGAAGATCGTTGGTATTAAAAATGGAGAAACCACCGGTCCCTTCGGCCAGCGCGGCGAGAATCTGCTGGTTTGTCGCGGTGGATTCCGGGAGCTGAGGAATCAACGAACGCGACTGATTGAAGGAAGTCGTGACTCTGTTCGTGGCTGGATTGAAGCCCCCACCACCGGAGCCACCTTTGCCGCCACCTGCCCCACCGCCGGAGCCACCCTTGCCGCCACCTGCGCCACCGCCGGAGCCACCTTTGCCACCGCCTGCGCCACCGCCGGTTCCGCCGCCCGAGCCGCCCTTACCGCCGCCACCGCTCCCGCTACCCGATCCACCACCGGGACCTCCAGGACCGCCGCCAGGACGGCCTCCTCCACCGCCGCCACCACCACCCCCGCCACCACCAGGCTTTTGAGGCTCGAGCATGGCTTTGGCGGGAAACGCCGCCAATATGAGATGAGGCCGCGCAGAAGTTCGCGGTGCGTGGGCCACCCGCGCCGCGGGATGTGACCCACCTGCGGGCGGATGTTTCATGCTCATACCACCGGGGATGGGCGCGACAAGGCCGCGCACGTCGAGCGAATAGATCGAGACGTTAGACTTGTTGCAAGCGTCGATGGTGGCCGTAAGTTCGGAGATGCGCTCCGGGGTAAGCGGGAACCCGGCGGAGAACAACACGAGCATTTTGCGGCCCGGCACGCTGCGGAGGTTTTTCGCCAGGCTGCGCACGGCGAGCAGCATGGTGCGCGCGCCGTAATCGGCTTCGGCGCTGCTGATGGAGGACATTCCCGCCGAGGCGATGGTCACGGGCTGGGAAGCGTCCGGGGCGTTGGAATAGACATTCGAATTTTTCACGCCACTCACCGCCGAGCGCAGCAGATCGGCGTTCGCCGTGAAGTTCTGCCTGACGCGCAGACTGCCGCCAAAATCGATCACGGCCATAAGGCGGTCCGGCGCTGCGTTATTTTCGATAAATTTCGCCGCGGCGCTGCGAGCCTGGATTTGATCGGGGGCTTGCATTGAGGAATTATCGAAAAAGAGAATGAGGTAGCGTTTTTGCCCACTGGCTTGGATGGCGGTATCCGCACCGAAGGAAAAACTGGAGACAGCCTGCTCCTTGTTGTCCTCAAAAACCTTGAAATCGTTTTTCGTGAGGTCGTGGGCGTAATTTCCTTTTTTGTCGGTCACGACGGCGTCCACCAGCACCAGGCGCGATTCGCTCTTGATGACCGGCGCGGTGACCGGTGTCGTGACTTGAGTTGTAGCCGGAGTTGTAGCCGGAGTTGTAGCTGAAGTTGTAGCTGGAGACTGCGCCTGGGCGCGCACCCCCGTGGGGAGGAGACAAAGGGCCGTGACGAGAATCCAGGGAAGAGTTTTCACGTGAAGAATTTCTTGAAATTGCGGTGTACTCATGTGCGGCCTCCCCTTTAGTACGGAATGACAACCGCGGCGTTGCGCGCGGCCATTTGAGATCCTTCGGCGTCTCTAATCACCAAACGCACGAGATACTTCCCCGGCTGAACAGCAAAACTTGATTTCAGCGAAAGCCCAGAGCGGCTGAGGCGTTGGTAGGTGGCCTCCAGGAGGCGCATTTCGACGATCTTTTCTCCGCCAGTAACGTAATTTCCGTTCTCATCAAAAATTGCGGTGGCCACGGTGAGGTTGTCGAAGTTGCGTCCTTCCGCTTTCCGGAAGCGAAGACCTTTCAAATCCAGCCGGGTCAGGACGGAAAGCCGGGCCGCGAGCTCATCCTTCTTAAAAAACTGCGTTTGCAACTCCAGGGGGATATCATGAATTTCCTCCTGGGAAAAAACCGCTTCCTGAATCTCCTGCTTCGCCGCTTCCTTGGGATCTGGCAAATTGCGCGGCGCGTAATATCCGTGACGCGCCTGGATGGAATATTTTTGTTTGTTGGCGAGCGCCACGCGGAGGGTGTGGTAACTGCCGTCCAGCTTCAGGTTTTGCGGAGAGAAGCCGAGCAGATAAGACGAAGGAGGGGCTATGCCAGCCTGACGAAGACCTTCGTCCAAATCGTTGCTGTTATGAAAAAAAGTGCCCCCCGTCCCCGCCGCGAATTCCGCGAGGACTTCGGCCTGTGCGGATTGAGCCGAGATGCGATAGGAGGACTTGAAGCCGGCGGTATTGAAGGAACTACGCGGGGGGCTTGCGATGTCCCCCATGAGGTCCGCGGTGTAGAGGCCCCGCGCGTCGAGCGTATTGATAACGATGTTCGAGCGATTGGCGCGATCAATAATCTCCGAAGAGTCCAGCTCCAGCGTGGACATGAGAAAACCCGGCGAAACCAGCACCATGACGCGCTCGCCCGGCATGGCCGAAAGCCGCCGCAGGACATCCTCCAGGTGGCGATAGGTGTATTCACCCTGCGCATCCCCCACCGCCAGCGCGCGGCGCGAGGCCGAACGAACAAGAGACTGTGCCTGATCCGCCTTTCTGTGATCTCCGTTGAATCCGCACTGAATGGCATCCTCGACGGCCACGGCGAACGCTTGATCATCACGCCTGTTTTCGATCAAATCGGCCTGGTAGTAGCTGACGTCAGGGCAGTCCGAGCCGAGGGTACCGGCAATCGGGCGGGGCGCGAGGCCCAGCAGGGAGTTGTTGAGCAATTCGCGGTCGCTGGTGAACTCCTGAGTCAGTTGACCCGAGGTCGTATAAATGCCTATGCGGTCGGTCGCAGAAAGCGCTTCCAGGAAATGTTTTGCTGCTACCCGAACAGGGAGTGTGTCTTGCATCGCCATGTGGCCGTCATCAAAAACCAGCGCGACAAAGCGCTCTGGCAGCGCAACAGTGGCTGCTCCCATGGTCCCGGCATCGGGCGCGGATGGACCCGTGTTCGGCGGCGCAGGCGTTACCTTTAACCTGCGTGAAGCCGGGGTCTCCGCGGCAAATGTGGAAATCACCTGCAGCTTGCGCCCATCAAAAAGCTGGAAATCCTCGCGGCGCAAATTGTCGATGATGCTTCCTCTTGCATCGCGGACGACGACGCGCACCTGGACGAGGTTCACCCGGACTTTAAACTCCGCGGGGGTATCGCGCGTGGCGAGCTCGGATTTGTCAGCGGGCGCAGCCGATGGCGCGGTTTCCTTTTTCGCGGGGGAATCCTGCGCGCGCGGGGGCTGGCCGAAAAAAACGAACGAAAAACAACACAGGAGGGTGGTAAGGCGCCGAATGACCGGGAACTGCAATGGGTAAAACATCCCTTCCCTTTCGGGCTTCGCATCCCCAGAGGTTTGCGCCGATTGCATCACTGACAGTGCGGGATGCTTCGACGCGGACTGGCAATTTGACTATACGCTCTGGCGAATTTTTGCGCCAACGAATCGCGATAGCTCAGGCCCCGCGGGTCACGCAGACTGGAAAAGAGCACCGGCAGCAGCGCGCCTGTTGCTAACGACCTCGCGCTTCTTTGCGGCTGGCGGCCAGCTCCGCATTCCAGGCCGCGCCCAGGAAAATAATCACCGCGGAAAGCTGCATCCAGATCAGCAAGCCAATGACGGCAGCGAGACCTCCATAGACAATGCTGTACGGGACCTTGCGCACATAAAAACCGAACAGCACATCCACCAGCCACCAGAGCAGCGTCGCCACCATCGCGCCGGGCAACACGTTGCGCAGGGTGTCCTGGTGCGGCCGGGCGACACGATAGATCACCGTGAGTGCCAGCATGGCCAGCACGATTGCGGCCGCGGGAAACAAGAATACCCAAAATCCCCGGAAGACGGTTGTATTTCCAAATTCGAGCACAATCCAGCGCCGCAGCGGCCGGCCAAAAACGCCCAGGATGCCGGCAGCCAACAGAGGCGCGATGGTGATCAGCAGCAAGAGCAGTCCACGAAATTGGCGGTGGAGAAATCCGGGCTTTTCACGGTCTCCATAGATGATGTGAATGCCTTCCATGAGCAGCTTCATTACCTGGGAACCCGCCAGCAGCGTGCCCGCCCAGCCCACAATCGCAAACTTCCAGGCATCGGGCCCGCGCTTGACGAGAAATTCAGAGACGATGCCTTGGCTGCCGGGCGGCAAGAACAAGGTGAAGTCGGTGATGAGCTCGAGAAGGCTGGTGCGCCCACCGATGCGGCTGGAGGCAAGTCCCACGGCGATCAGCAGGGTGGGGAAAAAGGCGAGGAATAAATTAAAGGCGATGGCCTGCGAGATCATGCTGCACCGGGGAAAGACCCGGGTGAACATTCGATAAGCACGTTTGAGGAGCGCGGGGGCCGCAGTCATGGGGGAGCATTATACCCGGCACTGCTCTTTTGTGGCGTGCCGCCTGGGCTCTGCCGCGAGGGAAGGGCGAGTTCCGGCTTCGAACTTTCCAGCAAAGGCCGCGCGGCCCTGCTAGAGTTTCTCAACCGGCTGCGGAAAAAGCCCCATTGGTGTCATTCCGAGGCGCCGGAGGCGACGAGGAATCTGCTTTTTCTTGGCTTTTTCGGAAAAAGCAGATCCCTCGCTGCGCTCGGGATGACAGTAAGCGGGCTTTTTCCGCAGCCTGTCAAGACCCTGTAACTGAAGGAAAAAGGAGCCGCGCGATGCAATGTCGCGCAGCTCCTTGAAAATTGCCGGCAGCGAAATGGGGGAGAGCGCTATTTCCCCGCAATTCCCTCGGCGATTCCCGCCGCGACCGGCACTTTAAAGAGTTCGTGCTGAAAAGCCTTAATCATGAGAAGTATCCAGAGCACGAGACCCAGCAAGCCAATCAGCATGGAAATGCCGGCCCACAAACCGAGGCCGAGCAAGCCGCCAAAGCCAGTGATTATTCCCAAGCCGATTCGAAGAACGGTCAACGCTCCGAAGACTACAATCGATTGCGCCGCGTGGAATCTAACGAAAGGCCGTTTGTCGATCAGAAGAAAGATGATCCCAGTGACCCAGCCGAGAGCGTAGCAGAGCAATCCAGCCACGTTCTCCTCGAGCCCGCCACTGACAGACCCTGCCGGTACGGCCGATGCACTTTGACCCGCGCCGCACTTCGGACAGAACGCCGCTCCGCCTAACTCGGTGCCGCAAGCTTTGCAAAACGCCATGGTAGAACCTCCCACAGGTTGGAGTGCGCGAAGCCTAACAAAAAGGGTGGGGGGACGCAATCCTCAAAGCTAAACTGCGGCCACACGCTCTTCGTGCGCCTCTCCCGCTTGCTGCGAGCAATCCGGCATCGTACACTCGTCAGCGGTCCAACGACTCAGTGAGGATAACGCCCTTGCGCGCCGGGAAAATCTGCTCACCACGGACAGATCTCCATGCTGGCGCTTCCCGGGGGGCATCCCCTGCCGGGCAAAGCTTCCTTCTGATTGCGGGGATGGGGAATGCCGAGGCGCGAAAGTGGGTCTGGTCGCTTGTGGTGAAATCACGTCTCTGTTTCCGGCTGACGCTGGCTATTTTTGCCGTGCTCATTTGGTGCTTATCAGCCATCGGTCAGTCTCCCGATAACTCCGACAAGAAATTGATCTGGAAACCGGTTTCCTTTGCCATTTTGAAATTTAACGACGAAGCGCCGAAATCATGGAACATTTATCACGCGGAGAAGCGCGGCCTATTGCTGGTGCGTTTGTGGAAGCGATTCTTGTTCGTCAACCTGACGGAGCAACAGGTGTTTGACGTGGACCCAGGGAAAGTGACCGCGCAAGGGGAGGATGTGCAGTGGTCGGTCTCCGATTTGCCGGAGAAGCCCATTGATCTGTCGGAGTGGAAAGAACGCAACGTGGGTCTAGTGGAGCGCGTGAGGTTTCGCTTCGGCAAGGAAGGGCACGTTTTGGAATTGCAAATTCCGCTGCGTCCCGATGGAAAACCCATGTATTGAGTATCGCGCGGCTAACGGCGGTACACGCCGTAAAACCATGGAATGCCGAGCGCCCCCGGCTCGACCCCAACGACGATCTGGTCGCCATCGCGGAAACGATCGAAATCGTCCGCATCCACCGCGAGGCGCTCGATATGCTGTCCCGGGCGCCAGGAATAAACAAACAGCCGGCGACTGCCGCGCACCACGCCTTTCATGTAATAGCGGCTGTCGACGGCGCTCGGGTGATATTGCAAGTTTTTCGATGAATCAAATCTTCCATTTCCTAGCAGGGTGGCGCAGAGAATCCATGGCAGTGGAATAAACCCGGCGTAGATTCGCTTGAGCACTTCGATGTCCTGGCGATTCCGCGCGCGGCGATCGAGGAGAATGGCCACGGCTAGCGCGACAAAGAAGAGTACACCGAAGAAGATCAGCATCAGGTCCAGGTCGAGAGGCGGATAGATCTGGCTGACATAGGGAAACAGCGACGAACCGGCGAGAAAGATAACCGAACGCGTCAGCAAGTGGCGGCGGAACACGAGTTCCGCGGCGGCGGAGGTCAGTCCGCAAGCGGGACACTGATCGGCGATCCGTTCAGAGCCGCAATCAAGACATCGCGTCATGGTTTTTGGCGACCGCAAAGCGGCCGACGTTTTTGGCGACCGCAAAGCGGCCGACGTT